>JADKGN010000005.1:333601-667203 GCA_016722705.1 Candidatus Dechloromonas phosphoritropha | reverse complement strand
TCAATCCTCTTGACTTAGCGCGTTTGCATATTTTACAGCCGCCGCGATAAGCCGGCCTATCGGGGTAGAATTGGGTCTCGTAACGGATTGATATTTATAGGTTAAATATGCCGTCCTAAATATGTCAATGTGCTTTTCAGGCTTACGGGACTTCATTCAGAGCACAGCTTTCGCGAAGCGGTTTCGCCGTGATTCCCGGAATTTCACGCGCAGCCGTGGATTGCCCTTCTTCACCGATCTGATCGCTTTCCGCCCAGCGGTGCGTGGGGCCGTGCAGGGCGAACCCGATGCGTTCTTCACGCTGCTGGCGCGGCGAACCCGCTTGTCTCGGGTGGTGACCGCCAGTGTTCTCGAAGGCGCGTAGCCGCCTCTATGCGAATGTCTTCGATCCGCTCAACACAGAGTTGCTGCGGCTGGTCGATGAAGCCCTTCCCGGTCAGCCGCTCTGGCAGGGATTGCGGGTTCCTGGCCGCCGATGCCTCCAAGGTTCGCTTGACCTTGCTCAACGCGGAGGGCAAGCGGTGCGCGAGGCGACGCTGATCGGCTTGTTTCGTCCGGGCATCGAGTTGTTCGCTTCGCTGATCCTGCACAGCCCCTGGTTGGTGAGCGGCAGATGCTGTTCGAGCGCCTGACCGGATTGACCGCCACGACATGCTGCTGCTGCGACCGCGGTTACCCGGGCGCGTGGCTGGTGGCCGCCTTGCTGCATCGGGAGATTCCTTGCATGCGCTGCGATTCGTCGCGTCGACCTTTGCCGCCATCACGCAGTTCATGCGCTCCGGCCAGGACGACACCGTGGGACCCTGCCACCGCCGAATTGCCGATGCCGTCGATTACGAGTGTCCCCGCCAGGCCTCGACCGTGCGCCTGATCCGCCAAGTGACACCCGCCGGTAAGGTGCGCGTGCTCATGACGTCCTTGCTCGACAGTGCGCAGTATCCGGCGCCTGCATTCGCAGATCTCTATCATCGGCGCTGGCGCATCGAAGAGGCCTTCAAGCGCCTCAAGCATCGCCTGTCGCTTGAGCATACGTCTGGCTTGACTCTGCCCGCGGCCTGTCAGGACGTCGGCGCCAAGATGCTCTGCGACAACCTCAATGCGCTGGCGGTCTATCTGGCCACGAGCACCTCATCGCCCCAGATTCGCCGTGGCGTATCAATCGCACCTTGGCTTTCTCGCATCTGCGCCGCCTGCTGCCCTGCGTGCTCACCGGCCGCCTTCGCTTGACCTCGCGCATCGTCGCCGCACTGTTCTCTGAGATTGTCCTGAACCTTCAAAAATTCATCCCCAACCGAAACCGACCGCGACCTATTCGACCCAAGCCACACAAGTCTCATGCCTACAAAACCGCTCCATGACAAGATGCTAAGTCACGAGGATTGCCCATAGAGTACGGTCGTTTTCGAGTAATGGCAACGCCAGCGCTTGCGCGGACATGCCGTCGCTGGTTCAAATCCTGTTGCCATCCCCCATGAACCTTGGGGTCAATTCACGAAACGACAAAAAAATCGAGCCTCTTGCAAAACCCTGGCTCCGCTGAGGATTTTTTCGTTCCGGCAAGCGGATCGAAGGAAGGACGGGCGGCCATTTCTGGCATGATGCGGTTACCAAGCCAAACATCATAACGCCCGCCCATGAATGCTACCCAACGCGACCTGATCATGCAACGCTGGAATGTGATTCAGCATGAACTTATCCCCGAACTGCGTCACGAGGTCAGCATGATGACGCCCAAGCTTGAGCAGGTGATTCATACGCTTGATTGGGTGCGAATTGAGGACTTCGTGACTTCGTCGTGGTGCGGCATTGGCCGCCCGCCCAGCGAACGCGCCTGGTTGGCCAATGCCTTTGTGGCCAAAGCCGTTTTGAGCCTGAGTACGACGAAGGCCTTGATCGAGCGCCTGACGATTGATCGCGCCCTGCGCCGTATTTGCGGGTTTCCGATGTGTAAGAAGGTGCCCTCCGAAGCAACGTTCTCCCGCGCTTTTGCCGAATTTGCCGAACACCGTCTGCCTGAACGGGTTCATGAGGCACTCATTCAGACCCATCTTGGCGATGAATTGATCGGGCATATCAGTCGCGATGGGACCGCCATTCCTGCCCGTGAGCGGCCGACCCGAACCAAGCCCCCCAAAGTCAGCCGCGAAAGGAAACAGCGGGGACGTCCGGCGCGGGGTGAAGCGCGTCCGCCGGCCAAGCACTCGCCGCTTGAACGGCAATGCCAGCAGATCTTGTCTGAGATGTTGGCCGAGATACCGACGGCCTGTGATCGCGGCACCAAGTGCAATGCGCAAGGCTACAAAGTCAGTTGGAACGGCTACAAGCTTCATATCGACACGGCCGATTGTGGCGTCCCTGTCGCGGCCTTGCTCTCGTCGGCCTCGATGCACGACAGCCGGGCGGCGATTCCGCTCTCCTTGATCAGCGCAGGCCGCGTCACGAATCTTTACGATGTGATGGACGCCGCCTATTGCAGTTTGGTGTTGCATGAGCACAGCCGAAGCTTGAATCATGTACCGCTGATTGACCATAACCCGCGCGGCGGCCTCAAAGAAGAATTTGAACCCGCAGACGCGGTTCGTTATAACGAGCGCACAGTGGCGGAGCGCAGCAATGCGCGCCTCAAGGATGAGTTCGGCGGCACCACGTTGCGGGTTCAAGGGGCCGTCAAAGTCATGAGCCATCTGATGTTCGGTATCCTGGCACTGGCCGCTGATCAGTTAATGCGATTGCGACAATGAAAAATACGCGCTGCCCCCCTGATTTCCAGGCGATGCATTTGAGGGTGCAGAGAGCACTTTGCACTGGATCACAAGAAATATGACTTACGGATAGCGTTAGGCGCGGAGTTTACGTTTCAGAAGCAAAAATCGGCTTCAGTAAGGCCGATAGTGTGGCGCAGCACTTCGTGTGAGGGAGTTTTGCAAGAGGCTCAATCGTACGTTAAGCCATACCAGGCAATAGAGCAAAACAGCCTCAATGGGGGAGCGGATTTCGTATCGGGAACGAGGCGGCGTGCAGTGTTATCGAGAACTGTGTGTTACTTGGCAGATGGCGCAAGATTGAAACGGAAAACCATTTATTTGGACTGGGTTGCCCGATGCAGTAAATTAGCACACCCGAAAAATATTCAATCTCCATGAAATTCCATACCAGACACCGCCACTTGAAACAAGAAACAGCCTGATGCCGGTCAATAGCGCTTTTCCTGCTGCCACACCAGCGCTGGAGTCTTTTGGGCTCAAATTCTCTTCCGGTGGCGCGCATATCAGCCGGACCATGATGCTGGCAGAGCTTGAAGCGGTGCTGGGGGCAGTTCCCATCGGTTCTGGCGCTGCCGATTACCGCGACGCCATTCTTCAGCGAAATATTCTGGACAAGGCCACGGACAGCACACGCAAGGAATCACTTCGACGCCTCCGCGAACTGTATTCGCTCGACGAGGCCAGGCCAATCTTTGGACTCCTACGCAAGCTCCATTCTATCGATGCGGCGAGCCTGCCTTTGCTCGCGGTGCAGGTAGCCTGGGCGCGTGATCCACTTTTCCGGGCAACGACCCCGCCGATCATGGATACGTCAGTAGGCGATCACGTTGAAACAGACAGCTTGGCACAGGCGTTTGAAGCCGCATTCCCGGATCAGTATTCAGAACTGAGTCGAAATCAGACCGCACGCCATGCCGCGTCCTCATGGACTCAGTCAGGGCACCTCGTCGGACGTACTAAAAAGGTCCGCCAGCAGATCAAAGCAACTGTACAGGCCGTCACCATGGCCATCTTCCTTGGTGATGTCGCCGGTTACCACGGCGTCGCGATCTTCTCCAGTCCGTGGTGTTCCCTCTTGGGATTAAACCCTGACCGCGCCAGAGCAATGGGCCAAGAGGCCCATCGTGCCGGCCTACTCAACCTGCGGGCGGTGGGGGGAGGTCGTTGAACTAAGCTTCCCGCTGCTTGCTGAATTTCAGGTCCAACCATCTGAGCGCCATAGACCGGCTGCTGACCAACTACTCACGCCAGGTGCGTCTGCCCTGGCAGGCCACTCTTCGGGTAAGCAACGCGTCTGGTTCGCGGTGTATCCACCGGCTGAAGAACGGCGGGTACGCGCACGCATCCCGCAGTTTGAAGCGCTCACCCTGGAGGCTAACCACGGCTGGATCACCGTTGACCTCACACGATTGCTCCCGGAATGGATTTCGGCCCACGAAATCCGCGAGGGCATCTTTGCCGAACCCGAGCTTTTCAGCGCCCATAGCGAACTCGAAGACCTGGCCGTTGAACGGGTACGCCAAGCCTGTAGCCCTGACGATGTAGATGCCGCCACGGTCGTAGCCGTCACCGGCTTGGCATCGCTGTTCGACTTCATGCGGTCTCACGCCTGATTGAAAGTGTTGAGGACAGCGTGCGCGGTCGCTTGCTGATCTTGTTTCCGGGCGAATACGCCGGCAACGTCTATCGTTTCATGGATGCGCGCGATGGTTTCAACTACATGGCCGTTCCCATCACCTCCACCGAAAGCTTCATTAATCAATGAATTCCCCCATGAGCAACCGAGAACTCTATTTTCGCGATCCAACGACCCTTGAGCTGCTCAACAACGGCGTCTCGAAGGTCGCCGAGATCGGCCACAACGAGGGACAGATCAAGACGCTGCGCTTCGAGCTGGAAACCTTTGTCTGCGACGGCGAATACGCCAGGGGGTTGGAGCGGATTCTCAAAGCCTATCTCGTTGGCTTGGGGCAAGCCGAGCAGCAGGCAGTCTGGGTCAGCGGCTTCTTTGGCAGCGGCAAGTCCCATCTCGTCAAAGTGCTGCGCTACCTGTGGGAAGACTATCACTTTGCCCACGGCGCCACCGCCCGCTCGCTGGTCACGCTGCCGGCGGAAATCGCCGATCTGCTCAAGGAGTTGAGCACCCGCAGCCGGGCCATGGGTGGCCTGCGCGCGGCTGCTGGCACGCTGGGCGCCGGTTCCATGGATAACGTCCGTCTTGCTTTTATCCAACTGGTGTTGCGCGCGGCCGGTCTGCCAGAGAATCTGGCGCAGGCGAAATTCATTCTTTGGTTGCGCTCATCCGGGCTCGAAGCCAAGGTGGCGGACGCCCTCAAACAGCAGAACCGCGAACTCGGTCGCGAAGTCCTGCTGTTGAAGCTTTCCATGCCCCTTGCTGAAGCGCTGGTCAGTGCCGAGCCAAAATATGCCACCGCCGCCAATGCCCAAGCCGCCATCCGGGATCAGTTCAAGGACAACAATTCCCCGTCGATTGAGGATGCGCTCGACGTGGTGCGGCAAATTTTCGGACCGGGCGGGCAACTTCCCTGCACACTGTTGGTGCTGGATGAAATTCAGCAATTCATTGGCGAAAAAATCCAGCGAGCGAATGACATCCAGGAGATCGCCGAGCACTGTTGCACGGATACCCTTTTGCCAATTTGGGCGTTTGTTTCATCCGAAAAGTTTCGCGATGAAGTCCGAAGGATCGACCAGTCTATGAAGATCACAAACGTGACCTTCTTAAAAGTCCCCTTCGACCTGGCGCACTGGCAGAAGGTGGCGGCGGAGAAGTATCCGCACGGCTTGCCCAAGCCGTTTTCGAGCGACGCGATGCAGTGGTTGTTCAACGGCCACCCTGCCGGTGCAGACCAGCCGTTGCAGGTGGCCGTGGCCCGCTTGCTCGGCTACCAATGGCCGCGCCAGACCGGTTCCAGTTTTCCCGATTGCCCGGCGCTTGCCCCCGATGGTCTGGAAACGCTGGCGGATGAAGACGGCATCGTCTGCCTCTCCGCCACCAAGGGCGAAGCTGCGGCTGCCGAGCGCCTGCGCGAACTCCTCGCCCGCGCCTACGGCCAGGATTGGAACGCCACCCAGCAGGCCGCACTGCTTGCCCAAGTGGATTACGCCGGCTCGACGCTGGAAGACTGGTTGCGCAACGGATTTTTCGAGCAGCACTGCAAGCTGTTCCACAACCGCCCGTTCATCTGGCACCTCTGGGATGGCCACAAGAGTGGCTTCAGCGCGCTGGTGAATTATCACCAGCTCACCCACGCCAATCTGGAAAAGCTCACCTACGCCTACCTCGGCGACTGGATTCGCCGCCAGCAAGCCGCCGTGGACGCCGGTGAGGCCGGCAGCGACGCCCGTCTCCAGTCCGCAAAACAATTGCAGTCCGTGCTCAAGCTGATCCTCGAAGGCGAACCGCCCTACGATATTTTCGTGCGCTGGAAGCCGCTCGCTCAGCAAGCCATCGGCTGGCATCCCGACCTCAACGACGGCGTGCGCATGAACATCCGCCCCTTCCTCGCCAAAGACATCCCCGGCGGCAAGAAAGGCGCCGGCCTGCTGCGCGCCAAGCCCAACATCAAATGGGAAAAGGATCGCGGCAAGGAACCGCAGCGAGCCAAAGCGGAGTTTCCCTGGTTCTGGCACGGCAGCACCTTCACCGGCGACCGCGTGAATGACGTGCATCTGACCAGGGAACAGAAAGCGCGGCAATGAGCGCAAAGAAACCCACTATCAGCCCGCCACAAGCTGCCCAGGCCAGCCCAAGCATGGATTTCACCTCGCTGGTGGCGGCCATCGAGCAGGCGCATGCGCAAAGCGCCGCCGCCGTCAGCCGCACCATCAATACCACGCTCACGCTGCGCAATTGGGTGATTGGCTGGTACATCCGCGAATACGAGCAACAAGGGGCCGACCGTGCCACCTATGGTGAAGCGATGGTCAACCGGCTGGCCGAGGCCTTGGCCGCAGGCGGCATACGCGACCTGGCCCCGCGCACCCTGCGCCAGTGCCGCCAGTTTTACACCGTTTATCCGCTGATTTGGCAGACAGCGTCTGCCAAATCCTGGCCATATGGGAATCCGTCTTGCCGGATTTGCAGTCCCTGCTGCCGGAGTTGTTTGTGCTCGGCAGTTATGCGCCGGAAAAACGCTCCGGCCCGGCGCTGTGGCTGCGCTGCATCGAGGCGCGGCTCGTTGACGGTGCGCCCGCTGGCGGAACCACGCCGATTTTCTACCTGCCAGGCATCAGCCGGGAGACGCTGCGGGCCGCCGAAGATTGTCCGCAGGAACTGGTGGCGCTGGTTGATTTACAGTATCGCGGCATGATGTGGCTGCACGTGAATGGCAAGGAGTGGACGCCTTTCGCGTTTCTGGTGTCCAGCCACGGCGGTCTCAATCTTGATGTGGCCAAGGATCAGGCGACGCTCGATGCGCTGGCCGGTGCGTTGCCGACCTTGTTGGTCGAACCGCTGACCCAGTTGCAGGGCAAGCGTCTGGATTCGGAGTATTTCAACGGGCTGGTGGCGCCGGATGCGACAGGGCTGCTGCTGCGCTGGCTGGGTGATCCTGAGGCGTTCAAACAGCGTCGCTCGGTAGTGGAATGGAAAGCCTTCTGTCAGCAATGCAAGTCGGATTTCAGCTTTGATCCGGACAAGGACGGCCCACTGAAGGCGGCTCAACTTCTTTCCGGACGGGGCAATCCATGGAACAAGGTCTGGCAGCGCTTCGCCGAGGCACCCGCGAATTACTCAGGCGTTGTCGAATGGCTGAAGCGGGCCGCGCCCAAAGCACCGTCCCTATTCGATACCGCCGAGGTCTGGCCGAACATCAACGAAAGCGAAGAGCGAAGATTGCAGCAGGCGCTGGAGTCGCTGGTGGATCGGCCGCAGGACGAGGTCATCAGTCGCGTTGCCGTATTGGAGGCGGAACATGCAGGCCGGCGCCGCTATCCTTGGCAGAGGCTGGGCCTGAGTCCCTTGGCAACGGCGCTCGAACCCTTGGCGCAACTGGCCGGATTGTGCCAGATCACCCACGGCGCGCCGACCCCGGATGCGTATGCGGCGTTTTATGCCAGCGCGGGCTGGCGGGTCGATGCCGCTGCCCTGGCTGCCCTGGCAGCGTGTGGGTCTCCAGAACAGCACGGCGCGGTGTTGGGCATTGTGCGGGCCGTTTATCTGCCCTGGCTCGATGGCACGGCACGCCATCTGCAACAACTCATCCGCGACAATGGGCAGTCGGTATCGAAGCGCGCCCCGCCCATCGAAACGGCGGCGGGCGGTTGGTCATGTTTGCAGATGGTCTGCGGATGGACGTTGCCCAGCAGTTGGCGCAGCAACTAGCGGTGGCGGGAATTGAGTCCACGCAGGACTGGGAGATTCCCGTTTCCGACGAGGTGCTGGAGTGGGCGCTGCGCATCGCACTGGAATGCCGCCGGCGGGTCAAGGAACAGCAGAAGCGCATCGGGTCCGCCGAGTTCCGCAACACCCAGTTCAGCTACTCGATGGGCGAGGACGGTGTGGAGCAATTCGTCGCCACGCCCGAGCTTTTCAGCGAGAGCAGCATTGGCAGCGATCCGCTACCGCCGGGGCAGGTGTGGGTTATTGCGCCCGGAGGCGGTGATGAAAATACGGGTTTGTATCGTGTGGACATCACGGAAGGTCCGGGCAGTGGCGTGAAGATTCTGAATCAACCGGCACCGCCACCTTTCCGGGAAAGTGTCCGCTGTGCCGAACAGAACCTCTATGCGCGCGCGAAGGAACTTGTCGGTGACCGCGAGCCTCGCCAGCACGAATTCTCAATCCAATTGCGGGCATTTGACAGCGCCAAGAGCGGCTCTGCGGTCGGCGTCGCCGTGCTGCTCGCGCTTTGCTCATCGCTACTCCAGAAGAGCATCAAGGGCGGCCTTGCCGTTACCGGCGGGCTGAACCTGGGGGGTTCCATCGAAACGATCTTCAATCCGGTGGCAGTCGTTGAAACGGCCATTGAGAAAGGCGCCGCCAGCATCTTGATGCCCATCAGCAGTCGGCGGCAATTGAACGATTTGCCCGACGATCTGGCGGCCAAGATCACCATCCATTACTACCTCGATGCACGGGATGCGTTGTTGAAGGCGTTGGCGATTTGATTGGCGATCCCTTGAACGCACTGTTGGCCAATAGTTCCATGCCGGCATTCGCTTGCTACATCGGCATCGACTATTCAGGTGCTATCGACCAGCGTTCCTATGCCCGAATCGCGCAGCTCACGGGCCAGCGCCTTGGCAAGCACGCTGACATCTGACTGCGCGGCGAGTTGTGGTGTCCCCAAACCACGAATGATCTCGCCCTGCCGGCGGCTCTCGACCTGACCATAGCTAAGAAAGGTAGTCAGAACCTTGTCATGGCCAAGATTCTGGCTCCAAGCCTTGAAATCCTCCGGGGACTTGCAGACCGACTGTCCGAACCGAACGAGAGTATTTCTAAGGCTGTGCGGGTTGAAGTACGGCAGCCCGGCACTGGCGAAGGCTTCCAGGAAGATCGTGCGAATTCGCGCAGCGCTGCTCCAATGTGCCCGTTTCAGACCGACCGCTTCAAACTGCCGAGAGTCGCCCAGTGCGATATTTGTCGCCGGGAAGAGCGGATCGTCATTGCCCCAGAGCATCTCAGCCTGAAGAAACGCCACCCACTCCTCGACAATTCGGCGAATCTCATCCCCAACCGGGAAAAAGTACGTTGTGAAGGTTTTGCTGAATTTGGTCCGAACCTCACGCGCGTCCTGATGGACGCAGCCGGCGACGAGGTCGACGTGCTTCAGCTTCAGCGAGGCGATGGCGCTGTCTCGTGCGCCGGTCAAGAGCGTGAACGCGATGAGGGCGCGGTCGCGGCGCTGGATCGCGCTCTCGGTCGGCATCATGGCGATGACGTGCTTCACCTGTTCCACAGTCGGCCCCGCCTGCTCCCGCCTGGCCGTCGCAACGCGCACGTCCTTTTCCGACAGGTTGAAATAATCCGCGTCGGAATATTGAAGGCGCGACTTGTAGCCCGGTTGCCCAGCGAGCCAGTGGGAGAATCGTTTGACGTGCGCGAAGGTGGCGTTCAGGGTCGCCTTGCTCAGCTTCTCCCCGGATCGTTGGGCTTTCTGCTCGCCCAGGTGCCTCTTGAATGCGATGGCCTGCTCGAAGTGAAACGCCTTGAAATCACGGTGCTTGGTATCGGCCTCGAACCGCGCCAAGGCCTTTGCGACCGCGTCCACCGTCGGCTCGCTGTGGCGCATCGCTTCTTTCAAATAGGCGAAGTATCGGCGCTTGATCCGTTCGTTGTCGGCGTTGTGCGCTGTCATGGTTTTTTGCTCCCTATCCCAAGTCACTGTTCACGGAGGGCTGCACGCTCTCGCTTATTCCAGGCAGGGGAAGTCGGTCACCACGTCCAGCCAATACATCACCGGGTTCACGTAGAAGTGCGCCTGGCAGAAGCTGCCGCCGTCGCCATCGCCTTCCGGGCGGGTGAAGCGCGCCGCTTCCGGCGCCGGAATGCCCGGGTCGAGATCGATGCCGCCGAGCGATACCAGGCAGAAGGGTTTGCGCACCACTTCGACATGCCGTGCCGGCTCCCAGAAACCGATGGACAGGCCGATGACCGGATTGACGCCACAACTGCAGACGGGGCTCGATGGGTTGTCGGTGTCCTCCTGGTCGCCGAAGTTGGCGATGCGCGCGGCTCCAATGCTGATCGGCAGGATGCACGACCAGCAGATGTCGGTGATCGGATTGGGAAACTTGCCGGTGCAGGTACGTACACGTTCAGGTACATCCGGTCGATGCTTTCGCTCTCCAGCACCACATGATTTTCCAGAACGTCGCTTACGCTGTGTGGTATCGTCATGTCCGGCTCCAGTCGTCCACGGGTCTTCGGACCCATTGAGCTTCGAGCTCCAAATTTTCTGGGCTTGTCCCAGCAGGCTCGACTGGAGCCACCTTAAACCACTGCCACCAAAAAATCACCAATACCACTTGTCGGTCTGAGGCAGAGCCTCGTTAGTGTTTCCGATTGTTTTAGTCACTAACCAGTTCAATCATCACAAATCATGAGAAGAATTCAGGATGCGCAAGCCATGGTTGGCACTATGTTGAAGCGGGTCAATGAGCAGGCCGCAGCGACGACTGAACGTCCCAATCGAGTGAGGTAGTAGCGATAGGTATGAGTGACTTTCTTGATCAAGCCGAGCGTACGCAGTCGGGCAAGTTGGCGCGACATGGCGGACGGAGTGAGCTTCAGATAGCTGAGAAGATCGGCACGACGCCAACCGTGAATGTTGAACTCGCCGCGTTGCATGGTTTGCAGCAAGGCTTTCTCGGCAGGATCAAAGAAGTTCACCCCTTTGACACCGGGAGCCGCCCCCAACCCATCTCGTTATACACAACTCACTCATCATAATCTGACCGCCCGATGCGCCCCTGGCAAGTAGTTGATTAAATTTATCTGGTATACCCCTTGCTTGGTCCTTCCCATTTTCATGGGGATCGGGCGATGGCAAACTGGGCGGGAGACGAATTTGGCGGGGCTGAACTTGGGGACGGACGTCTGAAGCTGAGGCTGATCAAACTGGCGACACGCGCTTTGCCGAGCAGCCGACGGCGAGCATACCGGGCGCCTGCGGGGATTGGGCGGAGACGCTGGCGGCTTACCGCTTCTTCGACCAGGCCAGCGCTGGCAAGCGTGGGCTGACCTGGCGATCGATCCTGCAACCACACATGGATTGCAGCCAAGGGCGCATGGCGCAACACCCAGTCGTGCTGTGCCTTCAGGACACCACCGAACTGGACTTCAACGGCCAAAGATCGAAGGACTCGGGCCGCTCTCGTATGAAGCCCAGCGCGGCATGTATCTGCATCCGACCTATGCGGTCACGCCGGAACGCGCACCGCTCGGGGTGATCGACGCCTGGATGTGGGCGAGAGAGGCGAAAGCGGCCGACGGAAGCCGGCCGGGCATCAGCGAGAGCACGCGCTGGATCGAAGGCTACGAGCGGGTCGCCGAAACCGCGGCGACGATGCCACAAACGCGGTTGGTCTATGTGGCCGACCGCGAAGCGGACATGGTCGGCCTGATGCACCGCGCCCAGGTGTTGGGGACGCCAGCAGACTGGCTGATTCGCGCCGAGCACAACCGCTGTTTGCCGCAAGGCGGCAAACTGTGGGCGGCAACTCTTGCCGAAGCGCCGCTCGGCGAGATCGAATTCACCCTGGCATCGCGGCACGGGCAGCCGGAATGGATTGTGCGCCAGCAGTTGCGAAGCCAGGCGGTCGACCTTCCCACTCCTGACACGGACGGCCGCCACGTCCGCGTGACCTGTCTGATCACCACCGAAATCGAAACGCCCACCGGCTGCAAGCCGGTCGAATGGCGCTTGCTGACCAATCGTGAAGTCGCCGGTCTTGAGGCGGCCGTCGAATTGATCGACTGGTATCGCTGCCGCTGGGAGATCGAAACCTTGTTCCATGTACTCAAGAACGGCTGCCGGGTCGAGGCCTTGCAACTGGGCAGCCAGAGCAAGCTGGAACTGGCGCTGGCGGTCTATCTGGTCGTTTCCTGGCGCCTCGCCCGTCTGATTCGCCTGGGACGCATCCACCCGCAGTGGTCTGCCGATCTGTTCTTCTCCGAAACGGAATGGGCCGGCGCCTTCATCCTCAACAAGAAGAAGCCACCGAAGAAGGTGCCGGCGGTTCGCTAGGTCATCCGCCTGATCGCGCAACTCGGCGGATTCCTCGCCCGTAAGGGCGACGGCGAACCCGGCGTCAAATCCCTCTGGCTCGGCATTCAGCGCTTGCGCGATTTCGTCTCCGGCGTAGAGCATATGCGCGAGATCCGTCATGTCATGTGAGTTGTATATAAAGGGATGGACCTAGCCATGAAAGTGCAACCAATGCCGCCAAGAACAAGGGTAGAAAGAATCGCTTCAAGTGCTCCATCATTGTGCTCCTTGCATGTTCGCCGGGGTAAGAAGCATTCCATTACACACAACTTCAACACCTCTGCGTAACATGCTGACTTTGCAAGAAATGCTGGGTGGATGTGATGGGTTGGGCAGCGGAAGAATTCAAGGCGATCGACCTGGGCGACCGGCGTCTGGACAAGCGCACGGTGCTGCTGGCGGAGCGCATGGCAGCCAATCCGATGGCCAGTATCCCGCAAGCCTGCGGCGGCTGGGCGGAAACCCAGGCGGCGTATCGTTTTGCGCAGGACGACATCGCATGGGAAGCCATCCTGGCCTCGCACTGGGAAGCGCCGAAACGCGCATGCGGGCGCATCCGGTGGTGCTGTGCATCCAAGACACCACGGAACTCGACTTCAATGGTCAGCGCATTGCCGGTCTGGGGCCGCTCTCGTATGAAGCCCAACGCGGGATGTACGTGCATCCCACCTACGCGGTCAGTCCGCAGCGTGAACCCTTGGGTGTTCTGGACGCCTGGATGTGGGCACGCGAACCCAAGGACGCGAACGGCCAACGAGGTGGCCTGCTGGAAAGCACCCGCTGGACGGAGGGCTACACCCGCATCGCGGAGTTGGCGAGCAGCATGCCGGACACCCGGCTGGTGTATGTGGCGGATCGGGAGGCGGACATCGTGGCCCTGATGGTGCAAGCCCGCGAGCCTGGGGCATCCCGCCGACTGGCTGATTCGTTCCCAGCACAATCGGGCGCTTCCCGAGGGCGGCAAGCTGTGGACTGAGGTCCTGGCCAGCGAAGCGCTCGGCGGCATCCGCTTCACGATGCCTTCGCGGCAAGGACAGAAGGCGCGGGACGTTCGGCAACGAGTCTGGGCAAAGCGGGTGACGGTCTCCGACGGCAAGGGGAGCCGGATCGAGGTGAGTTGTCTGGTGGCGCGAGAAGAAAGTGCCCCGAGGGCGTGAAGCCGGTGGAATGGCGGCTGCTGACCAATCGGCCGATTAACTCTTTCGAAGCGGCGACCGAACTGATCGACTGGTACCGGGCGCGCTGGGAGATCGAACTGTTCTTCCATGTCCTCAAGAACGGCTGCCGCGTAGAGGCGTTGCAGTTGAGCACCGTGGCGCGGCTGGAACGGGCGCTGGCGCTGTTCATGGTGGTGGCTTGGCGGATTGCCCGACTCATGCGCCTGGGCCGTACCTGCCCAGACCTGGATGCAGCCTTGCTGTTCGAGCAGGACGAATGGCAAGCGGCTTACATCCTGAATCGGAAGAAGGTGCCCAAGACGCCGCCCAGGCTCAATGAAGTGGTGCGCTTGGTGGCGATGCTTGGCGGATTTCTGGCCCGCAAGGGCGATGGCGAGCCAGGGGTGAAGACCCTTTGGCTTGGCCTTCAACGCGTCGTCGATTTCGCCGCCGGGATCAGATTCGCGAGAGAGGCTCATGCGTTATGACGCGAGTTCAACTTCGAAGTGTAATTTTGAATAATTTGTCACTACTGTCCGGTTAGATTCCCAATAAATTCAATTGGTTGCAAACCGGGTGCGCTCCGGATCTGTAATCGTCACCCGGGAACGCCTGCTGCAAGGTCATTTTCTCGAATAGGGTGAGGGATAAAACCTGTAGCAAAGTGTAGAGGGAAACGTCGAGCTTCAATTTTTCCGAACAATGGCGACCAACACATAGACCGACACCGCGATCCGGATTTGCGTCTTGACCGCGTTCTCTGAAGTACCGAAGAACTGTTTGATTCGAAGATGCTGCTTGATCCACTTGAAGAACAACTCGACCTGCCAGCGGCTTTTGTAAAGCGCGCAGATCGTTGCTGCCGGCAAGATCATCTGGTTGGTGAGGAAGACGAGCGTTTTTCCGGTCTCGGCATCCTTGAATCGAACACGCCGCAACTGGGCAGGATAGTCGCGCCGGGTGTAATAGCCATCCAGGGCAATCGTCTGGTCGCAGAGAATACCGGTACTGCGGTCGGTTGGCGCCGAATAGACGCGATGGGAATTCAGGTTCGATTTGGCACGGGTCACGAAGAAAGCCCCCGCCTGATGCAGCCTGTGCAAGCGGGCGAAATCAACCTAACCGCGATCCATGACGTAAATCGCACCGGCTTCCGGGGTCAGCAAGTCCAGCGCATGGACATCGTGCAGTTTCCGTCGGAGACGTGGATAAAACTGGGAATACTGCCGCGTCCCACAGGGATTTCCTCTGGTCACAAGTCGAGCAGCGTATGCATCTTCACCGCCGCCTTGGTGGTACGGAAATGCGCCCAGGGAAATACCGACAGGCACAGGTCGATGGGGGTCGAATCGAGCGCATACACGGTGTTCGACAATTCCAGGCCCAAGTCTTCGCTGGCATAGAGCTTTCTTGCCTGGACAATCAGCCGCGCGGCAAAGTCGGCGTAGATGCGCCAATCCCGCGATTCGTTTGCGTCGGCCAATGTCGCACGCCGTACCGGCTCGCGAAATCCCATGTGGTACAGCTTGGCGGATTGCGCCGACAGACAGGTCTCGATGTCCCGCAAGCTCTCCCGATATGTCAGTTGTGCAAAGGCCATCACCCGAAATTGTTCGGCGCAACTCAGTGTGCGAACGCCTTTGTCGCCGCTGTAGCGTGTGACATAGCGATTGAATGTCGACCACGGCAGGAAATCCATCAACTGGGAAAACAGTGTCTTGCCGGCGTTCATGGCAACACCCTTCAGAAAATTTCGAAGGGCCATTTTTCGCCGATTTCAAATCGACACCACACCTTTTCGCTTGGAAAGCCCCGTCAGTCACGGCGCTCGGCAGTTCGAGTGCTCATTTGACCGGACAGTAGTGATAATTTGTGTGTAATGGAATGGGTTTTCTGATGGAGTCTGGTCGTCAGAAACAGGGTATTGGAAGAGGCCGGAAGCTTGGCGAGACCGTGACATGGATGTTGCCAGATACGTATTTGCTTTAGAGATTATGGATCAAGTGAAAAAAGATCCCGGTGCATTTGTGTTCGACAAATCCTTTTCTATGGCGCAAAAATCAAACAGAATCGGTGAGGATAGGCCGTCTGAGATTGACCACGATGAACTGCGTAAATCTGCAACAACTAAAGGATATTTCTCTCTTCCGAAAAACAGCAGGAAGAAAAATGAGATTCTTGACCTTCTCATTGTCGAACTTGGTCTGTATAGAGAAAATAAATCAACTTCAAAAGAATCGAAATATCGCCACTTGAAGCGCATTCTCAAAACCCAAAAGCCGTATTTGGACATTTAACCGGACGTCCAAAATAACAGCGGTAAACTGCGAGCGCCAGCACAAAAAAGAGTTCGCAAGATGATTAATCCAGCCATTCTTCCGCAAGAAGGATTTGTCGGGACCGATGCCCTGATCGGGCGTCCTGAAGTTACCCCTGACGAGGCAGCGCGCAATGCCGAAAAGGCCGAACTGGCGAAGCGCGAGAGCCGTCCATTCAACAAACCGAGCCGACCTCGCCACGGCATAAAAGGCGTTTTCCCGGGCGGGCGTACATCGCTTTACGAAGCGATCGCTAGGGGCGAGTTTCCGGCACCAATCAAACGCGGACGCAGTTCGTTCTGGCCTGTTGATGAAGTGCGCAGGGCCTTGTCAAAAATCGCCGAACGCGGGCGCACTGAGCCCAAGGCAAAACTAACGGCATCAGAACTGGCCGGCCAAGCGTAGTCGGCTCCATGTTCGCGATCATAGCCATGGCAACGCCATGGATGACAAAGTTTTTCCACCAGGCGCAAGAGTGCCGTCTCTCTATCAGAGGCGCAATCATGCGACCAAAAAAGGAAACACCCACACTGGCTGGCATGGGCGGCAAGGGGAAAACGTTCAGCGCTCAGTTTGCCACATCTGCCAGCATCCGCCGCCGCTTTGGTAGCGGCATCGCTGGCTATGAGTATGCAAAATCAGCTTGGATTGCGGCAAATCAAGGCGTCGAATCTTGCAACTACTCGACGGCCATGCGCCGCATTGCGCGCGCAGTAGGGGTATAGCATGAGCGTCAAAACCATGGCTCGCGTATGGGAATTTAGCGTCAATCAGGGCAACGATTTGCTCATGCTCTTGGCTATCGCGGACTTCGCCGACGATGAGGGGAACGCTTAGCCTTCTGTGCAGACCCTTGCCACCAAGTGCCGGATGAAGGCGCGAAACGCCAATAAAATACTTGCGGCGCTTCGGTCCAGCGGCGAACTTGAAGTCCAGCAGAACGAAGGCCCGCATGGCACAAATCGCTACCGTGTCGTATTGAAAGCTTCCCCTTTGTCCGTTCTGACAGGGGCTGTCAATTCTGACAGGGTGTCAAAACGTACCGCTACCCCTGTCAAAACGTACCCAAAACCCCTGTCTGTTCTGACAGGCGAACCATCAGTTAACCATCAAGAACCACCAGTAATGCGCACTGCGCAAAAATTGCGCATTGCTTCATCGCCTGCCGTCGATGTGGATAGTGGTTTCTCTGACTTCTGGCAGTCATATCCCAAAAAGGTCGACAAGGTCAGGGCCATGAAGGCATGGACCAAGGCCAAATTGGCCGGCCAGATGCTTAATGAACTGTTGGCAGGGCTACAACGCCAGAAGGCATCAGCCGACTGGCAGAAGGATGGCGGACAGTTCGTCCCGCACCCGGCAACCTGGCTCACCGGACGACGCTGGGAGGATGAAATCATTCAGGGCGCCAAATCCGCCGAATCGGACAACCCAATTTTTGCGGGTGCAGTGTGAGCGCCCGAGACCTCCCCTACGGCGCCGCCGAAATAATTGCGCTGCGCTCAAGTGGTAAGCGGCCGGCAGACCTTGTGCTGGTTTCCTTCCTTGGTCCGCTGCGTGAATCTAACCCGGTAATCATCGCCAAGGCAGAGCGTGCCTACGACTGGCGGGTGTTGGTAGGCCTGTCAGTGGCCGTCATAATCGAGTCCAATACGCCAAATTTGGCCGGTATCGTCAAAGCCATCGTGGCAGCAAAGCCGGGATCGCTGTCGGTGTGGTTCGCCGACAGGCAGGACGGCGTGAACGTTTCCTTGAACGGCTATCGGCCAGCCACAAAAAGTGGGCGCCGCATGGACATCTGCCAGCGCGTTGCATGGGCTGGGATCGGCACCGACAAGCCGGCAGGCGAATGCTGCCAGCTCATCGCCAGGCAGGCGAAGTGCCGCGCCATGGTGAATGCTGACCGTTTCGACGCTGCCCTGGTTGAGATGGCACAAGCCGGATTCCGACGAATTTTTGGCAAGGCATGGGAGGCGGCATGAACACGATCCCTGACGATATCGATTTCGACGCCTTCCTCGCCGGCCCCGATGAGGGCGCATCAGTGCGCCCGGCAAGCGACTGGGTCGATCAAGTAATTTCCGCTTTCGTTGTTTGTCAAGATAGTTGTCACGTTACTTAAGCGGCCTTTTTTAGTTTGTTATCCTGTTGTCGTATTGGGTTGAGGTACACGATTGCGGGGCGATCCCAGTTTCGGATAGGGCCGCGCCAGCGCTCCGGCTTGGCGGCTTTGGCCTCAGCGTAGAGCGCTTCGCGCGCTTGCAGTACGACAATATCGGCGCCCTGGTGTCGTTGGGCCGGGGTGACGAATTTGAGTGCCGAGTGCCGGTGCGTGGTGTTGTACCAGCGCACGAATTTCATCACCCACTGGCGCACTTCGTCGAGGGATTTGAATCCCTTGCCCGGATAGCCGGGTCGGTACTTGAGGGTGCGGAAGAAGGCTTCCGCCTGGGCATTGTCATCGGACACGCCGGGACGGCTGAAGGACGGTGCGATGCCGAGCTTCTGCAAGGTTGTCAGCATTGTGGCACCCTTCATGGGACTGCCGTTGTCAGCGTGCAGCACCAGCGGCGTCATCCCCCGGCCTTCAGCCAGACTGGCTTTGCGGATGACCCCAGACGCCAGTTCAGCCGTCTCTTCCTCATACACTTCCCAGCCCACCACCTTGCGCGAGAACAGGTCGAGCATCAGGTAGAGGTAGTAGTAGGTGCCCGCAAGCGGCCCCGGCAACCAGGTGATATCCCACACCCATACCTGGTTCGGTGCGGTGGCCTGATGGCGCTTTGGTTCGCTATGACTTGGCGCGGCGGCGCGGCCTCGGTGATGTTGGAGGTCATGGGCCTTGAGGACCCGGTAGAAGGTGGATTCGCTGGCCAGGTAGAGGCCTTGATCCGCCAGCATGGGCACGATCTGCGAAGGCGGCAGACTGGCAAACTCGGGCTGGCAGGACACCGCCACCAAGTGCTGCCGCTCGTCCTTGCTCAGCGCATTGGCCGGCGTCGGACGGGCGGCGTCAGGGCGCTGGTCAGCCTTCACCTCACCCTGGACTTCTGTCCAGCGCCGGTAGGTGCGGGAGGCTCAGATTCAGTTCGGCACAGGCCCGAAACAGCCGGGCGCCACTCGCTACCGCTTCGTCGATCAGCGTTACCGCGTCGCGGCGATCTTGGGTGCCGATCATTCGTCCTCTTCCCCCCAGATCGCCGCGGCTTTTTTTCTCAGAATCAATAGCGCCGCCGTTTCCGCCAAGGCCCGGTCCTTGCGACCCAGATCACGCTCCAACTCACGAATGCGCAGCCGGTCAGCCTTCGCCGAGTCTGCCTTTATGCCGCCTGCAGGCGGCATAAAGGCAGACTCGCACACCTCCCGCCACTCCCGTACCTGCGCCACAAACAAACCCCGCGCACGGCAGTATTCGCCCAACTCCGCTTCCGCTAGCGGTGCCGTTTCCAGCACCACCGCAAACTTTGCAGGCCCGGCCCACTGCTCGGCGTTGCGCCCGTCACCCGGCACCGCAACCCCGGCTTCCAGGGCAACCCGCCGCCACGCATACAGTGTCGCTTCTGTTACGTTGAACGCCCGCGCCAACACCGACACCGTCTCATTCCCCGGCGCCATCATTCGCGACAATACTTTCTGCTTCAGTTCCTTCGGATATCTCACGTCGTCCTCTTCCTCGCCCCTGCTGTTCTGGTCTGAAGTCTAAATCAGACCAAAGGGACAACTATCCTGACACAGTGGGCTTTCGAGCGCCCGCAGCATCAGACCGGGGCGACGTTGCCATGGTCAAAAACGCATCAACTGGTCAGGTTGCGTGGTGGCGAATTGAGCATCTGGCCGGGCATCAGTGGCCACGGCAAAAGCATGATGATCGGCCAAGTTGCATTGAACCTCATGGCACCGGGCGAGCGCGTCTGCATTGCCAGCATGGAAATGAAACCATTCAGCACGATGCAGCGCCTTTGCCGTCAGGCATTCGGACGCAACGCGCCGGATCGGAGAAGCGTCCACGACCTTCACGACTGGACGAATGACCGACTTTGGCTCTACGACCAATCGGGACAGGTTAGCCCCGATCGCATCCTGGCCGTTGGAAGGTACTGCCATGAGCAACTCGGGGTTACACACCTGGTGGTCGACAACCTGCTTTCATGCGGCATTGCAGAAGATGGGTACAACGAGCAGAAGCAGTTCGTCTTGGCGCTCGCCACCCATGCCCACGACACCGGCCAGGCGGTTCATTTGCTGGCCCACAGCCGCAAGGGCAAGGACGAACTGACGCCCCCGGAAAGTTCGATGTGCGTGGATCGGCCTCGATCACCGACCTGGCCGACAACGTTTTTTCAGTGTGGCGCAACAAGTGCAAGGAAGAAGCGCAGGAAAAAGGCGACCACGGCAAGGATGCAGAAGCAGACGCCCTGCTGATCGTTTGCAAACATAGACACGGCGAGTGGGAGGGCCGGATACAACTCTGGTTCGACCGTAGCAGCCAGACGTATCAGCAGGCAGCAACCGATCAATCCAGGGCCATGAGGTTGTTTGCCGAAAACGACGAGGTGGACTTCTGATGGCTACCGTTACCCGAAAATTACGTGATGACTTCGAGGCTTGGGAAGCTAATCGTCTGGCGACGGGTGAGTTCACCGAATCCAACATGGCCGAGTTCAAGGCTCAGCTGCGCCGAGATCTGACGACTGGCCCCGATCAACTGCGCGAAGGCCTGATGATCATCATCGCCGCCGGCGTTGAAGTGCCAGCGGCCATCGATGACCACGAGCGGCGCTACCAACTTTGGGCCGACTACTTCGCAATCGAAGCTGAGGCAATCCGTATTCACCGAAAGGAGAAAAGATGAACACCATCCCTGAATTTGTGCAGCGTATTTCTGCCTTAATGAAGCTTTCCGCAGCTGCCGAACGCATGCAGCAAGGCGATGCCATCGACCAAGAAATAATAGATGCCTTTTTGTCTGCTCCCGCAGACGTAATCGACGAGATCGAGGCCGAGCTTGCCACGGCTGGATTGCCGCCCTTGCCAATGCAACTGAACCCCGGCAGTCTTGAGTTTCGCGCGGCCATGAAGCGTTTCTGTGAAACCCAAAACTACGGCGACGACGAAGCAGACCGTCAGGAACTCATGGCTGCTTCCGTGACGGCGATGCGCCTGGCGCCGCCGTGGTGGAAGGCGGAAATGGATCGGATGTTCGATGAAATATTCGATGTCACTCCAGATGGCGATACCGACGACGGCGTGCCGACATTTTCAGTCGGGACCGTTGCACACATGTGTGGAAAGTCGGAGGCCGAAATTATGAACGACTTGGTCGCGCTTGAAGACGCCGGCTTCCAGGTTCTCAACACCGAGAAAATCCACGGAATAAATTGATCCACGAAGGAGAAACAACATCCTGAATATTGCAGCCGATCACATTAATGCCACCGAGTCCATCGTTCGCAATGGACACTAGCAAAGCCGCACGCGCCCTTGGTCGCCTGGGGGGAGGCTATCGGAAGCGCAACAGCTCTTTCTTGATCGCGTTCGTGAACCCGGCGGCGTAGCGTTCTTTGCCAGAAATGCAGCTGAATTGCTGGCGGGCCGTGGAGACTTTGATGCTGTTATTGCAGCGAGGAGTACAAGATGAGTGGGAAACCAGGAGTAGGTTGGAGCAAAGGCCAAAGCGGCAATCCGAAGGGAAGGCCGAAGGGCAGCCGAAACCGAGCGACATTGCTCGCCATCGCGGCAATGGAGGGCGAGTTGAACGAGGTTGTTCGCATAGTGATTGCCGCGGCAAAGTCCGGCGATGTGGTTGCCGCACGTCTCGTGATCGACAAGTTGGTGCCGGCGGTTCGAGAGCGTGCCATGTCGATTGACTTGCCAGCTATCAACGGGGTCGCCGATTGCTCGGCAGCGCAGGCTAAGGTTCTGGCCGCTGTCGCTGGTGGTGACCTCCTGCCCGCCGAAGGTCAAGCGCTGGCAGGCCTGATCGACCAACAACGCCGCAGCCTCGAAACCACCGACCTCGCGCAGCGCTGGATTCGATTGAACAGCAGTTGAAGGGAAAGCCATGACCACAGCCAACATGCGTCTGCGCCTGGAGAAGAACGAGGCGAGCGTGAAACCGAGGCGGCCCGTGATGATCCTGTTCGAGCCGAGTAGCGATGCCGGCAATAATCCGGTTGCTTGGGAGGCGCACGCGCGGGACGTTTCCGAAGCGAAGGCGCTTGGTGGTCAAGTGGGCGTCGTCGTCTTCGTCAAACCGGCCAAGGCGCGCGAGCCGATCGAGGGCGTACGCTATTTCGACCACTATTGCGAGGTGGTACTGGCCGACTTGGATCCAGCCACATTCCTCGACACGCTCACGGGCAACGCGTTTGGCGTCGCGCCGGGTGCATCGTCGCCCAGTGTTTCGACCAGGTCGCTACCAGTGGAGGGCAGCAAGCATGAGTACTGAATCCATATCCCGCCGCTTGAAGGCAATCGAGGCTAAGGTCGTACCGAGGATGTCACCAATGAAGCGCATGTTAGTAGAGCTTCCGGAATTTGAGCGCCTGGTATCTGGTTTTGGCCTCGACTTTGAGGAAATAAAGGCGTTGCCCGCGCCGCGTCTCACGGGTTTCAGCCGATTCTGGTTGCCGGCGATGGTCATAGTAAATACTCGGTGCTAGCAGGCGCCTGAAAATACTGGCCGTGTCCATTTCCGGAACACGGGCGGATGTCCGAGCCGATTCGCGTAACTACCGAAACCGTGTTCGCTGCGATGAAGAAACACCCGATCGATTCGTTCACCACCTTCGAGATCGCCGAACAGATGGGTGTCCCGGAATATCCGGTTCGTGCCGCAATGTTTTGGCTGGTCAATCGCAAGATCATCGCCAGGGCCGGCGCCCGCAAGCTGATGACGCCACGCTGCCGGGAGCGCAACGGGTTTGCGCCGGAGGGCTAGGGCCGTATTGGGCGACGACTACGTTCTGCGCGAAGAGAACGCCGGGCCGGCATCGCGACACTGATGGGGGCGTTCTGCCGTGGGTGAAGATTTCACCGCAAAATGGTCGACGAAAGCGACCTGTCGCTCAGTCCGATGGGCAAGCGTAGTCAATATGCCAGGAGTAAGCGAAGCGGATCGTCACCGCATGAATTCGCTGGAACCAGGCCAAAGCCGAAAGCAGGGCTGTGGTCGAGAAGATCCTGATCCACAAACTTGTGGAGCAGCTATGAGCCTGGAGGATTGAAGCCGACCAACACCAGACAGGAACCAGAGTGCCTACCGCGGACGTCGGCTTTCTGGCAACTTAGCCGTACTCACACTTTCGGCCAACAACGGACATCCGACTTTGAAACCGTAATGACCGTCCATCTAACCATTGCCGACCGTCGCATGCAACAGATCACGATGTCTTGGACGTGTCATCGCCGCGGCATCGTACGTCGTCGATGATGGAGCACCCGAAAAGATGTGGTGCGCCGGCGACGCTCCGGACCCTTGAGCAAAGACCACTGAGCCCAGGAGCCGCGGAACCGGCGCCCTGGGGTTCTTCCCCACAGATACGCTCCGACCACCTGCAGGACGATGCGCGTGACGGCAAGCATCGCTTTGGGTCCGCGCGTCTCCCCTCCTTGCAGTATCGCGGAACGCGATGGCCGCCTGTAGCGGCCAGCTTGCGAGTGCCGCAAAGAGATTCGGCACCTTTCCTTGCCTGGAATGTGCTCGGATCGAGGAACATGCCAGTATCGCGCCCGCTTGCGACGGTTTGCCGGGAGTCTGCTTCTACCTGCCCGTTTTGATCGGCCCCGGGTACCGCGGCGCGCTCCCATGTCTGCTGCCATGGGAGCGCGCGTTGGTCTGGCGTTCAGGCTAGCCGCCTATGTTCACGCGATATCTCACGAGGAAGTACATATCCTTCCACGCCTCTGGAAGCAATGTGCCATTGTTGATCGTGAGCGTGAGAGTCAGCCCCGCCAAGTTGTCAATAGTGTTGCCGGACAGGCCGGACACCGCTTCGAACTCGATGAGTCCCGGTGGGTCGCTATCGCTGGCCGTCGAATTGTTGACCTTGAAGACGACGCCCGCCGCGTCGATCGGGTGATCGAGGGCGGGGTTGAGGAAGACGTTGAGTGAGTCGACCACCAAAACGATGGGTGCAGCTGACGAATCCAGCCAGACATAATCCAGGTACTTCGGAAAATGCCGCTTGGTCAGACTCAAGGTCAGCGTTTGCGGCTGGCCCTCGCCCGGAAAGAGTAGGCGGTTCCACTCGGCGGCGAACTCCTGGCGCAGGCTGAAGAGGCGCGACAAGCTCACATCCGGTTGTTCGAGCAGCGATTTCAGGTCGTTCAGCGCGGCAGTCAGTCCTTCGCTCACCGCCTGTTTGAAGCTGGTGGCCCCGTCTTCCTGCACTGTGGCACCCCCATCACGTGCCGAATAGCTCAAATGCAGGATTACGTCGGTGATGGTGTCATAGTCGAAGGCTCGGACGGCGCTCGGGAGTTCCAGCCGCCAGGTGCTGACGGCCCCTTCGCCTTCGAATGGAAGGTAGCGCGGATCGCTGAAGCTGAGCTCAAATACGCCACCATCCTGATTGGCGCTGCTGGTCGCGATGGCGGTCTGCGGGGAGACCGTCAGGTCACGTTCCGGCTGAGTCGGGTCGGCGAGATTCGCGTTCCTTCTTGTCCAGCTTTCGGTCAGCGTCAAGACGCCGCTGACGTTGGTATAGGGGCCGACCACACAGGGAATCGAGATGCGCGCCGACTTGATGCGGCGGAAATAGTGGCCCGCGAAATCCATGTTGAACAACACCTCGGGGATATGGATATCGCAACTGCCGGTTTCGCGGAGTGCCAGTAGAGCGGTCGGATCGAGCTGGAACAGGGAGATGTGCTTCGTGATCTCGAGCTCGCGCTTGTTGGCGGCAATGTGAGCAACTTCCATTTGGCGCAGCTGCTGGCACAGCAGGTCCCCGGCGAGCAGCCCCTTCTTGAGACTGTCCCAGTTGTCGAACTTGATGAACGACATCGATTGTTCGGCGGGGCCCAACTCCTCTCTGAATGCGGCCTCGGCCTGCACGGCCATCTGGTAGCCCATCTGATAGGCCTGGAAATGCACGGACGCCAGCTTGGAAACCATCCAGCCGTAGAGTTGCTGGTTGCTGAACTTGAGCTTGAGAAATTCATCGACCTGCTTGGCTTGGTCAATCTGCTTGTCGTGATTGTCACGATCGGTTTCGGCACTCTGCTTGCGTATCTCGGCAGCCAGGATCTGCTTGTCGAATTGTTTGACGTCGCGCCGTGCCAGATCGGCCTGGAAGCGCCAGTCGCGCGACCGGCGGCCGTATCCCGCCATCGTGCTGGCCTTCGAAGCTTCGTAGGTCTTGGCGTTTGCAAGCGCCCTGGCCGCACTTGCGGTGGCTTGCACCGCAGCACCGAGATTCGAGCCGCCGAAGGAAATCGATGTCGATGGAGGAGCTGGGGGTGCGAAGCCGATCGATATATTTGGCAAAAGATTCAAGAGGCCTGCCGACGTCTCGGCGATCTCGGCCGCGATCTGGAAAACTCGGCCCTTCTCCAAAGCATCGAGGCTCTTCTGCTCTCCCGCGTTGACCCTTTCCAGGCCCGAGTAGTACTCGATCCTGAACTGCGCCGCTTCTCGGCTCTCCACAAGGCTCGCCAGCGAGGCATCTGCCTCATCGACACTCTTCGTCTTGAGCGAGCGAATCGCCGCCAACAGCCCAAGCTCGTGTGTGCTGCGCAACACGCCGAGTTGCTCGGCATCGCGCTTCTCGAGAGCGGCCAGCAGCATCTGGCCCAAATTGCGCGCTTCGCCGCAAAGCTCCAGGGCTTTCTGCAACATGAAGGCGAACCGGTAGTTCGAGCGCGGCGCAAACTGCCCGCTCAGAACGGCCTCGATATCCAGGCCCGCGGCGGCAGCACGTACCAGTAACGCAGGGTCTATTGGCGGCGCAAACAGCGCAAGCTGCCTGACCTGGCCGCTCAAATTCATGCTGTGCCGGATCTTGAACAGACGATCGGCGACCAGGTCCCAGTAGCCATACAGGACATCGTTGTGCGGGATGCACATCAGCAACAAGGTATCCACCCCGCTGGCGCTGCCCAGCGTGACAGCGTGCCCGGTCCCGCCGAATGAGGTGGACAAGGCACCGCCAGCACCCGTGGCATCGACGGTCAGCCCGCCACTTGCCAAGCCGATGCTCCTCTTCGGTGTTGTCGAAGCCCCAGGCAAACCCACCGAAAGCCACGACGTCAGCGAGTCCAGTGGATTGCCGCCTGCCAGCCCGTTCCAGTCGAATCGGAACCGGTTCAGCAGCAGGTTCGGCGTTGTGATGAATGTCTCCTGCGCCGGCAGCATGATCGGTCGTTCGCCCAGGATGCTGCTGGCCAGCACATAGAGTTGCCGCGCTTGATCGATGTATTCGCGCGTGTCGCGGCGGAACAGCAGGTCCGCCTCGCCGATCAACGAGCTCAGGTAGCGCATCACGACGAATTGCATGTAGGCCGAAATGCGCAACCTGGCAATCACGTGGGGCTGGAAGGGATCGGCTACCCAGGCCTCGACCTGCTGCTCGTAGGCGCTATTGCCAGTTGTCAGCAATTCGTCGAGCGACTGCACGGCCCCACCCTGCTGCTCCTCGTAGAAGGGCTTGATCTTCCAGAAGCCCTCGGGGCCGGCGTCGTCGGCGGCAGTTGGGTCGAAGATGTGCTGCATCCATAGTCGCGCTTCGGCGTGGCGCTCGTTGCGCATCAGCCGGGTCGCGATGGTCATCGGGATATGGAAAAAGAGTTCCCAGTTCGACCATGCGCAGGGCGAACTGTCGTCGAAATCGATCTCGCCCTTGGGGTATGGCGTGGCCACCCAAGCGGTGTTGGGCTCGTAGGACGCTGCAAAATCAAAACCGTCGAGCGGCAAAAGTTGCCGATAGAGAGTTTCCGAATCCTCGTCGTCCAATGGGTCAGGACTGAGCAAGCCGGTCACGCCGTGGCGCCACACCTGGCGTAAGAACAGGCTGCTGTTCGGGTCGGCGAATTGCGTGAAGCGGTACTTCGTCGTGGTCTCCAACAGGTCGGTGCCGGCTAACACAATGGGTTCCTTGTCGTCGACGAGGATGCTGTTCACCAGCGTCGTATTCGATTGCAACGTGGTGCCGGCCGCGCTGCCGAGGCCTCGGTCGATGATCTGGGTGCCGTTCGACTGATAGTGCGCGTCGGCCTCGACAACCGCAGCACGGGCCGACGGCACCGGTGCCATCAGGCGAACCGAGCCGGGCGATGCGCTTGTTGCAGCGACCTGGAAAATCGGCCGCACCGGCACGGACTCCTGCTGAGCAAAGTAGCAGCCCAGATTGCTGGAAAAAAAGAACGGTGCCGCCTCGGTGCCCCCCAACCCCAGCTGATGGAGATAGTGAACGCGGCCGTAGCCGTCGGTCAGGGTATTGAACAGCGTGCGAATTTGCGGTATTCGAGGCACCGACAACATGTCCATATTGCCGACGTTTGTCTCGACGGCCCTGAGGGCCGCAGCTGCGGATCGGGCTTCTTCCTTCACCATCTCGCCCAGCCATGGGTCGCCCGCAATTTGCAACTCCAGTCGCGATATTCCGTCGGTGAAATAGATAAGGTTGAGGGACTGAAAGCTCTGCGACGCGCCCGTGATCGACACGTCGCCGACCGGCGCGCCGCTCAGGAACGTGCTGGCATGTAACTCACCATTGAGGTTGTCGAGATAGAAATAGCCAATGTCGGGCTCTGAAGAATGCGACGACCGTACCGCAATGCGCAGCAGGTTGTCGCCGCTGACCCAGCCACCGAAATAGTGCCACTCGGGGTCGACGTTGGTTTGATAGACGAGTTTCTCGCGAGCACTCTGCTTGGGCGAGGTTCCATTTGGTCCGAGGGTGCACCAGGACATGCCCAGCTCGACATCGAAGCGCACGGGATTCTCAATATCAGGGTCGACATGCACCGTGCCGTCCGGGTCAACAAATTTGTCGTATGCACCCTGCGCAATGCGCAGCTCGTCGACAAGCGCCAGGAGATCGGCCGCTAACGAGGGGAGTTCCTCGGGGTCGTCGTTTTGCTTGATCTCCCGCTTCTTGGCGTCGATATCGTTCTGGACATCGGCAATATCCTGTTGCGCGGCGGCGACCTTATCCATCGTTTGCTCCATAGCCGTTGGATCGTTCGAATCGGTGACCTTGAATTCGGGCCAGAAGAGGTAGAGCTTGCCGTTGTAGGCGACCGGAACGAGGTGGTCGCCAGACATGTCGAGCTGGATGCGCTCCCATGGCGTCCAGTGCAGATGGTCTTCCAGCCGTCGGTAGAAGTAGGCTGCCGGCACCTCCTGCGTGCGGCCTACGACGTGCAGATGGACGGTATCGGTATCGCCGGCGGTCCACGATTCCTCGTAGCTGCCGAGAATCTCGAGCCGACTCACCTGGTCGACCTTGCGAAGGTAGTCGACATAGATGCGTTCGGCGGATTCGGCCGTCACATCCTCCTGGTCCAGGGCGTCTTCGAGTTCGCGGAAGAAGGCTGACTTGTCGTCGCGCCACTCCGGCTCGAGCCAGTTCTCGGGCGTCAGGAAGACCCGCCGCGCCGCCTCCCAGACACGGTAGTTCTGCTGCCACTGCCAGGCCGTCGCGTCGGCCTTATCGAATTTGTAGCGCTCCAGATTCAGCAGGATGCGCTGCACGAACAACTGCACCGCCGAATGCGCCAGCACGATGCGCGAGGTGCGGTCGGCCGGCGACATTGCCGGATCAATCAGGTACTGGGCGTAAAACGCCTCGGCGTCCTTCATGCCCAGATGGTTCAATGCCTGGCCGAGCAAGGCATCGCGCTTGAGCGTGCGCAATTGGTCCTGGATCGTGCCCAGCACATCGAGCCACCGCTCCGGGGCGAACGCAGGGGACAGGCCTTGCTTGATCGCCTGCGTCTGCACGTACCCGAGCTCCTCGATCGTCCAGCTGTGGGCCTGCGCCACGCTCACGCCCGAGGTCCGGATCAGATCGAAGACCTCCTTCATGGCGAGCAACGCGCGCTCGTCGCGCATGGCTGAGGGCAGGGCGAGATTGAAGCCCCTCGACCCTGTCAGATAGGTGACGTCGGCCAGGGGCCATGCGGTCCACGCGCTGAGTTGTGCCAGAAAGTCGTCGAGCAAGAAGCTCGCGGGATCAATCGACTGCGCAATGGCTTGCTCGATGAAGGCAAACAGTGACTCCTCTGGCGTGAAGGTTGAGTTCTGCAATGCCGCAGCGGACACCAATCTGCGCCAGGGGTCGAATACGGCCGTGGGGGGAGCAGTCACCGGCAGCGCGGCAATGTCTGCCCATCCCATTCTTGGGCCCGTAACCAGCAAGAAGGGCAAGAACGCGAGATCGAGCTTCAAGCCGCTCCACGCGAGACTGAACTTGTTGAGTTGATCGAACAAGGCCGGGAACTCGCCCACTGGCACCGGCAGGTCCGTACCGCCCTGGTTGGCGGCAACGATCACGTGCGACAACAACGCGTCGCCCAACCGAGGGCGGTTTGTGAACAACAAGGCGTCCAGCGCGGCTGGGTCCAAGCTCAGCGTCGAACCGAGAGACTGGGTCAGCGAGGACTTCAGCTCGTCAGTCAAGCCGGCGTCGTCCAGGCGCACGATGCCATTGAAACTTTCGACCATCGACTCGAGCCACGCCGCGGCGGTCTCGGCGCCGGGCGCCAGCGCCGCCACGGCTTGCGCCTCGTGAAGATGCAGGTAGGCCAGTTGCTCGACGGAATGTTCGGCGGCCTGGATTTCGCGCAACACGTCGACGAAGCTCTGGGTGTCGACCGGGCCGGCATCGACAGACGGCGCATGCAGTGGCATCTGGCCCGTCAAGGCGATCAGACGAATGAAGTCCTTGACACTGAGCTTCGATGCGCGAGCAAACGTAGCGATCCGATAGGTCAGCGATACATTCGCCAGGTCGAGTGCGACATGCCCGCTGATGGCATCCTTGGGTAGCATGGCGCCCACCAGCAGCAGCAGATCGTCGCCCGTCAAACGGGTGGCGCTCTGGATGTACGCGCCGTAGTCGGCCTGGAGGAGGTAAGTCGGCTCAGCGGCGCTGTCGGATTCGGCCAGCCACGGGCTCAAGCTGGCGTCGGCCGAGGTCGTGATCGCCAGATCGGCACGGTCCGCGCGCAGCGCGAAGACGGCGTTTCGCAGGTCCACGCCAGTGCCCGAGTGTGTGTCCGGGAATCGCGCCTCGTCGAGGTAGATCGACTCGTACTGCGAGGGCTGGTCGTCCTCAAAGATGAAGGTGTCGAGCGCGGCGCCCCACCAACTCCCCAGGTCGGCGAGTCCGACACGCAAGTCGCGCCGCAGCGCTTGCACGGCGGCGAGTTTCTCGAAGAAGTGCGGCGCATCGAAATCGCCGGCACCCAGGGCCTGGATGACCAAGTCGAGTGTGTATTCGTCGCAATCCAGACGTGACTGCAAACGCACGAACCGGTGCAACCGGTCGAGCATCGTGCGCAAGGGTGCTCCAGCTAGTTCGACACCGGCCGCGTCGATGAGCACGGCGCCGTCGACCGAGCAGGGTGTGCCGTCGAAGCGAATGCTGATCGATCGCGCTGGATTCAAGTAGCGCGTGTTCAGCAGGCGCAGCAAGGTGTCGTAGTCGATGTCGGCACGCGCCAGCAGGTTGGCCACCGTTCCAAGCTTTGCTGCGGCAAGCTTCGCAGCACTGTCGTAGCCCCACAGAGGTGCCAATGCAGCGGGTGCCACTTTCGGCTGGGCAATCAGTTCGCGCTCGAAGCGGCTCATGCCGAGCGCCTCGGTGGCCATTTGCAGCGGACCGACGCCGGGCATCGCCGGCATGGCCAACATCAACTCCTCGCGCTCGATGCCCATGCGCTTCAGGTAGCGTCGGCCTTCCTCAGCCCACAGGTCGAATGGCAGGCTCCGCAAAGGGTAGGGCGCGAGGCGCACGATGTCGTAGGCCGCCGTGCGCAGGTATTCGGGTTGCGCGGCGAGCAGGTCGGCATCCCAGGTCGTGGGGCCGATATCGGTGGCCGACAGTGTCTGGCCGTTGGCACTGGCAACGATGGATTCGAGGATCTCGATTGCCAGATCGATGTGTGGCACCAAGGTCTCAGTGTTCTCGCAGCTCAGCTGCAGTGCGCCAAGGTCTGGGCGGCGCGCGAGCAGTTCGTCCAGCGCGTTGTGGCCGTCGGCATCCACGGCGCACTCAAGAAAGGCCATGATCGACACCAGATAGGCGGCGGGACTGAGCGCCGATTCGCAGTGCGAGCATTCACAGGCGTCGGGTGAGCCGAACAACTCTTGCCATTCGGGCAGCGCGATGGTCGACCGCGCCAGGGCCTGTGTGGTCGCCGCCTGCCCGTCGGGCGCTTGATTCGAGCGCAGCGTGGCGAGCGGCAGGCGATTCAGGTTGGGGTTGAAACGCAGATAGACGCTCAGCGCCAGCGAGGTCACATGCACCGCCTTGCGGTACATGCGCTGAACGGTCTTGGTGTCGACCGTGCCAGCCAGGCGCCGCGCCAGTCCGGCGCGGCCCGCCGCGGCGACCTGGGAGGCCGAGCGCATCCCGGCATTCCACATCGCTTGGATCGAGACGAGCTTGTCCTGCGGCGCGGTCAGATGAAAGAGCTGCTCAATGCGCAACAGGTCGCCGCGAACCTCGCCCTGCCCGGCGTCAAGTGCTCCAGGGTTCTCGCGCAGGAAGTTGAGCAGCCGCAAATCGCCGAATTCGAAGTCCGGGTTGTCGGACATGAAGCCAAGCGCCGGGTGGCTCGCCCACTGCGCATTTCGCGTCATCTGGCCGGTCAGCGAAGCGGTCGGATAGCGCCGCTCCGCCTCGCGGTAGAGCATCTGCGCGTACGCGGCCCTGCGCTGTGCCGGGGTGCCATCGGGCAGCACCTCGTCGGGAAACTCCACCGTGGCGATGGTCAACACCATGTCGCGCCAATATTCGGGGCTGAACGCGGCCACCTCTCGCGCAGCCTGCACTGCCAGGCCACCGCGCAGGGCCCCGCTCAGGCTGGTGTTGTCGCCGACCACGGCCTGCAGCTCGAAAGTCTGTTGCAGTGTGCCCACCTCGCCGGCACTGAAACCGTCTTCGACTTGCAGGGCTTGCCACAGCTCATCGCCCGAAGCATCGCCCGTGGTGAGCCGGCGGGTGAAGGTGGACTGCTTGTCGGTGCCGAGCCCCGTGGTTTGCAACAATTTCGCATAGGGATGCTCGGGCCGCGCAAGATAGCCCTGTTGCACCTGCGCCAGTTGCCCACGCAAATTGAGCGACAGCGCGAGGCCGATGAAATTGCGCGATTTCGCTTCCTGCAGTCGCGCCCACAGACGCTCCAGCGGTCGGGCCAACAAGGCGTCGATGCGGGTCGGCTCGCCACCGCGCAACAAGCCGTAAAAAGCGCAGTGGGCAGGCCGAACGTTGCCGACCAGCGCCGCGCCTTTACATAGTAGGCGACCTTGGAGATGGCCAGGCCGGCCTCGCGGGCCAGAATCAGCACGTCCGACACCAGCAGGCAACTCAAATCGGCGTCATGCGCGCCGAGCATCGGTGCGAGCGTCTTCTGCAATCGGCTGAATTCGTCAGGGCCACGGTAGGGGTCCTTGCCAATCGAGAAATTCACCGTCTCATGCGGCAGCGCGCGCAGGATCAGCGGCGACTCGGCGAGCACGGTGTCGGCGGTCGGATCGCGCACCTCGACCTTGAGGTCGGCGCGAGTCTTCCCCCACTGCGTCAGCTGCGCCGGATCGTAGGTGAATTCATAGCGGCCCAGATCGTTGGTGCGGACTACGGCATCGGCGTCACCCAGCTGGCGCCATTCGCACAGCGCCCGGTCGTAGGCGCGCACGATCTGGTTGGGCACCGGCGCGCCATCCGGCTTGACCACCTCGCCCTGAACGCTGAATAGCCGAGAAGTTTCGGGAGGGATGTTGGGTACGGGCGGATCGTTGCCGCCGCCCGGCGCTGGATCGAAGGCACCCATGTCGGCCAGCACCGCGTTGAGGGCATCGGCGGTGGCCGCGTCGACCTCGCCGGTCGCGGCGAGCTTCTGCACCGTCTGAAATTTGCTCAGCGCGGCCTGAGTCGTAGGGCCGAAGCGCTGCTTGGTCTGTTCCGACTTGGCGATCGCGAAGCCCAGCAATGCCAGTGCCTCGTGAAGGTCAGCGACTTCGGGGCCCTGCACCTGGAGATTGAGAGGGAAGGTGATCTTGTTCATCACGGGATCCTTTCGTCGGCTTGCTTGCGGTGGGGCTACAGTTCTGCGGCGTGGTTGGCTTTAGCGGATAAAGGTTTAGCTGTGATCGGGCTTCGGGCAACAGCAAATCGACCTTGGACCCTTTGATACTCAAGGGAATTGCACTCTCTGCTATCGCAATTTGGTTTGCCATGATGACCCCTGCAGAATCGCTCGCTCTGAGCCTGATAAAGTGATCGCAACACCACTACCTATTGACAATTGTTTGGAACCCCATGCTTTCGAATAGCTCGGTCATCATTTGGATCTCAGCTTCGGGAAGTGTTCGCCCCATCGCCCCTCCAGGGCCATTGACGTATGCCCTATTCAGCACTCCAGAGGCGACGCCAAGTTCGATCGTGTTATCGGCCCGCATCACGATCGCCCCGCCGAACAAGCCGGCCGCTCTTGACTCTTCGAGGGTAAGGGGGCGGCGCGCGAGCAAGCTGGCACCATCCAGATGAGTTCCATTGCGCTGTGCCGCGGGCATCACACGACCCGATCGCAGTTGAGCTGTGGGCGCAGCCCCCTCGCCAGTCGCAATCGCCACCCACTCCCGATTCCGAGGATCCATGGCAAACGAAAATCCCTGGCCCTCGGAGAAGTGCCTGAGTTGCGCAGCAGCCTCGGCACTTTCTCCTTGAGCCATGATCACCGGGACACCCTCAATTCCCCGTACGGCGCCCAGGGAGATTACTTCGTTACCAGCACGTGCCGCTGCGCGCTCAAGGTTCTTGTAGAACGTATCGGTCAACTTTTTCGCTAACGGGTCGACCCTCGAGAGGCTGGCCGCCTCCACACCCTTGCGCGCCTCGGATGCGACCACCGTTCGGGCAACACCTTCCGCAACTGGTGCACGTGACATCGATGGTCCACGTTCCGCAGCGCCCCAACCTCGTCCGATCGGAAGTTCAATTCCAGAACCCGCAACGCTAAGGACGATGTCCAGGATGGTGGAACCGACATCTGAAACTGATTCTGCCGTGCGAGTCTGTCCTTCTTTGACCGCATCCGGATCGAGGTGGACCGGGTCGCCATACACTGGCCCAAGGGTTCTAGTAGCGTCCATAAGCGGTATATTGCTGAAAGGGTTGAACGACAGAAACCAATCGGTCCATGATTGCGAAGCAACATCCTCTAGGCCGGAGGGGTCGAGGCGATTCGCCGGATTTCCACTTCCGTAACGATAGCGGTTTATCCCCGTATTTACCCCCTTTGGGTCCGCACTCGCCCACCGCCCCAACCACGTCGCGTAGTACCTCACTCCGTGGCACGCGAGCCCCGTCTCCTCATCTCGCTCCATCCCCGTATACCGATACCGCTTCAGGCTCACCTCCGCGGCGCTGCGCCCCGCCTGAAACGCTGACGTTCCATACGGGTGATACTCCTCGTACCCAATCAGCGCCCCACCCCCATCCAACTCCACGCTAGCGGAACCCAAATGGTTGCCAAACTGGTACCGCTGCAACGGCACGGGCGTCCGGACCACGCTACCGTCCTCAACGGTCTGCGTCTCCACTAGCGCCACTCGTTGCTGGTCATCCATGACGTGCAGAGACTCGCGCTCCAGCGTAACCGCAGCGCCAGCGCCGTCGTACTCGCGATACACCTCGAACCCGCCGAGATAGATGCGCTCATTCTTCCGCGCCGCGGTTACGCCGGCGTTTGCCGACCGCTCGGTAACCTTGCGCACCCGCTGCCCCGCGGCATCGTAAACGTAGTAGGTCGTTTCCGGTGTACCGTCGTTGACCACCTGGCGCGCGGATGCCATGAGCTGATCTCGGTAGTCCCAACGCATCAACGGCAAGTGCGGCAGCGCCGTCATGTTGCCGTGGGCGTCGTGTGCGTAGCGCTCGACCTGAGTGAATCCGTTGCCCACGGTCGTCTGGCTCAGCCGGTTGCTCGGTTTGCCCGCCTCAATCAGACTTGGTTCGCCATACTCGTAGCGCCGCGTCCAGCCGGCTCCACTCGCCAGGTGGGCCATTGTTTCGAAGTTGCCGACGGCGTCGTATTGGTAGCGCTCGGTGTAGTTGCGCAGCGCCTGCAGGTCGTTGGGGTTCGCCCGATTGCCGACGAAGGGGTAGTCGCGGCAGGCGCCGCCGGGTGGATCGAAGTTGAAGGCGCTCTGCCCGATGTGCTCGCGGCCCGTGGCCTCGATGAGCTGGTAGATCGCGTCGTAGGCGTAGCCCGCGGCCGGATCGATTTGCTGACCATCGCGGAACGTTGTGTTCAGGGCCGCGTCATGGATGCGGGTGAGGTTGCCAACCGGATCGTAGACGTAGCGCAGGTCCTGCACCAGGGTCGGGCTCTCAAAGATCTGCGAGGCGGTTGTGTCGGCGCCCGCGGGGCGCGTCGTCTTCAAGCGCATCAAGCGGAAGGTCAGCGGATCGTACTCGTACGCCGCGACCGTTCCGTTGTAGTAGGAGATCTGCTGGCGCTGGCCCTTGGCGTCGTAGTCGATGTTGGTGACGAAGTGCGTGGCCGTACCTGCACCCCGCAGGTGCACGTCGACCTGTTGGAGCAGGTTGGCATCGTTGAATTGGGGACGATACACGCTGCCGTCCGGCGAGGTCGCCGTGACGGGGCGATTCAGCGCGTCGTACGTGCCGCTACTAGTGAAGCGGCCGGCGGTTGCGGAGGGGTCCTGCAACCAGTCGACCCCGGACTGGTAGTCCGGCAGGAGATCGCGTTGGCTCGAGAGCAAGTTGCCCTTGAAGTCGTAGCCGATGCTGGTCACGACGCCGGCGGCGTCGAACTGCTGGGACACACGGCCGCGGTGGTTGGTCGCGGCTCCCAGGGCTTCGCCGTATACGGTACGCTCTGCCAGTCGTTCCACGCCACTTTCGGTCACGAACAGGCCTGTAGAGCGGCGCAGCGCATCGTAGGTCAGGCGCCGCGCAAAGCCGCGGCTGTCCCAGGCGCGAATGGGCTTGTCGGCAATGTCGTTGAGCAGCCAGCGTTCGCCGGCATCCATGCTCCACGAGTGCACCTGGTTGCCGAGCATGTCGTAGTCGTAGCGCATGACGCTGCGGTCGAGCGCGTCGATGACGTTACGCTGGTTGCCTTCGATATCGAGTACGACGCGGGTGCGGCGGAAGGCCTCTTCTGGGCGGTCATTGACTGGCGTATCGCTGCGCTTGAGTCTGTTGTGGGCGACGGTGAGAAAGGCACGGCCAAGGGAATCCACATGCGCGGCGCTCGGCGTGAAGGCATGCACGGCTGCCTTGGTTGCGGCGGCCTGCTCTTGCGCACCCAGCGCGCCGTCGGCCCGCTGCGCATACCAGGACGGCAGGTAGTCCGCGTCGGGCAGACGGCGGAAGTAGTCCGCTACATCTGAATTGTCCACATCCGGATCGTCATTGGGTTCCTTGGGATCGTCGATCAGGACAGTGTCGTTGACGTCCCAGGTCTCCTGCCGCCAGGGGTCGAACACCACTTTCTGCCAAGTGTGATTGGGATTGAGGGTGGCGACGACGCGCTGCACCGGGTCGTAGAACAGGATCGGGCTGACGCCGCGGCGGACATCGAATTCAAAGACATGGGTGTCGGTGAAGAAGGGCTCGTACTGGCGGACCGGCTTGCCCTTGTTGTTGAACACCGTCCAGCCGCTGCCCACCCAGCGTGGGCTGACCACGGGCCCGCCGTCGGTCACGGGGCCCGGCTCGGCCTGGATCTTCTTCTGGATCTCGCGGCCGAAGCCGTCGGAGTAGCTGAAGGCGTGCTGGACCTTGGTGAGCGCGCCGTCTGTGAGGTCGGCATCGTGAGTCTCACGGACGAGGGCGTACACGACCGGGGCTTGCGGCTGGGGCTCGGCTTTGGTGCGCTGGTAGGCATAAAGGTCGTAGATCAGGCGGGTGCTCGCCCGCTGCAGGATGCTGTGGGGATAGTCGAGCGGATCGGCGAGGTGCGCAGCAATGGTGGCATCGTCGAGGTCCGGCTCGAAGCCATCCAGCGAGTCGCCTTCGACCGTGGCCGGCGGCGCCTTGCCCATGACCGCCGTGCCGACGACGAGTCCCAGTGCGTCGAAGGCGGCCATGGAGCGGTTGCCGTTGGGGTCGGTGACTTGGCTCGGCTGCAGCGTGCGGTAGTCATTCCTCGTGGCAACGACATTGTCGATGGCATCGCGCACCTCGACCGGCATTAGGTTGTAGGTATCGAAGGTCACGAGGGTTTCGGTGCTGCGCGCGGGCGAATGAAACGGGTCGCGGTAGCGCCGCTGAGTGAAGAAGTGCTGCCGCGCAATGGCGAGCTCGGCCGTCGCGGCGGCGTCGGTCGCCGGGGAGAAGAAAATGCGCCCCGCGTGCAGCCACCAGTTGGCGTCGCCCTCGTTGTGCACATAGCGGCCTTCGTCGGCGAGCATGGCGTCGGAGACCCGCTCGCCATAGACCTGGGCGAGCAAGCCTGGTGTGAAGGCGAGCTTGTAGCTCTCCCCGGGGAGAGCGAGCGACTCGAGCTGACCGAGCGTGAGCAGGGCCAGCGGATCGCCGCCATGGCTGGCGCCGAGATCGTCCGGGCGATAGAGGGTGCGTACGTGCTCGATGAGGCGCTTCTGCTCGCGGTTGGCATCGGGCGGCGTCTCGTAGGGGAGTTCCTCAGCCTCCGTGATGGCGGTATTCAGCGTGGCGAAATCGAATCGCGCACCGGGAGCAAACCGGAGGCCCGTCACCTCGAAGCTTCGGCTTTCGCTCGGCAGCGGCGTCCGGTAGCGGTCCTCATTGTCGACCGGGTTGGTGAAACCGCTCTCGGTGCAGGTGACGTGGATCGCCGACTGCTCGCCCTGTTCCGTGGGCGTCAGCGTCGTGTCGGCTTGGCGACGGCCGTAACCGACAGCTGCCGACCTGAGCGCGTTGCCAAAGTCGTCCACCTCAAGCGTCAGGGCATGGCCGATGCGTGGATCGGCGGGCTTGCGTTCGTAGTGATAGCTGATGGCCTCGCGCGGGTGCGAGAAGAACACCGCATGGGGGTTGCCCGCCTTCGGCTGCAGCATGCGCAGGGTGAAGTTCTGCTCGGTGACCGCGTAGGGATGCGCCTCTTTTTCGCTGTCGTCCAGCGCGTAGACTTCCTGCCGCAGCATGGCGCCCTTGAGGGCGCGGCAGGCCTCGCGTTCCTCCTCGGTGGTCAGACCCTCGGGCAGGATGGTATCGGCCAGCAGCAGGGCCTTTGCCTCGGCGTCGTCCAAATCCGGCTCGCGGTAGTACTCGCCGGTGTCGTTGGCATCGAGGAGCCCGGCGAAATAGTTCGAGATGCCCCCGCCGCCGAGGTAGACGCCGGTGTGGTACCAGGTGCGGGTCAGAACCGGCGGCACGTGGGAACTGGCGTCGATGTTGGTACCCGGGGACAGTGTCTGGCTTTCGGCCAGCGCGGCGTATTCCTCGGTGTCCCACTGCTCGACCATGCCGAAGCCGCGGAACTCGCGCTCGGTGCCATCGAAGTAGCCGTGGTGATAGGCGTAACGGGTGACGAAGCGATTGCCGCTGATGCGGTCGCAGGTTTCGACCCGTTCGAGCACGTGGACCGGAAATGGAATCTTGGTGATCCAGGGCTTGCCCGCGAACGCATCGGCCAGGTAGAACTTGGTCGAGGGGGCGTAGAACGCCAGGGTCTCGGCGCCCAGGTTGTTGACGGAGCGGGTCAGCAAATGCGGCTTCTGTCCGCCCATCAGGTCCACGTAGCGCATCGGACTGGCGGCATCGCCGGCCAGCGGTGAGGACCAGACGAGACAGGCGGTGCCGTTGCCCATGAGATCGGCCACCTGAACGGCGGCCAGATTGTCCAGCGGCGGGAACGCGGCCAGCTTGCGTTCGGCGCCCCAGCTGTTGCCCGACTGGTTGAAGTACAGCTTCACACCATCTGCGGCCAGATAGATGATATCGATCACCCCCGAGCCGTCGATGTCGGCGAGCCTGATGCGGCTCTGGTCGAACTGATCCGGCCGGTCGAGCCAGGGGGCGTTGTCCATGCCGACCTTGGCGCCGAAGCGGCCGTAGCCGAGATTGGGCCAGTAGCACACCTCGCCGTTGCGCACCCGCGCCAGATCGGTGAGGCCGTCACCGCTCATGTCAGCGAGATAGATCGACTGCTTCCCGTCGGCGAAGACCAGGCGCGGGCCTTGTTCCTCGTCGAGCGCCTGCTGCAGGCGTTCTGCCGGGGCGAAGCCGGCCTCCGCCAGCGAGGCGTACCAGCAGAAAGCGTCGTCCTCGGTGATCAGCACGTCGGCGTGACCATCACCGGTCAGATCGACGAAGCGCAGATTCGCGTCTGCCCAGTCGATGCGCGGCAGGGAATCGAAGGGCTTGAACCCGGTCCAGCCTGAGTCATCTGACCGTTCGCTGAAGCCGGGTGTCGGGCCATCCAGGTAGACCAGATCGAGCTGTCCGTCGCCAGCGAGATCAAGCCACTGCTGGCTGGCATTGCCGGACAGAGGTGGCTGCTGCGCCAAGCATCGGGTCGGCCCGAACTCGACCGCGGCCGCCGAGGTGATGGCGGCCGGGCTCAGATTCGGCTTGTAGTAGTAGGCCCCTGCTTGCTGGCTCAAGATTCCGGAGAGGCCCTCACCATCGAGATCGACCCACTGGTACTGGCCGCCGTCGAGGCCGACTGGAAGGTTCTCCAGGCTGCGGGGGTCCAGGTCACTGACCTCGCCGCTGATGATCGGACGGCTGTACTCGAATTCCACCGCGGGCAGGGATCGGCGCACATAGCCACCGGCAGGCGCACGCCGGTAACCGTTCTGCACGGCCGACAGCAGGAAGGAGAAGATCGGGTTGTCGGCGTTCGAGGGGTCCAACTCGTAGGAATAGGTGAGATCGGTAGATCGCACGAGGCAATCCGGGCCGACGTCCGCCTCCTCCGGAAAGTGATGAAACATCAGTACGCGCTGGCACAGACGATAGCTGCGCACATCGAACCCGGCGCGATAGCTCGAGAATGAATCGTTGCGCAAGTCCCAGGGCCTGATTTCGACCGCGGGCCGCGGCTCGTCGGGATCGTGCTCGCCGTAATCGAGCACAAGTTCGAACAGCCACTCGTCCGGCAGCGGGACTGCCTCCGGCAGGCTCGAATCCGGGAAGTAGGGGAGGCGATTCCCGTAGCGGATGTGCTTGAGGTAGCGGTTTGTCGATCGCGACAGGGCCGTGCGGTTGCGCTCATTGAGGGTAGATGCGGAGATCCCTTGGGCATCCTCGGCCTTGTAGCCATAGACCATGACGTTGCCCTTGTCGTCATGGCTGCTGCAGATGAGCCAGGAGAAGATCCGGGCCGGATCGGACGGGTCGGTGATACGGCTCTCTGCGGTGCGGCCGTACCAGGTGGTGATGTTGTCCTTCGAAATGGAGCGCCAGAAGACATCGCCGGGATTGCTGTCATTGCTCCAGCGCTCGATGCGTGCAAACAGCCCTTCGACGCGCGGCCGATAGGCATCGACACGATAGGAATTGCCGTAGAGCCCGCGCTGCACCGAACGGGCATTCCAACTGCCGCCCACCTGATCGAGAACGGGCACCAGATCCTCGGCGCCTGAGAGGATAAAGACGTCCGAGCCCAAGGCATCCCGGTAGCGTGGCAGGCCCCGATCTGTCTTCCGTGTGATCGCGGGTAAGGACAAATTCCATCCGAATCCGAATGGGCCGTTGCCGACACACGAGTCGTACGACAGCGACAGCTGCGGCCCGAACCCGGATCGCCCGGGAGACGCGGCGATTGGGATGGTCACGGATCCGCTGCCGGTAACCGGATTAGCGGCAAACTTCTCGCCCATGCCGCGAATGGCGCCCCCGCCCCTGGGCAGCGTGAGATTGGGCACCGACAAGCCACTTGGTCGCTCGGCGGCGGTACTCCCCGACTGGCTCGCGAAAGCCTCGTCCATCGCCCCTCCTCGATCCGTCAGAACTAAGGGTGAGAGCCCGCTGCGAAGTGCGCCCTCTCAGCATGGGACTGGTGCCAAGAGCAGGAAGCACATGTCTCGCTGCCCCGTGTAATCCCACAAGCCCTGTGCACTGACTCGTGGTGATAAATCTTAGGCTAGTCAAATATTCGCAATAGTCAAGCCGACTGCATCATGCTATGGAGCGTAGGAATCGCGCTGTAGCAAGAAGCGCCGCAGCAAAGGTTTGGCGAAGCCGCTGAAGCCGGGCTAGAGCGCGACGCCTCTCGCTATGGTGACCGACGGGTGTGCTGCGAGCGGCAAGTCTTGGAGTCCGATGGTTGGGCGCGCAGTTGATGACACCACCTGCCCGCGGGGCTCGTAAAGAAGAAATGGCCAAAGCTGCGCTATCGGCTCAAACACCACCGACTTGCGTTCTGGCTGCGGTCAGGGCGTCCAAGTTGGCGCCACGAAACTCACCCCGTTGGTACGTCCGGTATCTATCGTATTGCAGCCATTCAAAGTTCCTACTCGAGTGGCAGGTCTGGGTCGATGGACTAAACCGCTCGCGCGGTAGAGTCTACGCATAAGCGGCTGAGTATCTTTGAGATTGGCGTGCTGTTTCCTATGTTGAGAACTGAGGCAATCCGCCTCGTTACTCGACAGGAGCAGCGCCATGACCATCACGACCCAAAGCATCAGCCCGTTGCGTCAACGCATGATCGACGACATGCGGATGCGCAAGCTATGCGACAAGACCCAGACTCACTATATTCGCGCCGTTCGGCAATTCGCCGGTTTCCTGGGTTGCTCGCCGGACACCGCGACCATCGAAGACCTGCGACGCTACCAGTTGCACCTGGTCGATCACGGCATATCGCCCGTCTCGCTCAATGCCGCAATCACCGGGCTGAAATTCTTCTTCGACGTGACGCTCGGTCATGTCGAGTTGATGGCCAAGATGCAGCCTGTACGAGTCCCGCGCACACTGCCGGTGATACTGAGCCGCGAAGAAGTGTCGCGCCTGATTGTTGCTGTCGGCAACCTGAAGCACCAGACCGCGCTCTCCGTTGCCTACGGGGCTGGATTGCGCGCCAGCGAGGTGATTTCCCTCAAGGTCGGTGACATCGACAGCCAGCGCATGACGCTACGGGTTGAACAAGGCAAGGGCCATAAAGATCGCTACGACCAAAGGAAGTCCCTGTGGGATGCCATACTCTCACCCGTTCTGCTCGAACGCCTGCGCGTCTGGTGGCGCGTCGCCCGTGCGCAGGGCAAGATGCTTGATGGTGGCTGGCTGTTTCCCGGCCTGAACCCGATCGATTCGCTCAGCACCCGCCAACTCAACCGCGCCATCCATGCCGCGGCGGAGGCGGCCCGGATCGACAAGCGCATCTCGATGCACACCCTGCGTCACAGTTTCGCCACCCACCTGCTGGAACAGAAAGTGGATATCCGCGTGATCCAGGTTCTGCTCGGGCATAAGAAACTCGATACCACCGCGCTGTACACCCAGGTCGCCACCGACATCCTGCGCGAAGTGATCAGCCCGCTGGAGAATCTGAACCCCGCATAGCTTATCGCCATGGGGCGTTCTGCCCTCGAGGTCGCGGACATCTTCCGGACCCATGGGCCGGCTTGGCGCCAAACGCAGCAGGCTCACCTGAGTCTGGGGCAACTCAAGGTCATGTCGGCCATCGAGCAGTGCCGCAGCGCGGCACTGGGGGGACATGTGTTGCATTGCACAATGCCTGTGACCATGCGGAGATTGCCTACGCCCCGAAGGAAGTCCCCTTGGGGGACAACTCCTGTCGCAACCGGCATTGCCCAAAGTGCCAGGCCAGTGCGGCGCAACGCTGGCTTGCAGCACGCCAGGCCGACTTGCTGCCCGTGGATTACTACCACGTGGTATTCACCTTGCCGGCACCGATCAGCGCTATCGCGTACACCAACAAGGCCGGCATTTATCGCCTGTTGTTCGAGGTGGCCGTAGAGACGCTGAGCACCATTGCCGCTGATCCCAGGCATCTGGGCGCGCAAATCGGCGCCACGCTGGTGTTGCATACTTGGGGATCGGCATTGACCCATCATCCCCACGTCCATGGCATTGTCCCGGGCGGCGGCCTGTCCCCCGACGGGTCGCGTTGGATTGCCTGCAAGCCAGGGTTCTTCCTGCCCGTTCGTATCCTCTCCCGCTTATTCCGGCGGCGCTTGCTCGAAGAACTCGACAAGGCACATCGTGCCGGCCTGTTACAGCTCTTCGGTGAGTACGCGGCGCTAACAACGACCCAACAATTCACTGATTGGTTGCGCCCGTTACGTCAGTGCGAATGGGTGGTCTATGCCAAGCGCCCGTTTGCCGGCCCGGCGGCGGTGCTGGCTTATCTGTCGCGCTATACCCATCGGGTGGCGATCTCGAATCAACGACTGGTGGCCATGGACGACCGTGGCATTACCTTTCGCTGGAAGGATTACCGGGCCAATCGCCAAACCCGTTACAAGACCATGACGCTTAATCCGGGCGAGTTCATGCGCCGTTTCCTGCTGCATGTCCTGCCCAGTGGATTTCACCGGATCCGCCACTATGGGTTGATCGCCAATGCCGGACGCCGGGAGAATCTGGCGCGGGTCCGTGAACTGTTGCAGGTGGCGCCCGCGGGCGTTGCAGCAACCGAGGATGCGCCGGCACCAACGGATATCAAGCAACCTACGTTCATCTGTCCTGACTGTGGGGCAGCGATGGTCGTCATCGAGACTTTCGGGCGCGGGCAGCCGATCAGCGCACCACCACTGCAACGCGTCGCACGATGAGCGCATCGCTCTCTCAATATCTCAACTGTCCGTCATCACTGCCGCCAATAGTGACGATACGGGAAGCGATTGCCTGGCGCTACGGCAATGCCCATTCTGGCAGGGTGCGACACCCAAAAACCTGGCCTATCCCCTCAGAGGCTGGCCGATTGAACGCGGCCGTCACCTCGCTGACCGGCTTGATCCTCGTCTCAGTCGGCAATCCAGGCAGTCAAATCCCCATAGCCCGTCGCCTTTCCTGATATCGCCGTCGTGCTCCCCGCGGTTTCCTCCCTCGGCGCTTGTCTGACGCCAGCCCAATGAGCAACTCCCGTGCCCAGCAGCCATGCCGGTCAGGGCTGGCATCTGACAACCCTTAACAAATCCGGCCCGATTGCCGAAAAGCATGATGGGCCGCTGACAACCTTGAACCGCCATTGGGAATGCAATATCGGCAGTCTACAATATGGCGGGTAGCGGCCTCACGTCAGAAAGTCGGCGCTGGCGGGACGGCGGTAATCAGCCAACCGAGCCGACTTTCGATAGTTGAATTGATAGTCGCATCCGCTATGAAAACAAAAAAGCCCAAAGAATCATGGGCTTAAATGTTATTACTGGCGGAGACGGAGGGATTCGAACCCTCGATACAGGTTTATGCCCGTATGCTCCCTTAGCAGGGGAGTGCCTTCGACCTCTCGGCCACGTCTCCGGATCCAGACTTCAACGAAGGCGCGGATGATATATCGTCCGCGCCCTGCGGTCAAACTTGTTGATCGAGGCCGAAAGTGCGGTGCAGCACGCGAACGGCCAGTTCCAGATACTTTTCATCGAGCACGACCGATATCTTGATTTCGGAAGTCGAGATCATTTTGATGTTTATGCCTTCGTCAGCTAGCGCCTTGAACATCTGGCTGGCGACCCCCGGATGCGAGCGCATGCCGACGCCCACTGCGGAAACCTTGCAGATCTTGTTGTCGCCCGTGATTTCGCGTGCACCGAGCTTTTTCTTGACACCTTCGAGAATGGCGGTCGCCTTGGCGAAATCGCTTCGGTTGACCGTGAATGAAACGTCAGTGTTGCCGTCGTGGCTGACGTTCTGGATGATCATGTCGACGTCGATGTTGGCGTCGGCGATCGCGCCAAGTATCTGGTAAGCGATTCCGGGCTTGTCCGGCACCCCGAGCATGGTCAGCTTGGCTTCATCGCGGTTGAAGGCAATACCGGAGATGATTGGTTGTTCCATGTTTTTTTCTTCCTCAACAGTGATCAGCGTGCCTTCCCCTTCGTCCTGGAAGCTGGAAAGAACGCGCAGTTTGACCTTGTACTTGCCGGCAAACTCGACCGAGCGGATCTGCAGCACCTTGGAGCCGAGGCTGGCCATTTCCAGCATTTCCTCGAAGGTGATGGTGTTTAGCTTGCAGGCCTCGGGCACAACGCGCGGGTCAGTGGTATAGACCCCATCTACGTCAGTGTAGATTTGGCACTCTTCAGCTTTCAGCGTGGCAGCCATGGCGACGGCGGAAGTATCGGAACCGCCGCGCCCCAGCGTCGTGATGTTACCGTCGGCATCGACACCCTGAAAACCGGCAACGACGATGACGTTGCCGGCATCGAGATCGCGGCGCATGTTGGCTTCATCGATCGACAGGATGCGCGCCTTGGTGAAGGTGGCGTCGGTCAGCACCTTTATCTGTCCGCCGGTGTAGCTTCTGGCCGGGCAGCCGATGTCCTTGAGCGCCATGGCCAGCAAACCGATGCTGACCTGCTCGCCGGTAGACATCACCATGTCCAGTTCCCTCGGATCGGGGTTGGCCTGCACTTCCTTGGCCAGCGCGATAAGCTTGTTGGTTTCTCCGCTCATCGCGGAAAGCACAACTACGACCTGGTGACCCTGAGCCTGGAACCTGGCAACGCGCTGCGCTACATTCTTGATGCGCTCGGGATTTCCCACCGAGGTTCCACCATATTTTTGAACAATCAACGCCATTAATTCGTCCGGTTAAACGTTGGAAACAGGAGAGAGGGCACGATTTTACCTCACCCCGCATTCTTTCCTCAGGAAATCCGCGCCTAGAGATCGGCCAGAATTCGCAGATGGGCGCCGACGCTGCGCGCCAGGGAAGTCATGACGTAACCGCCTTCAAGCATGGAAACAATACGCCTGTCCGAGAACTCGGCAGCCAGTTTCTTCAATTCCTTGGTGCACCAGGCGTAGTCCTTCTCGAGCAGTTTTAGGCCACCCATATCATCCTCGTAGTGCCCGTCAAAGCCGGCCGAGATGAAGATCATCTGCGGCTTGAAGTCCATCAGGCGCGGCATCCAGACCTGGATTACCGCATCCCTGAACTCCTCGCCGCCGCTACCTGCCGCCAGCGGCACATTGCACATGTTGGCCGCCGGCTTGTCGGTGCCACTGTAGGGATAGAAGGGGTGCTGGAAGATGCTGCACATCAGCACGTGATTGTCGCCGGCGAAGCAGTCTTCCGTGCCGTTGCCATGATGGACATCGAAATCGATGATCGCCACGCGTTCGAGGCCATGCTTGGCGAGGGCATGACGGGCAGCGACAGCGATGTTGTTGAAGAAGCAGAAGCCCATCGGGTTGGTGCGCTCGGCATGGTGTCCGGGTGGGCGGACGGCGCAGAAGGCGTTTTCACACTCGTCGCCCATGACCAGGTCTACCGCAAGACAACCAGCGCCCGCGGCACGCAGGGCTGCCTGCCAGGTGTGCGGGTTCATGGCGGTGTCCGGGTCGAGATGGACCACGCCGTGCATCGGGGAGGCACGCTTGATGCGTTCAAGGTGCGAAGCCGGATGTACACGCAGCAACTGCTCGAATGTGGCAAGCGGCGCGTCGTGATAGTTGAAATAGGCGTCGATCCCTTGGGCGATCAAGTGATCATTGATGGCGGTAAGACGTTGCGGACATTCCGGGTGATGCATACCCATGTCGTGCAACAGGCAGTCGCGATGGGTGATGAATGCAGTGGTCGTCACTTGTTCTCTCTCTCTGTGGACCGGCGCACCAGGAAGGAGCACGGCGAAATGTGATTATCGACCCAATCAGCACACCGCTTCAAGCATTAGAATGGACTGCACCACCATTTTCCGGAATACCCGATGTTCGCCGTCACGCTCCCGAATCTCGGCACCAGGCCGCGTCCGCTCGACCCCGTGCTCGCAGCCGCCGACCGCGTCATTCTCGGCAAGCAATACGAGATTCGCCAGGCGCTCGCCTGCCTGCTCGCCGGCGGCCACCTGCTGATTGAAGACCTGCCCGGCGTCGGCAAGACAACTCTGGCACACGCACTGGCGCGCTTGCTCGGCCTTGATTTCTCGCGCATCCAATTCACCAGCGACCTGTTGCCGGCCGACATCACCGGCGTCTCGATCTACGAGCGGCAGCTTGGCGAATTTCACTTCCTGCCCGGCCCGATCTTTTCCCAACTGGTCCTTGCCGACGAGATCAACCGTGCGACCCCGAAAACGCAAAGCGCCCTGCTCGAAGCGATGGAGGAACGCCAAGTCACGGTCGAAGGCGAAACCCGCCCGCTGCCTGACCCGTTCTTCGTCATTGCGACGCAGAACCCGTCGCACCAGATCGGCACCTTTCCGCTGCCCGAGTCGCAACTGGACCGCTTCCTGATGCGAATCGAGCTCGGCTACCCCGACCGCAATGCCGAACGCGCGCTGCTGAAGGCTGGCGGTCAGCGCGCGCTGGCCGATCAACTGGCGCCAATGATCGCCGCATGCGAACTGCCGTCCCTTCAGCGCGAGGTCACCACGGTACATGCCGCCGAGCCGCTGATCGACTACGTCCAGGCCCTGGTCGCGGCTAGCCGCCGCGACCCTGCCTTCCAGCATGGCCTCTCGCCGCGGGCCGGTCTCGCCCTGCTCGCAGCGGCACGCGCCTGGGCCTGGCTGGACGGACGCGAGATGGTGTTGCCGGACGACATTCAGGTCGTTCTTCCCGCAGTCGCCCGCCATCGTCTGCGCGCGACGCAGGGAACCGGGATGGCCAAGGCTGAGGACATCGCGGCGCTGATCCGCGCGGTGCCGATTCCCTGAAGCCGTGGGCGTCATCGGCGAACTCAAGCGCCGGCTCTTTCGCTGGCAAAGCGACGGGACTGCGCCTCTGCGTCTTGCGCAACGCCGCATCTTCATCCTGCCGACACGCGCCGGTCTGCTCTTCGCTGCCGCCCTGCTGGCGATGCTCACTGGCGCCATCAATTACAACCTGGCATTGGGCCATGCCCTCGTCTTCCTGCTGGCAGGCCTCGCGCTCACCGGCATGGTGCACACCTTTCGCAACCTGCACGGACTGCTCATCACGCCCGGGCGCTGTGACCCGGTGTTTGCCGGCGAGGTCGCCTACTTTCCGCTGCACCTGGCGAGCGAACGCAATACGTCGCGCCTGGCACTCGAACTGTGTGCCAGTGACGAAACCCGGATTGTCGCCGCCGACGTTGCCGCCCACGGCCTGAGCGAAGTCGCCGTGCCGGTTGCCTCCGTGCGCCGTGGCTGGCTTGATTTGCCGCGCACCCGTCTGGCCACGACCTACCCGCTCGGACTGTTCGTCGCCTGGAGCTATCTGCAACCGGCGATGCGTTGCCTGGTTTACCCGCAACCGCTGGCCGCTCCATTGCCACGGCAGCAGCCGGCAACACGGATCGGCGATCACCACGGCGACGGCGGGCAGGACGATTTTTCCGGTTTCCGCGAACGCCAACCAGCCGACTCTCCGCGTCACGTCGCCTGGAAAGCCAGCGCCCGCGATGCCGGACAACGCCCGCTGCTGGTCAAGCAGTTCGCCGGCGGCGCGCAGACCGAACTGCAACTCGACTGGTCGCTGACGCCCGAGGCGGCCGCACCCGAGGCGCGCATTGCCATCCTTGCCGGCTGGATATTGACGGCCGCGGCAGAGGGTGCCTGTTACGGTCTACGCCTGCCGGGGCGGGAAATCGCGCCGGACAGCGGCGATGCGCACCGCCATCGCTGCCTGGAAGTACTGGCGCTTTTTCCGACATGAGCACACGCCCAAGCGAAGTGCTCGACCGCGGCGCCACACCCTGGCTCCTCGCGGCGGCGCTGGCGACCACCCTGCCGCACGCCGAGCATCAGCCACTCTGGCTGAGCGCCATTGCTGCCGCTCTCCTGGCCTGGGGTGGCTGGCTGTGGTGGCGCAACGAGCGCCTGCCCGGACGCTGGGTGCTCGGGTTGCTGGTCGCGATAGCGTGCGGCAGTGTGCTGATCGAGTTTCGCACCCTGTTCGGGCGCGATGCCGGCGTTGCCATGCTGGTCGTCTTCATGACCCTGAAACTGCTCGAACTGCGCACCCGGCGCGACGCGACGGTGGTCGTCACGTTAGGCTACTTCCTGCTGCTGACCCATTATTTCTACTCGCAGAGCATCCCCACCGGGTTGTGGCTGCTGGCGGCGATGACGCTGCTCACTGCGACGCTGATTCGCCTGCATGGCGGTCCGTCGAGCAGCACCGGCACCACGCTGCGCTACGCCGGCCTGCTGACGCTGCAGGCAGTCCCCTTCTTGCTTGTCCTCTACGTCCTGTTTCCGAGGATTACCGGGCCGCTCTGGGGCCTGCCGCAGGATGCTCACAGCGGCCGCAGCGGATTGTCCGACCAGATGACTCCGGGCAATATCGCCAACCTGGCCTTGAGCGGCGAAATCGCCTTCCGTGTGCGTTTCACCGGAGCGCCACCGCAGCGCGAAAAACTCTACTGGCGCGGACCGGTCCTCGAAAGCTTCGACGGCTTGACCTGGAAGCCGCAAATCGGTCGTACCCGCCCGCCGCAGATTGAGCCGCTGTCACCGCCGATCGCCTACGAGACCACACTCGAACCGCAGCAGCAACGCTGGCTGCTGGCCCTTGACGCGCCCGGCGCCCTGGGGCCGGAATTTCTCCTTTCCGGCACGTTGACCGCAACCAGCCGTGAACCGTTGAGCCAGCGCCAGCGTTTCGCCTTGACGGCAACGCTCGACTACCGCTTTAATGCCGATGAGGAGCCTATTGCGCTCCGGCGCAACCTGATGCTGCCCCCGCAGGGCAATCCGCGAGCGCGCGCCCTGGCCGAGGGCTGGAAAGCGGCTGACCCGGACCCTGCCGACCGGGTGCGGAAAGCCTTGAAGCTGTTTTCCGACGAAAAGTTCTTTTACACCCTACAACCGCCATTACTCGGAGAGCAGCCGGTCGATGACTTCCTTTTCGTCACCCGGCGCGGCTTCTGCGAGCATTACGCCTCGTCCTTTGTCTTCCTGATGCGTGCCGCCGGCGTCCCAGCCCGCGTCGTCACCGGCTATCAGGGCGGTGAGGTCAATCCGGTCGATGGTTTCGTCGTCGTCCGCCAGTCCGACGCCCATGCCTGGGCTGAGGTCTGGCTCGCCGGACTGGGCTGGACGCGGGTCGACCCGACCGCCGCAGTTTCGCCGGCCCGGGTCGAGGACGGTATCGCCGCCGCCATGCCTGCCGGCGAGCCACTGCCGGCGCTCATCCAACTGCACAACGACTGGCTGCGCACCCTGCTCTTCCGCTGGGAGGCAGTCAACAATGCCTGGAACCAGTACATCCTCGGCTACAACCCGCAGCGCCAGCGTGAATTGCTCGCCCGCCTTGGCATGCCCGATGCCGACTGGCGAAGCCTGGCTGCCACGCTGGCGGTCATCTGCGGCATCCTGCTGCTGGCAATAAGTGTTTGGACCCTCCACCAGCGGCCACGCATCGACCCAGCCGCCCGCCTCTGGCGAAAAGCCTTGCGCCGGCTGGCGCGAAGCAAAGTAAACTGTGCCCCTTGGGAAACGCCACTGGCCTTGCTTGAACGTGTCGAAAATGAATATCCGACGCTGGCCCCGGCGCTTCGTGATGTGGTTGGCGCCTACCTGCGGGCGCGCTACAGCGGAATTCCCGACGATCTAACCACACTACGCAGCGCCCTGAGGCGCATGCCCTGACGGAGAACTACTTGAAACACACCCTCGGCACTCTGCTGCTCGTCGCCTGCGCCTGCCTGACCCATGCCGATGCCGCACCTGCCCCAGGCAGTTTTGCCAGTGACCCCGCAGTCATCGAATTTGCGCGCGACCTCGAACAGCGCCACGGCTTCAATGCCGACGAACTGCTGCTGCAGTTCGCTCAGATCCGGCCCAACGACAAGGTACTGCAGTTGATCCGGCCGCCGGTGTCGCCGCTCCAGCGTTCCTGGGAGCGCTACCGCTCGCGTTTTCTGAACGAACGGCGGATCGAGCGTGGCGTCCGCTTCTGGCAGGAAAACCAGGTGAGCTTGATCAAGGCCAGCGTCATTTATGGCGTGCCGCCCGAGATCATCGTCGCCATCATCGGGGTCGAAACCGAATACGGAGCCAACACCGGCGGTTTCCGGGTGCTCGAGGCGCTGGCCACACTCGCCTTTTACTACCCACGCCGCGCCGACTTTTTCCGCACCGAACTGGAGCAGTTCCTGCTGCTGGCGCGTGAAAACGGCATGGACCCGGTCAACGTGCGCGGCTCCTTCGCCGGCGCCATTGGCATTCCGCAATTCATGCCGGGCAGCCAGCGACGTTATGCGGTCGACTTCGACGGCGACCAGAAAATAGACCTTTCCGACAGCGTCGACGACGCCATCGGCAGCGTCGGACGTTTTTTCGAGCAACACGGCTGGGAGGCCGGCCAGCCGATCGCCGTCCCTGCCCGCGCACGCGGCGAACCCGACCGCAGCCTGATCGAGGCCGGAATTCAGCCGAGGTTGCTCGTCGCCGATCTGGCGCAGCAGGGCATCACGGCCGATGCCGACCCGCAGGCGACAGTGACGCTGGTCGATCTCGTTTCCCCCGGCCGGCCGACCGAGTACTGGCTGGGCTTCAATAACTTCTACGTCATCACGCGCTACAACCGTTCCAGCTTTTACGCGATGTCGGTGTTCCAGTTGGCGGAGGCAATCCGTAAGCGTATGTCGCGCCAGTAGCAGTGCCGGGTCCGCACCGGGTTACAGCAATGAGTCACGCGTGACGCCGCCGCGCTTGATGATCACGCGCAGGCGATCGAGCGCCCCGGCCTGGATCTGGCGGACGCGTTCCCGGGTCAACCCGAGGTCGACCGCCAGGGCTTCGAGTGTCATGACATCGGCGCCGTTGAGTCCATAGCGCCGTTCGATTATCTGCCGCTGACGTTCACCAAGCTGCGCCAGCCAGTCGTTGAGCAGCGCGCCCATCTCGCGGAACTGCAGGAGATCTTCTGGATTGACCGCCGCCTCGTCGGCAATCGCGTCGCCCAGACTATGGCCGGAATCGAGTTCCAGCGGCGCATCGAGCGAGGCGATTTGTTCGTTGAAATGCAGGATGCGCCGGACATCGGCCACCGGCCGGTCGATCAGCGCCGCCACGCGTGCGATCGAGGTCTCGCGAGTCGGCGGCGACTCGAGGTGACGGATGGCCCGCAGAACGAGGTTGATGTCCTTGACCACATGCACCGGCAACCGGATGGTGCGCGACTGGTTCATGATCGCCCGCTCGATGGTCTGGCGGATCCACCAGCTCGCATAGGTCGAAAACCGGAAACCGCGCTCGGGATCGAACTTTTCCAGCGCGTGGATGAGGCCGAGATTGCCCTCCTCAACCAGATCGAGGAGCGGGATACCCCGGTTCAGATAGTGCTTGGCGATATTCACAACCAGACGCAGGTTGTGTTCGATCATCTTCTGGCGCGCCGCGAAATCGCCGGCCCTCACCAGGCGCGTCGTCGCCAGTTCATCGGCAGGCGTCAGCAACGGCTTGGCGCCGATCTCGTTCAGGTAGAGTTGGGTAACATCCTCGAGGAGTCCCAGTTCTGGGCTGACGGATTGAGGTTCGGGGAGCGGTTCCGCGTCAGCCTCGACTGACGCCAGTTCATCGTCTTCCGGATCGTCAGCCGCCCAGGCGGTCATCTCTTCGGCAGGAAGGCCGCGGGATCGGTCGGTTTGCCCTGCTTGCGAATCTCGAAATGGAGCTTGATAATCTCGCTGTCCGTGTTGCCCATTTCCGCCACCTTCTGGCCACGCTTGACTTGCTGGCCTTCGGCGACCAAGATCTTACGGTTGTGCGCATAAGCCGAGAGGAAAGTCGCGTTGTGCTTGACGATCAGGAGCTGACCGAAACCTCGAATCCCTGTGCCAACATAGACGACCTTGCCATCGGCGGCAGCCACGACGGGATCGCCGGCCTTGCCGCCGAAATCAATACCCTTGTTTCCCGAATCACTGAAGGACGAGATCACCTTGCCCGACGTGGGCCACTGCCATGCCACGTCGTCGGGGCCGGTAGCTGCCGGTTCCGGCTTGGGTTCAGGCTTCGCCTCGGGTCTTGCCTCGGGTCTTGCCTCGGGCTGGACTTCCGGTTTCGGCTCCGGTTTCTGGTCGACCGCGACAACCGGCGGCTTCGGGACCGTCTCCCCGGGGCGGTTGAGCCGGGCGTACGCCTCATCGGAATAGGGCTCCTTGCCGCCGCGTGGCCCCCGTTTCAGACCATCTCCGGCAATCGCGGAAGGTGTGCCGGCAACCTTGCCTGGCACATCCAGCGGCCGCGACTCTACAACCGGCGTCGTCACCACTGGCTGCGCCACCACTGCCTCGCCCATGGCGGCTGACGTGACGACCGGCGGCGCCACGCGCAGGATCTGCCCTTCGTTGATCGCGTTGGGATTGGTAACGTTGTTCCAGGCAACAACATCCTTGTAATCCTGACCATGCTCGAGGGCAATGCGGTAAAGCGTGTCGCCCTTCCTGACCGTGTAATACCCGGGACCCTCAAACGCGGGCGCAGACTGTCTACCCAAGGACGAGGTAGAGCGGTCGACGGTCGGAGCCGGCGGCTGAGACTTGCAGCCCGCCATCAGGAGGAGGACGGCCAAAGGAGCGAGGACTCTAATCATTGCGTTCCTGCAAGGAGTGGGACAAAGCGAACGGGATCAAGCCGGGTTTCGACAAAACCCTCCGCAGTCCGTTCAATGAGGGAAAGATACTGCTCAGTCGTACCGATAGGCAAGACCATACGCCCGCCAACTGCCAGTTGCCCGAGCAGGGCCGGCGGCACCTGGCGACCCGCAGCGGCGACGATGATGCTGGCGAACGGTGCTGCCTCGGGCATGCCGAGCTGACCATCCGCGTGCTTGAGGCGTACATTGAACTGCTTCAGATGTCGCATGTGAGCCTTCGCCTTTTCCAGAAGGGGCCCGAGGCGCTCGATCGCATAAACCTCAGTCGTCAGTTGCGCCAGGACGGCCGCCTGATAGCCGCAACCGGCGCCAACCTCGAGCGTCCTGCCCAGCGCCATGCGCCCGTTGAGCAACAGTTCGATCATCCGAGCAACGACGAAAGGCTGTGAAATCGTCTGCCCCATACCCAGCGGCAACGCGGTGTCTTCATAGGCACGCGACGCCAGTGCCTCCTCAACAAAGACGTGACGCGGAACTGCCGCCATCGCCCGGAGGACGGCCGCATTGCGGATGCCCATCTCGCGCAGGCGCTCGATCATGCGCGCCCGCGTCCGCTGCGAGGTCATCCCGAATCCTTGCAATGCGTTGGTGGTCATCGCAGCCAGTTCGCAATCGCCTGCAACCGCGCCGTATGCGTCAGATCGACCTGCAGCGGGGTGATCGACACACAGCCGCGTTCGATCGCGTTGAAGTCCGTTCCTGGCCCTGCCTCGGCGGCCGCTCCGGCAGCACCCACCCAATAGACCGTATCATTCCGCGGCGAACGCATTTTGACGACCGGCTCAGCCTTGTGACGTCTGCCGAGACGGGTCACTTCCGTGCCGCGCAGGTCGGCATAGGGAATATCGGGAACATTGACGTTCAGCAGCACCGGATCACGAATCGGATCATTGAAAAAACGCTCCACCAGTTCCCGGGCAATACGTCCCGCGGTATTGAAATGACTACCCTCGAAACTCGTCAGCGAAAGTGCAATCGATGGAATGCCCAACAGAAAACCTTCGGTCGCCGCGGCAACCGTTCCCGAATAAATGGTGTCGTCACCCATATTGGCGCCATGGTTAATGCCGGAAACGATAATGTCGGGCATGTAATCAAGCATTCCAGAGACCGCCAGATGGACGCAATCCGATGGCGTGCCATTGACGAAATAAAATCCATTTGCGGCCTGCTTGAGAAATACCGGTCGATCCAGCGTCAATGAATTGCTGGCGGCGCTGCGATTCTGCTCCGGAGCAACGACAACGATTTCGCCCAGGCCGTCAAGCGCCTCGGCCAGCGCCAGAATTCCGGGCGCGAAATAACCGTCGTCGTTACTCAGGAGAATCCGCATTTCAGACCATCATGTCATCGAGATGGCCGCCGGCAGCCAGCCATTCGGCAACCCATTTCGGCTGGCGGCCACGGCCGGTCCATTCCAGCGCGGCATTCTTCGGGTGACGGTATTTGACCTTTACTTTTCCGGTCGGTCCCTTGACTTTAGCTTCCTTACCCAGCAGATCTTCAAGCGCATAACCGCGTGCTTTAACAAAAGCCCGCGCTTCATTCAGGATTTTCATCTTATCCTGAGCCTCTCGGCGTTTCAATTCCGCAGGAATCTGTTGTTGCAGCTCACGCAATTCGACAACGGTCAGGGTGGACAAATCCATGATTACCTCCTTAATGTGAAATGGCGGAAACAATCTAATTTGTCCTAATAAATTAATCAACCTTTAAATTAAAAAACCCGCACAAGCCGGTTATTTAATTGATCGAGGTGGGATTCGAACTCGCTACCCCTTGCGCCACATAATGGTAAAAACCAATCCAGCAGCATCCCGTGAGCTGCACAAAACTGCCGTAACACGTTGTTTTTATATTCATTTAATACATTGGCTATCCAAGGCCGCCCTTTATCATCCAGCAAAAGCCACGTGATCTGTTGGGCACTATGTTAAGCACTTTTTTGAGGGTGAAATTGGTCAAACTGACGGTCAAGAAGTTAGATAGTATAACCTCTGTCGACATTGGCAGGAAGCTTCCGGATGAGCATTCGCTGTTTGGCCTGGCCAAAGCCAAGGCGGACGCGGCACCGGCAGGTACGACAGCGAAAAGCGCGATGCCTGACGTCTGCTGGGTGAAGCCTGCCTGCGAGATGGCCGGCATCGACTTGCGCACGCTGCAACGCTGGCAAGCCAGCGATGGCCTTGTCGGCCGTGATCGCCGGCCACAGGCGCTGCGCCCGGTACCGCGCTATGCCCTCTCCGAGGCCGAGCGGGCGCAGGTGCTTGCCGTGGCCAACGCGCTGCGCTTTGCCTCTGTGCCACCGGCGCGCATCGTGCCCATGCTGGCCGACAAGGGCGTCTATCTGGCCAGTAAATCCACCTTCAGCCGCATCCTGCGCGCACAGGGGAAAACCAGCCACCGCGGGCGCGCCAAGGCACCCAAGGCGGTCCGGCCACCGGCCACGCACATGGCCACCGCACCCCTTCAGGTGTGGTGCTGGGATATGACCTACCTGCCCGCGCAGGTAATGGGACGCTGGTTCTTCTTGTACCTGATCCTCGATCTGTACAGCCGCAAGATCGTCGGCTGGGAGGCGTATGACAGTGATCACGCCGATCATGCGGTGCCTCTGGTGCGCCGCACGGCGCTGGCTGAGGGCATTGCCGCCTTGACCGCCAAGCCGGTGCTGCACGGCGATAACGGCTCGACCTTTAAAGCCACAACGGTGCTGGTGATACTCAATTGGTTGGGGGTCAAACCCTCGTGCTCGCGCCCCCGTGTCAGCGATGACAACGCTTACGCCGAGTCGTTGTTTCGTACCGCCAACTAAACCCCGCACGTTGGTCTGGCAAGACGCGAAACTGGACATCGGTTGGCGCCGTCACCCTCAGCCCCGAACGCGATTGCATCATCAAGGCGCATTCGGCTAACCACAATATTCAGCCGTTGGCTGCATGACTAAGAACTTGTCCGTAAATAGTGGACAATCACTGCCCATGCGCGAGAATTACGTTGGGGGAGATGATGGCAAAAGTGAAGTCATGGGAAGTGACCGAGGAATTCTGGAAGCGCGTTGAGCCACTGATTCCGATACGCCAGCGACTGGCGGATCGGAGTTACGTCCGCAAGGCTGGCGGGGGGCGCAAGCCCAAAGAACCGAGGCTGGTCTTCGAGGCGATTATTTATGTGCTGCGCACAGGTTGCCAGTGGAAGGCACTCCCGGCGGAGCGCTTTGGCAGTTCCAGTGCGATTCATGCCCGATTTCTGGCGTGGGAGAAGGCCGGGGTGTTTGAAGCCCTATGGAAGCGCGGGCTTGCCGAATACGACGACCTTGAAGGTATCGCCTGGCGCTGGCAAAGCCTTGACGGCGCGATGATGAAGGCCCCGATGGCGCAATCAAGCGTTGGACCCAATCCAACGGACCGGGGAAAAAATGGGAGCAAGCGTCATTTGCTGGTGGACGGTCGTGGCGTCCCGTTGTCGCTCGTCGTGACCGGCGCCAATCGGCACGACGTCTCTCAGTTGGCGGCTGTGCTTGAGGCCATTGTCGTCAAGCGAGCGTCGCCACCCAAGCGGCGAAGCAAACACCTTTGCGCTGACGCCGGCTACACCGGCGCGCCCGCATTGGCGATCATCACGAAGCATGGCTACATCCCCCATGTCAAAGGGCGTGGGCAAGAGGCCGGCGAACTCAAACGTGACCCCAGGAAGAAAGCCCGGCGCTGGATCGTCGAAGTGGCTCACAGCTGGTTCAACCGCTTCCGGAAGTTGTTGGTGCGATACGAGAAGCTTGAGCGCAGTTTCTTGGCGCTCAACCACCTGGCCGCATCAATCATGGCGTTCAGAAAAATTAAACTGAAAGTAAATATTGTTTACGGATAAGTTCTTAGTGTGGCCTTACCCCTATTGTCCTTCGACTCTGACCCCGTTATTTTTCTGGCCGAAAGAATTGCACGGATGCTGGAACCACCCTGCCAGGCGCCTGCCAGAGACTCAACTGTGGAATATCAGCGGTCGAACGCAGCCTGCAGTTGGCTCTTGCTGCTCACGCCACTTTGCTGCAGCAGCATCAGCATGATCCGAGCCTTGGCAGGCGACAGATCGTCGGCCATCACCGCACCGGCATCGAAAGTGGTCTTGCCGCCGCCGGCGAACCCGTAGTTCGGTAGTACCCGTCCGTTGTGGACCCGGGTCGCGATCACCACTGGCACCTGCTTGGACAGCGCGTACTTAACGCTCTCGAACATTGACTCGTTCATGTTGCCCATTCCCAGGGCCTGTACCACGATGCCCTTGGCGCCCCGATCCACCGCGCTGCGCAACGACGCACCGTCGGCACCACCGTACATGGGAACGATGTCGACTTGCGGCATGGGGCCGGTGCCGATCGGGATGTGCTGTCGCCGCACCGGGGTATAAGCGTACATCACCCGGTCTGGGTAGGCCTCGCCGATGATGCCGAACTGGCCTGAGTTAAAGGTCTCGACATTGCCGGTGTGGGTCTTGGTCACATAGCGAGCCGAGTTGATCTGGTTGTTCATGGCTAGCAGCACGCCTTTGTCGCGGGACTGGCTGTCGACGGCGATGCGCGCCGCGTTGAGCAGATTGCGCGGACCGTCAAAATCGGATGACGAGGCGTTGCGCTGGGCGCCGATCAAAACTACCGGTTTGCTCGATTTAACAGTCAGATCAAGCCAGAAAGCAGTCTCTTCAAGCGTGTCGGTGCCGTGCGAAACAATCACGCCGGCTACCTCAGGCATGTCCAGCGCCGCTTGCACCGCGTGGGTCAACTGAACCCAACGGGGCGGGTCCATGTAGTCGGATGGCACGTTCGACAGGCTGTTGACTTGGATTGTGGCGTACTTACCAATGTCCGGCACCGTGGCCAACAGATCCTCCCCGGAGATTGCCGGCACTGGAGCATTTTTCACCGGATCAATCTTCATGGCGATGGTGCCGCCAGTAGCAATGAAATAGACCGTCGGTTTGTTTTGGGCGAAGACGGGGCTGGTTGCCATGGCGGTCATCATCGACAGGGTTAAGGCCATCCCATTACACACAACTCATAGCGCATGAGCTTCCCGGGCGAACCTGATCCCCGCCGCGAAATCGACGACGCGTTGAAGGCCGAGCCAAATGGTCTTCACACCCGGCTCGCCATCGCCCTTGCGGGCCAGAAATCCGCCAAGCATCGCCACCAAGCGCACCACTTCATTGAGCCTGGGCGGCGTCTTGGGCACCTTCTTCCGATTCAGGATGTAAGCCGCTTGCCATTCGTCCTGCTCGAACAGCAAGGCCGCATCCAGGTCTGGGCAGGTACGGCCCAGGCGCATGAGTCGGGCAATCCGCCAAGCCACCACCATGAACAGCGCCAGCGCCCGTTCCAGCCGCGCCACGGTGCTCAACTGCAACGCCTCTACGCGGCAGCCGTTCTTGAGGACATGGAAGAACAGTTCGATCTCCCAGCGCGCCCGGTACCAGTCGATCAGTTCGGTCGCCGCTTCGAAAGAGTTAATCGGCCGATTGGTCAGCAGCCGCCATTCCACCGGCTTCACGCCCTCGGGGCACTTTCTTCTCGCGCCACCAGACAACTCACCTCGATCCGGCTCCCCTTGCCGTCGGAGACCGTCACCCGCTTTGCCCAGACTCGTTGCCGAACGTCCCGCGCCTTCTGTCCTTGCCGCGAAGGCATCGTGAAGCGGATGCCGCCGAGCGCTTCGCTGGCCAGGACCTCAGTCCACAGCTTGCCGCCCTCCGGGAAGCGCCCGATTGTGCTGGGAACGAATCAGCCAGTCGGCGGGATGCCCCAGCTCGCGGGCTTGCACCATCAGGGCCACGATGTCCGCCTCCCGATCCGCCACATACACCAGCCGGGTGTCCGGCAGCCTGCTCGCCAACTCCGCGATGCGGGTGTAGCCCTCCGTCCAGCGGGTGCTTTCCAGCAGGCCACCTCGTTGGCCGCTCGCGTCCTTGGGTTCGCGTGCCCACATCCAGGCGTCCAGAACACCCAAGGGTTCACGCTGCGGACTGACCGCGTAGGTGGGATGCACGTACATCCCGCGTTGGGCTTCATACGAGAGCGGCCCCAGACCGGCAATGCGCTGACCATTGAAATCCAGTTCCGTGGTGTCTTGGAGGCACAGCACCACCGGGTGCGCCTGCATGCGCGTTTCGGCGCTTCGCCAGTGCGAGGCGAGGATGGCTTCCCATTCGATGTCGTCCTGCGCAAAAAAGCGATATGCCGCCTGGGTTTCCGCCCAGCCGCCGCAGGCTTGCGGGATGCTGGCCAGCGGGTTGGCGGCCATGCGCTCCGCCAGCAGCACCGTGCGCTTGTCCAGACGCCGGTCGCCCAGGTCGATCGCCTTGAACTCCTCCGCTGCCCAACTCATCACGCCCGTCCCACGTTCCTTGAAAAGTCAGCATGTTACGGGCTGGTGTTGAAGTTGTGTGTAATGGCATGGGTTAAGGCGGCTTTTCTGAATTTCAACTTTATGTCTCCGGTCGTTGAAAAAATCGAAAGGACAGGAATTTCAAATGCTGCTTTGAAGTATCTTGCCCCGTTCAGGCGGAGTCAATCGTGGATTTCTCGGCGAAGGTTGACTGGACCTCAAAAATGCCGAGCCAAAACTGCAAAACCGGGCGGTCAAACGGTCAGAGTGAATTGGGGTTTTCAATTCACACTGACCCGTTTGGTTCGCTCTATTGTCATGATCTCAACCGCCCCCATCTCGCGTGGGTGGCGCTTGCCGTGAAAGAGGATACAGCGCTTTATCCATTGAAGATATTGCGTTTCAGTACATATGCTGTAATGCTTGACGCGCAGGCGGTCACGCACCTGGTCAAGCAGTTTTGGCGGCAGCGGGGTTTGAGGGGTGGAATCTGGCATGATGATTTCAATAAAACACAAAAATTCAATGCGTTGCAAACAAGGTATTTGCTTTATACACCTTCGCCTAGTTAAGTATACGCCTGCCAAGGCGTATACTTAACGTTGCACGAGATAGGTGGCTAGCTTTCAATGGGAGGCAAGTTGCGCATTCCGAACACATGCCACGGGGATTTATAAAGCGTGGAAAATATGCTATTAAGCGAAGTGTTTTATGAGCGGATGTATAACGCTCGCGTTGATCCACACGCCCAAAAAACACTTCGGATAAACAGCGGATTTTGGCCGTTTTGGGCGGGGACGACAGAGAGAAAGAGCACCGTCCTTGATTTCCGCCACCTCTCACGTCCAACGCGTCGTTCGAGCACACTCGCCGCCCTACGGTCGTCAAGGTGCTCAACTCCATAACGTTAGGCCCTCTACCATGCGACTACTACTCACATTACCTCTTGTCTTCTTCTCCCTCACCGCGCAAGCCATCGACTGCTCGAAAGCAATCACGACTCCTGACATTAACGCATGTGCGTCGGCCGACCAGAAGAAGGTCGAAACCAAACTGAATACAATCTACCGCCGAGTTATAAAGAGCCTTGACCAACCCGACACTGAACTCGAAAAATTTTCGGAGATGAAGAGCACCCTCATCGAAGCACAGAGGGCTTGGGTCAAGTTTCGAGAGGCCGACTGCACCGCAGTTTTCACGCTTCATGCGAGCGGCACTATCCGGACAGCCATGTACATCGGTTGCATGCAGTCCCACGCCGAGCGGCGTATCAAGGACCTCGAAGACTATGAAAAGCAATAACACAACAAGAGTTCGTTGCGTTTGGCCTAATACAAGGGCTTCCCCATATTCTGCAAGCGGGTTTTTGATTTTTACTGTTTCATCGTTCCGCCTCAATAATCTGTCTACCCATCTGATCTGCCATGTCTGAGCAAAGAAGGTGAAGGACTGCGGTACTACAATCGGTCATGTGGGGCTTCTTGCCCGGACCCTGATGAAAGACGCGCACGGGGGCCTCATTCGTTAGTCGGGAATGACTTCTTCCCCTTGAGCTAATCAGGCATACCCCGCGCGGGTCCAACCCGCTTCACATCAACGTTGGCAGTGCTTCGCTGGTATTTGGCCGCCAGCGAGCGGCCTGTGATCCCTTTCCAGATTTTTCCCTATAGACGCTTTTTTCGACTGTTCAGGCGGGTTCCGCGGTCAACCGGAAATCTTCCCCATATTTCATGACGGCCCAGGCCAGCCGCCGATTCTTGGCAGCAATGGCGACCGCCGCTTTCCAGTAGCCGCGTCGTTCAACCAGGGCGCGAGCCCAACGGCTGAAGCGATCTTGCTTGTCACCCAGACCGGCGAGGACAGAGCGGGCACCCATGACGAGCAGGCTGCGCAGGTAAGCATCCCCCGCTTTGGTAATCCTGCCCAATCTTGCTTTGCCGCCGCTGCTGTATTGACCTGGAACCAAGCCGACCCAGGCGGCGAGTTGGCGGCCGTTCTTGAAGTCGTGCCCACCACCCAGACTGGCAACTAAAGCGCTGGCTGTCGTCAGGCCTATGCCGGGAAGCTGCTCGGGCGTTAGAAGACCACTATTTGTTGCGGCCATAAATAATCGCAACAAGAAAAATCGGCCTGTGCCGCAAAAGCTCTGCTTTCAAGAATTCAAACTCTGGCCCTCACATCGCGTGGATTGACAATAACGTACGCTTAAACGTACCATCAAGTATCCCCTATCCGGAGAACAAAGATGGCTACTCTGACCGCGAGTGAAGCACGCGCCAACCTTTATCGGCTCATTGACCAGGCGGCCGAATCACATCAACCGATTCACATCACCGGCAAGCGAGCCAGCGCCGTCCTGCTCTCAACCGAGGATTGGGATGCGATTCAGGAAACGCTGTACCTTCTTTCCATCCCCGGCATGCGCGAATCCATCAAGGAGGGCATGGCAGAGCCTCTTGATCAGAGTACCAAGGCGCTTGAATGGTGAGTTGGCAGGTCGTCTTTTCGAAGCACGCGCAGAAGGATGCGAAGAAACTGGCCACAACGGGCCTGAAGGCCAAGGCGCTGGAACTCCTGGCCGTTCTCGCCGCTGACCCGTTTCAAAACCCGCCGCCTTACGAAAAACTCGTCGGCGATCTTGCAGGCGCCTATTCGCGACGCATCAATATCCAGCATCGCCTGGTTTATGAAGTTTTTCCAACGGAGCGGGTGGTTCGTGTGTTGCGCATGTGGACCCACTATGAGTGAGAGAGACTAAACGTCAATGTCGGACTACGAATGCATGCCGTTAAAATGGGCGTTTAAAACAATGACGGTGTGAAATGATCAAGATTTACGGTATCAAGAACTGCGGCACCATGAAGAAGGCGATGGCCTGGCTGACTGAAAACGGCATCGCTTTTGAATTCACCGACTACAAGAAGGCCGGCATCGCCGAGGCTCACCTGCCCGACTGGGCGGCGCGAACCGGCTGGGAAGCGCTGCTCAACCGGCGCGGCCTGATGTGGAAAAAACTTTCTGACGACGAGCGTGCTGCAACCATGGAAACAATGGCTGGCCCTAGGGTCAACGCGGAAAAAGCGCTCAAATTGATGGCGCAGTATCCGAGCCTGATCAAGCGCCCGGTGCTCGATACCGGCGACAAGCTGCTGGTCGGTTTTTCTCCTGAAACCTACGCCGCGGAACTGAAATGAGCGACAGCTTCATCCGCCGTTTCCTCTTCGAGCATCTCGACATTCGCGGCGCCGTCGTTCATCTTGGCGCAGCCTGGCAGCAGATGCAGGCCGGACGCGACTACCAGCCGACCGTCGCCCAGTTGCTCGGCGAAACAGCGGCCGTCACCGCGCTGATCGCCGGCCAGCTCAAGCAAGCGGGCCGCCTGACCTTGCAGTTGCGCGGCAACGGCCCGATCCAGTTACTGGTCATCGATTGCAACGAAGCCTTGCAGCTACGCGGCATGGCGCGCAGCAACCCGGTCGTCCTGCCCGCCCCGGTGCCGGAACTACTTGGCGCCCAACAAGGTGAAAATCAGGGCGGCCAGTTGATGCTTAGCCTCGACATGCCGGATGCCCGCCATCCTTACCAGAGTTTCGTGCCGCTGGTCGGCAACAGCATCGCCGAAATCTTCGAGCACTACCTCGAACAATCCGAACAGCAGTCCTCGCGCCTGTTCGCCACTGCCGCCCCGAAGGCTGCCGCCTGCCTGTTCCTGCAAAAAATGCCGGGCGCCGACAACCACGATGCCGATGGCTGGCAGCGCATCACCCAACTGGCGAGCACCGTCAAGGCTGCGGAATTACTCGAACTCGATGTCGAAACCCTGCTCAACCGCCTGTTCCATGAGGAAATGGACGCCCACGGCGTGCGCGTCTTCGATCCGCTGCCGGTCAGCTACCACTGCCCCGAGGACTGGACCAAGGTGCGCGACATGATCCGCGGCCTGGGCCGTGCGGATGCCGAGACGATCCTTGCCGAGCATGGCGAAATCCTGATCCGCGACGACATCTGCAACCACCAATACCGCTTCAGCGCCGACGACATCACCGAACTGTTCGGCCCGCTGGCGAGTAAGTCGCTTCACTGAGGCTCGTGGCTGTGGTGCTATGCTGGCAGCCAGCCCCTGAACAATTCCGGATGATTCGATGAAACCGCGCACCCGCTACCGCCTCGCTGCCGTCCTCGTTGCCTGTTTCGCATCGGCAGCTGCGGCGCAAACCGCCGCTGTCTACCGCGGCCCCTGCGACGCTTCGGCCGCCGCCGCGCTCGATGCCGACCACTTTGTCGTCGGCGACGACGAGCACAATATCCTGCACATTTATCGGCAGGGCCAGCCGCAACCGGTCGGTACGGTCGATCTGTCCGCCCTCCTCGCCACGAAGAACGGCGAGGAAGCCGATATCGAGGCGGCGACGAAGATCGGTACTCGTATCTACTGGATCACCTCGCATGCCCGCAACGCCAAGGGCAAGACCCGGCCGAGCCGGCAACGCTTCTTCGCTACCGACGTCAAACCGGGCAACCCGCCAACGCTCACACCCGCCGGCCAGGCCTACACGCGGCTGCTCGACGACCTGCTCGCGACCGACGCGCTCGCCCCCTACCGGCTCGTCGCGGCGGCAGAGCGCGCAGCCGAGGCGGATGGCGGCCTGAATATCGAAGGCCTGGCCGCTACACCCGAAGGCACCCTGCTGATCGGGCTGCGCAACCCGCTGCGTCAAGGCCGTGCCTTGCTGGTTCCGCTGCTCAACCCGGGAGAACTCATCGACGGCGGTCGCGCCCGCTTCGCTGCCCCGATCGAACTCGATCTCGGACAACGCGGGGTGCGCAGCATCGAACGCGTCGGCACTTCCTACGTGATCGCCGCCGGACCGACTGCCGACTCCGGCAGCTTCGCGCTGTTCCGCTGGTCGGGCCGCCCGAGTGAGGCGGCAACGATCATCACCGGCATTGACCTGCGCGACCTGCGCCCCGAGGCCCTGTTCGCGATTCCCGGCAGCAAGCGCGTCCAGTTGCTCAGCGACGACGGCGGCATCAAGACCGGCGGCGTCGCATGCAAGAAGCTGCCGGGCGAGCGCCAGACCTTTCGCAGCTTGACCATCACACTGCCCGAGTGAGGTCGCTGGCGGCGCAGCCGCCAACCGAAGCTAGAGGATCTTGCCCGGATTCATCAGCCCGCGCGGGTCGAGCGCCTTCTTGATGGAGCGCATCAGGGCGATTTCCACCGGACTTTTGTAGCGCAGCAATTCCTCGCGTTTGAGTTGACCGATCCCGTGCTCGGCGGAAATCGAGCCATTCAGCGCGTGGACCGCATCATGGACGATACGATTGACCTCGGGCTGGCTGGCAATGAAGGCGTCGTTGTCCTGGGCGTCGGCCTTTGACAGGTTGTAGTGCAGGTTGCCGTCGCCGACATGGCCGAAGGTGACGATGCGGATACCGGGAAAGGCCCATTCCAGCACAGCGTCGGTCTGCGCCAGGAACTCGGGGATGCAGGAAACCGGCACCGCGACATCGTGCTTGATGCTGATACCCTCGATCTTCTGTGCTTCGGAAATGTTTTCGCGCAGAGCCCAGAGGATTTTTGCCTGGGTTTCCGAGTGGGCGATCACGGCGTCGGCTACTTCGCCGGCGTCCAGCCGTGTCGCCAGCCAATGCTCGACGGCAGTGGGCTCGGCATCGGAGAATTCGGCGAGCATGTACCACGGGCTCTGCGCCGTCGGTCGTGCACTGGCCGGTATGTTTTTCAGCACTAGGCCAAGCGACGTTTCGGAGATCAACTCGAAAGCGGTCAACCCCGCATCGAAGGTATTTTTTGCCGCATTCAGCAGGTTGACCGCAACATTTGGCGCAGCCACATTAAGCCAGCACGTTACCTGCGTTTTCGGCAGCGGAAACAGTTTCAGCACAGCCCCTGTGATGATCCCCAGCGTGCCTTCGGCGCCGATGAATAGCTGCTTGAGGTCGTAGCCGGTGTTGTCCTTGCGCAGGCCACGCCGGCCGTCCCAGATTTCGCCGCTGGGCAAAACGACCTCCAGACCGAGGGTCAGTTCGCGCATGTTGCCGTAGCGCAGCACTTGGACACCGCCGGCATTGGTCGACAGGTTGCCGCCAATCTGGCAACTACCTTCGGAAGCCAGCGCCAGCGGAAACAGCCGGTTAGCGGCACTCGCCGCTTCCTGTACCGCGGCCAGCGTGCAGCCGGCCTCGACGGAAATCGTGTTGTTTTCCGGGTCGACCGCAACAATGCGGTTCAGCCGGCCGAGACCGATCACCACGGCGCTGCCCGAGTCGTCCGGTGTCGCCGCGCCGCACAGGCTGGTATTGCCGCCCTGCGTCACCATCGGCGCCCCGGCGGCAGCACAGGCGCGGACTACCGCCGCCACCTCGGCAGTCGCGCCGGGCTTGACCAGGCAACGTGCGGCGCCGTGGTAACGGCCGCGCCAGTCGGTCAGGCAGGGCGCCAGATCGGCGGTCCCGTCAACGACGTTGGCCGGCCCGACGATGCGTGCCAGCGTTGCCGTCAGCGAATCGCCCGTCATCGGCGCCTCATTCAGTGATCGCGCGCAGCAGCGGCAGCATGTGCTCGGCCGCCAGACGCCCGGCGGCGATGGCTTCGTCGGCGCGGTGAAAATCGAGCAGTCCGAGTTGCCCCAGGCGCGGCGTGATCAGCACGTCGGCCGGCTCGCCGGCCAGTCGCGAACGCGAGATGCGTCCCTGCATGATGGCAATGCTGTTGGTCACAACGTCGGCCAGCGAAGGCCGTACCACGTCCTCGCCGTCGCCCTCGCGCCCCAGCCAGCGACCCATCGTCTGGCGCCAGGCAGGCACCGGTGCGGAGGCATCGCCACGGCGCTGACGCAGGCCGATGGTGTCCATGCCGAGATCGACGGCAATCACGAGGTCGGCGCCGAGCGCCCGGCACAGCGAAACCGGTACCGGATTGACCAGCCCGCCGTCGACCAGGTAGCGTCCGTCGAGCAGATGCGGCGCGAGCAGGCCGGGCAGCGCGACCGAGGAGCGCACCGCATCGAGAATCCGCCCCTCCCTGAGCCACACCTCGCGACCGCTAGCCAGATCGGTGGCGACACAGGCGAACGGCTTGTCGAGATCGGCAAAGGTCTCGTCGAGAAAAAGATGGGAAGTGTAGCCAAGCAGCTTCTCGCCCTTGATCAGGCCGCCCGCCCCTAAACTGACGTCGAAGAACCCGAATACATCGCGGCGCGTCAGGCCGCGCACCCAGGATTCGAGCGGATCAAGCGAGCCTGACGCATAGGCGGCCCCGACGAAAGCGCCGATCGACGTGCCGCAGACGATGTCGGGAACGATGCCGGCCTGCAGCAGGGCGCGCAGCACACCAATGTGGGACCAGCCGCGGGCCGAACCGGAGCCGAGCGCAATGGCGAGGCGCGGCTTGCCCATGGCCGGTCAGCCCTGCCCCACCGGCTCGGCGTAGAGGTCGTGGTGGTCGGAATCGATGACCTTCACCTGCAGAAAATCCCCCGGCTCGGCATCAAAAAATCCGTCGACATAAACCAGCCCGTCGATCTCCGGCGCATCGGCCTTGGAGCGGGCGATGGTGCCTTCTTCGTCAACCTCGTCGACCAGCACCTGAATGACGCTATCAATCTTGGCCGCCAACTTGTCGGCGGAGATATCTTCCTGCACCTGCATCAGCCAGCGTCGGCGATCCTCGCGCACCTCTTCGGGTAACAACTCGGCCAGTTCGTTGGCCTTGGCGCCGTCGACCGGCGAGTAGGCGAAAGCGCCGACGCGATCGAGCCTGGCGTCCTCGAGGAACTGGATCAGCTGGTCGAAATCCTCTTCAGTTTCACCGGGGAAGCCGGTAATGAAGGTCGAGCGGATGACGATTTCCGGGCAGATGGCGCGCCACTTGGCGATGCGCTCGAGCGTGTTCTCGGCCGACGCCGGACGTTTCATCGCCTTGAGAATCTTCGGGCTGGCGTGCTGGAAGGGCACGTCGAGGTACGGCAGGATCTGGCCTGCGGCCATCAGCGGAATGACGTCATCGACCGACGGATAGGGATAGACGTAATGCAGGCGCACCCAGATGCCGAAACTGCCCAGTGCCTCGCACAACTCCTTCAGCCGCGACTTGACCGGCTTGCCACCCCAGAAGGCAGTGCGGTACTTGATGTCGACGCCGTAGGCGCTGGTGTCCTGCGAGATGACCAGGATTTCCTTGACCCCAGCCCGTGCCAGGTTCTCGGCTTCGGCCAGCACGTCACCGACCGGGCGCGACACGAGCGGGCCGCGCAGCGACGGGATGATGCAGAAGGTGCAACTGTGGTTGCAGCCTTCGGAAATCTTCAGGTAGGCGAAATGGTCCGGGGTCAGGCGCACGCCCTGCGGCGGCACCAGATCGGAATACGGGTCGTGCGGCTTGGGCAGGTGGGTGTGGACATAGCCCATGACCTCGTCGGCAGCGTGCGGGCCGGTGACGGCGAGCACGGCCGGGTGCGTCGTCTGCACGATGTCACCCTTGGCGCCGAGGCAGCCGGTGACGATGACCTTGCCATTCTCGTTGAGCGCCTCGCCGATGGCGTCGAGCGATTCCTCGACGGCAGCGTCGATGAAGCCGCAGGTGTTGACGATCACCAGATCGGAATTGTCGTAGCTCGGCGAAATCTCGTAGCCTTCGGCGCGCAGCTTGGTCAGGATACGCTCGGCATCCGAACTGGCTTTCGGACAGCCCAGCGAAACGAAACCGACAGTCGGCACTTTTGCGTTCAAAATCATTACCTCAGGCAGCGCATCCCCCAGGGAGACCGTCGCCGGCAAACCCTGTGACGCAAAAACAAAAAGCCCCGATTCGGGATCAGGGCTTTGCGAATCACCGCTGAATCGGCAAATTGCACCATGGGTCCAGCACCGCCGATTTTCCGGCCAGCAACGGATTTAGTCAAACGCTCTGCCTTGCGCAATATCGGTCAAGCGCTTCGCCTGGCCGGAAAGCTTGATTCGCTCCCGCATGCGGGCAGCCGGGGTCGCTATACTGAAGCCCTTGCCAACTTCCGCCGCGCATGCAAATTCCCGAATGACTCTCCGCACTATCGGCGCCGTCCTGGCGCTTTTCTCAGTCAGCCTTGCCGCCTTTGCCGGCGAACTGCCGATCGAGCGGATCCGTCTCCCCGACGGATTCTCGATCGAGGTTCTGGCGCGGGTTCCCAACGCGCGGCAGATGGCCATCGGTGACGGCAATGTCTTGTACGTGGGTTCCGCCAGCGAAGGCAAAGTCCACGCGATCCAGCTCGACGGCCAGTACCGCGCAAAGCGCACTACCGTCGTCGCCAGCGGCCTGGCCATGCCGGTCGGCGTCGCCTTCCGCGCTGGAAATCTCTATGTTTCGGCGGTCGACCGCATCCTGCGCTTCGACAGTATCGGCACTCGCCTGGACAATCCGCCAGCGCCGGTGACGGTTCGCGAGGATTTCCCGAAGGAGCGCCACCACGGCTGGAAATTCATCGCCTTCGGCCCCGATGACCGCCTCTACGTTCCAGTCGGCGCCCCGTGCAACAACTGCAAGCCGGACCCGGAACGCTTCGCGGTCATTACCAGCATGCGGCCGGATGGCAGCGATCTCAAGGTATTCGCGCGCGGCGTGCGCAACAGCGTCGGCTTCGACTGGCAACCCGGAACCGGCGAACTGTGGTTCACCGACAACGGACGCGACCTGCTGGGCGACGATCAGCCGCCCGACGAACTGAACCGCGCGCCGCGTGCCGGCCTGCATTTCGGCTATCCCTACTGTCACGGTGGCACGCTTGCCGACCCCGAGTTCGGCGGCGAACGTCCGTGCGCCGAATTCGTGCCACCGGCGAAAAATCTCGGTGCCCATGTCGCCGCACTCGGCATGCGCTTCTACACCGGCCGGCAGTTCCCCGACTCCTATCGCGGCCACATCTTCATCGCCGAACACGGGTCGTGGAACCGTTCCCGGAAATCGGGCTACCGGGTCACGCTGGTCAGGGTGAACGGCAATCGGGCTGTCTCTTATGAGCCCTTCGCCACCGGCTGGCTGCAGGGGGAATCGGCGTGGGGGCGACCGGCCGATGTACTGGAACTGCCGGATGGCTCGCTGCTGGTTTCCGACGACCTGGCCGGAGCGATCTACCGGATTTCGTATTCGCAGACGCGCCGGCCGTGAGCGAACAGCAGCGTCTGACCGTCGCCACGCGCGGCCGCGGCGCCACCGAGATTACTGGTGAAATTGCCGCCATCGTCCGGTCTGCCGCGGTCGACACCGGAATTGCCCATATTTTCGTGCGCCACACCAGTTGCGGTCTGGCGATCACCGAAAACGCCGACCCCACCGTGCGCCGCGATCTCGAAACCCTGTTGCGGCGCTGGGCGCCCGATGGCGACCCAGCCTATCGCCACGACCTCGAAGGTGACGACGACATGGCGGCGCATGCGCGTTCGCTGCTGACCGGCACTTCGCTGACCGTGCCCTTTAGCGGCCGCCGCCTGCTGCTCGGCACCTGGCAGGGAATCTACCTGTTCGAGCACCGCACCCAGGCACACCGCCGCGAAATCGTCGTCACCCTGCTCGGCTGAGGCGCCCTACTCCGGCTTGCCGCGCAGTTTCCCGATCACCTTGACGCCGAGCAGGGCCAATGTCCCGCCGGCGATGCCGAACAACACGTCGAGCGCTAGCGCCACGACGCCGCCCGCCACTCCCGAAGCCTCGGCGACCCACGCGATGGCGTGGTGCACGGGCGGAATACCATGGGTCAGGATGCCGCCGCCGACCATGAACATCGCCGCGGTGCCAATCACCGCCAGCGACTTCATCAGCTTTGGCGCCGCCAGCAGCAGCGCCCTGCCGATTCCGCGGGCGAGCGCGCCGGGCTTTTGCAGCAGATGGATGCCGAGGTCGTCCATCTTGACGATGCCGGCGACGATGCCATAGACGCCGACGGTCATGATCAGGCCGATGCCCGACAACACCGCGACCTGCGTTGCAAAGGGCTTGTCGGCCACGGTCCCCAGGGCGATGACGATGATCTCGGCCGAAAGGACGAAGTCGGTGCGGATGGCTCCCTTGATCTTGTCCGCCTCGAAGGCGATCAGATCGAGGTTCGCGTCGGCCAGCGCGGCCTGTTCCCCGGCGCTCTCGGGCTCGCCTCCGTCGGTGCCGTGCAGCCACTTGTGCGCCAGTTTCTCGACGCCCTCGAAGCACAGATAGAGACCACCAAGCATCAGCAGCGGCGTCACCGCCCACGGAATGAAGGCGCTGATCGCCAGCGCCGCCGGCACCAGGATCACCTTGTTCTTCAGCGACCCGACGCCGACCGCCCAGACGACAGGCAGTTCCCGCTCGGCGCGCACGCCGGAAACCTGCTGCGCATTCAGCGCCAGGTCGTCGCCAAGGACGCCCGCAGTCTTTTTGGCGGCGACTTTGGTCATCAGGGCGACGTCGTCGAGAACCGACGCGATGTCGTCAATCAATGCAAGCAGGCTGGCTCCGGCCATCGAGATATTCCGTTTCTTGGGGCGGTCCCGATTCTACCCAAGAACGTGCCGCGTTTGGCCTTTCCACCACGCCACGCCGCGATGCGCGATACAAACATTCTCGTATATGATGCGGGCTGGCCTCGCTGCCGTCGCGCATGTGATACGACTTCCCGCGGTTCCTTCCGGGATCCGGGTTGCTTGCGCAGGTTGCCGATCCCAACAAGAATTCCCACAAGAACCAGTCAAGAGGAGGTTGCCATGTTCGCTATAAATCATTCCGATCATCGTTTGTTGCTGGGAAGCCTGATATGCGCGGCACTTGCCGGATGTTCCAGCATGGACATGGGTTCGCAGGCGGCGAAAACGACCGCCACCGGTTCGGCTGGTGGCGCCAACGCGGAGAACGCCAATGCCCAGCTCGAAAGATGCCCGGCCACAATGGGCACGCTGGCGATCGTTGAAGACACGCACGCTTCCTGGTATGGCTATCTGACCGGCCAGTTACGGCTCGGCTCGACGGTGCCGGTATTGAAGCTGCTGGTGCAGCAGTCCAACTGCTTCGTGATTGTCGAACGCGGTCGGGCAATGCAGAACATCATGGGCGAGCGGGCGCTTGAACAAAGCGGCGAGATGCGCAAGGGGTCCAATTTCGGCAAGGGCCAGATGGTCGCCGCCGATTATTCGATGAGTCCGTCGATCACCTTCAGCAACCAGAATGCCGGCGGCGGCGGTGCGGCGTTAGGCGGCCTCTTGGGCGGTTCGCTGGGCGCCGTGCTCGGCGGCAGCATGAACGCCAAGGAAGCGAGCACCATCCTGACCCTGATCGACAATCGCTCGGGCGTGCAACTGGCGGCCGCCGAAGGCAGCGCCCGCAATGTCGACTTCGGCATGCTGGGCGGACTTTTCGGCGGTGGCGGCGGCGGCATTGGCGGCGGCTACGCCAACACCGCCGAAGGCAAGGTCATCGTTGCCGCCTTCACCGATTCTTACAACAACATCGTCAGGGCCGTCCGCAACTACAGGGCGCAGGAGGTCCAGGGCGGACTCGGCACCGGCGGCCAGCTCGGCGTTCAGGGCGGCAGCACACCGGCGGGCAAAGCCATAAAGAGAAGGTAGAACCCGCGCTATCGACGGTGTGTTCGAAGGGGTCGGTTTCGCCGGCCCCTTTCCGTTGGCGCTCGCCCGGTAACCAATCGGAATCCTTGTGACATGAAAATTCCCGCACGCCTGCAAGAGTCCTGCGCCCTCTCGCTGCTGCTCATCTCGCTTGGCACCGGCGCTGCCCAGCCGCTGCCAGGGCTGGCCGCGAACATCGACGACGTGACCGTATCCGGCATTTCTTCCGGGGCCTACATGGCCGTGCAGTTCCAGGTTGCCTATTCGGGCATCGTCCGCGGCGCCGGCGTCGTGGCCGGTGGGCCATACTACTGCGCCGAGGGTTCGCTGCGTCGGGCGTTGAGGAACTGCATGGCGTCTTCCGGCAAGGATCAGCCGCCGACGCCCGACGAGACGCTGAAGACTGTTAAAAAGCTGGCTGAAGCGGGCCGCATCGACCCACCCAGAAATCTGCAGGACGACCGCGTCTGGCTGCTGGCCGGCGGCAACGACCGGACCGTGCTAGCGCCGGTGATGGATGCGCTCGATGCCTTCTACCGCGCCACACTGCCTGCCGACGCCATCAGCTTCGTCAAGGTGCCGGAGGCCGGGCACGCCATGCTCTCGATCGCCGATCCGCAGGCCAACGCCTGTTCAACTACCGAGTCGCCGTTCATCAATCGTTGCCAGGACATCGATGCCGCCGGTAAGCTGCTGGCGCACCTGCTCGGCACGCTACAGCCGCCCACCGGCCAGCCGGCCGGCGAAGTCATCGCCTTCGATCAGCGCCCCTTCGTCAGTGGCCGGGCCGTCGACGCCAGCCTGGCCAACGAGGGTTATGCCTTCGTCCCTGCCAACTGCCGCAGCGGCGGCTGCAAAATTCATGTGGCTTTCCACGGCTGTCAGCAGAACGCCGGCGATATCGGCCGCCGTTTCGTCGAGGGCGCCGGCTACAACGGCTGGTCGGCGAGCAATCGGATCGTCGTGCTTTACCCGCAAACGGTGCGTCGCCACGGCCTCGCCTTCGGCTCCTTGCGCTGGCAGTTCAACCCGAAAGGCTGCTGGGACTGGTGGGGATATACCGGCGCCGGCTACCATACCCGCGACGGCGCCCAGATGCGCGCCGTCCGCGCGATGATCGGCGCATTGGGAATGCCGCCGCAACCGGTACAATCCGCCGGCAACCGCTGATTGCAGCGGTCGACCGCCTTTTTTGCGTCATTTTCAGAGCCCATGTCCGAATATTCCGCCTCCTCAATCCGTGTCCTGAAGGATCTCGAACCCGTCAAGGAACGCCCGGGCATGTACACCCGCACGACCTGCCCGACGCACATCATCCAGGAAGTCATCGACAATTCCGCCGACGAAGCGCTGGCCGGCTACGCCAAGCGGATCGGCGTGCTGGTTCGCTCTGACGGCGTGATCGAGGTCTCCGACAACGGCCGCGGCATTCCGGTCGAGATTCACCCCGAGGAAGGCCGGCCGGCGGTCGAGCTGGTCTTCTGCAAGCTGCACGCCGGCGGCAAGTTCAACAAGACGGACGCCGGCAACGCCTACCGCTTCTCGGGCGGCCTGCACGGCGTCGGCGTTTCGGTCACCAACGCGCTGTCTACCCGGCTGGAGGTGGAAATCAGGCGTGGTGGCGGCGTCTATCACATGGCATTTAGCGCTGGCTTAGTCATTGAGCCGCTGCGTCGCATCGGCGACTGCGGGCCGCGCACGACCGGAACCACGGTGCGCATCCGGCCTGACCCTAAATACTTCGATTCGCCAAAGATCAATTTGCCGCATCTGGAGCACGTCTTGCGCTCCAAGGCAGTGCTGATGCCGAATGTCACGGTCGACCTCGAAATCGAGGGCGAAACGCCGAAAAGCTGGTGCTACCGCAACGGCATGACCGACTACCTAGCCGAACTGATGGTCGGCCAGCCGGTAGCGCCGATCTTCGTCGGCGAGAAGTACATCGAATGCGAAAACGGCTTCGCCGTCGGCGAGGGCGCCACCTGGGCGCTCGCCTGGTTCGAGGAAGGTGGCGGCAAGCCGGAAAGCTACGTCAACCTGATCCCGACGCTCGATGGCGGCACCCACGAAGCCGGACTGAAGGCCGGCGTCTTCGAGGCGGTCAAGACCTTCGCCGACCATCACGCCATCCTGCCGGCCAAGGTCAAGCTGGCGCAGGACGACGTCTGCGGCCGCATGACCTTCCTGCTTTCCGCCAAGGTCCTTGACCCGCAATTTCAGGGCCAGACCAAGGAAAAACTGACCAGCCGCGACAGCTACAAGCTGGTTTCACAGATGGTGCGCGACCCGTTCGAGCTTTGGCTCAACAGCCACGCCGATTTTGGCAGGAAGATCGCCGAACTTGCGGTCAAGTCGGCGCAGAACCGCATGAAATCGACACAGAAGGTCGAAAAGAAGAAATCTTCCGGTATCGCCACCCTGCCCGGCAAGCTGACCGACTGTGAATCCGACGACATCACGCGCAACGAAGTCTTCCTGGTCGAGGGCGATTCCGCCGGCGGCTCGGCCAAGCAGGGCCGCGACAAGGAAACCCAGGCGGTGCTGCCACTACGCGGCAAGGTGCTCAACACCTGGGAAGTCGACCGCGACCAGTTGTTCAAGAACAACGAAGTTCATGATATTTCGGTGGCCATTGGCGTCGATCCGCACGGTATCGAGCAAATCGACAGCATCGATGTTTCCGGGCTGCGCTACGGCCGCATCATTGTGATGTCCGACGCCGACGTCGATGGCAGCCACATCCAGGTGCTGCTGTTCACGCTGTTCCTCAAGCACTTTCCGGCGCTGATTGAGCGCGGCCACATCCACGTCGCCCAACCGCCGCTATTTCGCGTCGACGTCGAGGCGCGCGGCCATACGCGCAAGGTCTATTGCCTGGACGAAGCGGAAAAGGAACGGACGCTGGTCAAGCTGCGCGACGAAGGCATTTCCGAAAACAAGATCACCGTTTCCCGCTTCAAGGGCCTCGGCGAAATGAACCCGGATCAGCTCTGGGAAACCACGCTCTGCCCCGACACCCGCCGACTGGTGCCCTTCCAGGCCAGCCGCGCGACCATCGCCGAAATGAAAAAGACCTTCACGCTGCTCATGGGCAAGGGCGAAGCCGCCGGCCGCCGAGCCTGGATGGAGAAGGACGGCGGACTGGTCGAGGCCGACGTTTAGCCGGAGCGCCGGTTCGTCCGACTTCCAGCAACGCGAAGAATAAAGAGGCCTTCCTGGCCAATTAGTGCGGTCGACCGCGGAAATCGGGCAATTCCGCTGCCATCCCCCGTTGTTCGCCGACCCGGCGCATGGTCAAATCAGTTCTCTTGCATAAGCTCCGGTCAGTCAATGCGTCGAACGTTTGCCCCGCGCTGTCTTTGTCTCGATATCGAGACCGCTGCAGACAACCAGTTGGCTCTCCGCAAGTTCGCGGCCTGGCGTCCGGATACGCAGAAAAGTCTCTTCCTTGCCGGCGGCCAGATCGCCGCGGCGCTAGCCCGGATCGACGCCCTGACCGAAGGCTCTGCCTTCGTCGTCGGACACAATGTCGTCCGCCACGATCTGCCGACACTCGCCAGGCTCCACCCTGAACTGCTGCTGAACCGCCTGCCTGCCGTCGACACGCTGGAGCTTTCGCCCCTCGCCTTCCCGGCCAACCCGTATCACAGCCTGGTCAAGGACTACAAACTGGTCCGCGATTCGCGCAGCGACCCGCTCAAGGATGCCCAACTGTCGTTCCGGCTGTGGGCGGACCAACACGAGGCCTTCACCGCCCTGCGTGAGACCGGCCCCGACGAGCTTGCCTGCCATCATTTCTTTCTCGGCCGGACTGGCGGCAGCGGTCTCGGCAGTTTTTTCACGAACATCAGGGAGGCCATGCCGCCCACGGCTGACGAGATCCGTCGCCGGGTTCCCGCCCTCGTCCTTGGCAAGGTTTGCCCAAACCGCCTGCGAGCGGTTCTCGAGGAAGCTCTGGCCGATGTCGAGGCCGGCCGTGCGTTTTCCTACGTCCTCGCCTGGCTGCGTGTCAGCGGCGGCAATTCCGTGCTGCCGCCATGGGTCCGCCTGCAATTCCCGACCACCAGCCGGCAAATTCGCCAGCTGCGCGAAAGCCCCTGTGGTGATATCAACTGCCCTTATTGTTCGGTCTATCTCGATCCATGCAAGGAACTGGAACGCCTTTTCGGCTACGCTGCCTTTCGCGCCGAACCGAAAAACCCGGCTGGCGGCTCGCTGCAGGAAGACATCGCCCGCGCCGGTTATGCCGGCGAAAGCCTGCTCGCCATTCTGCCCACCGGCGGCGGCAAGTCGATCTGCTACCAGTTGCCCGCCCTGTCGCGGCATTGGCGCAATGGCAGCCTGAGCATCATCATCTCGCCGCTGCAATCGCTGATGAAGGATCAGGTCGATAACCTGATCAAGGCCGGGATCTACAACTCGGCGACCTTGAACGGCATGTTGACCATGCCCGAGCGGCGCGACGTGCTGGACAAGGTACGCCTCGGCGATACCGGCATTTTGCTGGTTTCGCCCGAGCAGTTCCGCAACCGCGCCTTCATCGAAGCCATCCGCATGCGCCGGATCGGCGCCTGGGTGTTCGACGAGGCGCACTGCCTGTCCAAATGGGGCAACGACTTTCGCCCCGATTATCTCTATGTGTCGCGCTTCATCCGCGAACGCCACGCCCAGTCGCCCGAAGAAATGGCGCCAGTGAGTTGCTTTACCGCAACCGCCAAGCAGGAGGTCATCGAAGACATCCGTGCCCACTTCCAGGAAGCGCTGGGCATGGGCTTGCGCATCTTCGATGGCGGCCACGAGCGGGAAAACCTGCACTACGAAGTCATTGCCGTCGGCACGCCGGAGAAAAATCCGCTGATCCACCGCCTTTTGGAGATGGAGTTCGGCCTCGCCCGCAGCGCACCGCAAATCGGTGGTGCCGTTATTTTTGCCGGCAAGCGCGCCCGCACCGAGGAAATATCCGGCTTTCTCAAGGACATGGGCTGGGCCTGCACCCATTATCACGCCGGGCTCGAACCGGGTTTGAAAAAGGAGATCCAGCGTTCGTTCATCGCCGGCGAACTGAGGGTGATCGTCGCCACCAACGCCTTCGGCATGGGCGTGGACAAGCCCGATGTGCGCCTCGTCATCCATGCCGACATCCCCGGCTCGCTGGAAAACTACCTGCAGGAAGCGGGGCGGGCCGGCCGTGACCTGCGGAATTCACGCTGCGTGCTGCTCTACGACGAGCAGGACGTCGAGACGCAGTTCAGCCTGTCGGCCCGCTCACGCCTTTCGCGCCAGGATATCGCCGGCATCCTGCGCACCCTGCGCCGCTATTCAGGCAAGACCAGGAGCAGCGAAATCGTTGTCACGCCCGGTGAGATTCTCGCCGCCGACGATCGGGAAAGCAGCATCGAGGCCGACAACCCCGATGCCGACACCAAGGTTCGCACCGCCATTTCCTGGCTCGAGCGGGCGCGCTTTCTTGAGCGCAACGAAAACCACACGCGGGTTTTTCCCGGCTGTCTCAAGGTGCCATCGCTGGAAGAGGCGGAAGAACATCTCGCCAAAGGGAATTTCTCCGAGGAGATCAAGCGCCGCTATCTCAACCTGATCTCGCTGCTGATCAACGCCCGTGACGACAAGGGAATCAGCACCGACGAGTTGATGATGTACCTCGGCGTAAGCAGCAACGAGGTCATCCGCATGCTGCACCAACTGGAGCAGATGGGCGTTTTGAGCAACGATCTGGCGTTGACCGTGCTCTTGCGCCGTGGCGTCAAGGACGCTTCGTCCGAGCGTCTGGCCCGGCTGATCACGATGGAATCGACGCTGCTCGGCCTGCTGCCGGAACTGGCGCCGCAAGCCGATGATGGCGAGTGGCAGGATGTCAATCTGCGTGGCCTGTGTCAGGAATTGAAGACCCGCAGCGGCCTCGATTTTCTGCCGGACGATCTGATGAAGCTGCTGGATTCGCTGGCCCGCCCATTCGGTAGCGACGAAAAAAACCGGCGCGCCCTGTTCGGTGTCCGTCTGCTGCGCCGGGAGATTCTCAAGGTCCGCCTGCTGCGTCCGTGGTCGAACATCCGCGACATCGCCGAAAAGCGTCGGGCGGTGGCCGCCGTGCTGCTCCACACCCTGCTCGCCCGCCTCGACGACAAACTGCGCGGCGTCGACCTGCGTGTCGAGTGCAAGATCGGCGACCTGGCCCACGCCCTGAAATCCGACCTGGAAATCGGCCCGCAAGTGAAGGACGACCTGACCGCCATCGATGCCGGCCTGCTCTACCTGCACGACAACGGCGTACTGATTCTCGATCGCGGCAAGACAGTTTTCCGCTCGGCAATGACGATCAAAATTTACCCGGAGGAAAAACGTGGTTTCGCCAATGCCGATTTCGAGCCGCTGAAAGAGCACTACAACGAGAAAAACTTCCAGATCCACGTCATCCATGAATACGCCAAGCTCGGCCTGAAAAAGCTCTCGGAAGCGCTCAGCTTCGTCCTCGCCTATTTCACGCTGCCCAAGGTCGAATTCATCCGCCGCTATTTTGCCGGGCGCAAGGAAATCCTCGAACGCGCGACTACCGAGGAATCGTGGCGGAGGATCGTCGAAAGCCTGCGCCACCCCTTGCAACAACACCTTGTCGCCGAGAAGGCCGACAGCAACCGTCTGATTCTGGCCGGCCCCGGCTCGGGCAAGACACGTGTCATCGTCCATCGCGTCGCCTATCTGCTGCGGGTGTTGCGCGAAGCGCCGGGCAGCATCATCGTGCTGGCCTTCAATCGGGGAGCCGCCTGGGAAATCCGCCAGCGCCTGCGCCAGTTGATCGGCAATGACGCGCTTGGTGTCACCGTACTGACCTATCACGCATTGGCGCTGCGCCTGACCGGCAGTAGCCTGGCCGGTCTGGCCGAGCAGAACGGAGAGGCGCAAGCCGGGATTCTGCTTGAGAGCATCCTCGACCAGGCCATCGCCCTGCTCCAGGGAAAAACCGGCGCCAATGATGAGGCCGATACTGCCGATGAACTGCGCGAACGCCTGCTCGCCGGCTACCGCTACATTCTGGTCGACGAATATCAGGACATCGACCAGCGCCAGTATGACCTGATCAGCGCCCTCGCCGGCCGCCAGACCCGGGACAGGGATGCCCGCCTGACCCTTCTCGCGGTCGGCGACGACGACCAGAACATCTACAGCTTCCGCCAGACCAGCAACGACTTCATCCAGCGCTTCCAGGCCGACTATCAGGCCAAACTGGACTACCTGGTGGAAAACTATCGCTCGTCGCGCCACATTATCGACGCGGGCAATCGCCTCATCGCCGCCAACCCCGGGCGCCTGAAAGCCAGCCATCCGATCCGCATCAACCACGCCCGCCAGAACGACGCCGCCGGCGGTCGCTGGCAAAAGCTTGACCCGTTGGCACAGGGCCGGGTGCAGATTCTGGCGGTTCCCGACGATGCGCTCGGCCAAGCGGCGGTGGCGATGGCCGAAATCAGCCGCCTGAAATCGCTGGCACCCGGCACCGACTGGTCGGACTTCGCGATCCTCGCCCGCAACCGGGCGACGCTCGACCCGATCCGTGCCTGGTGTCACCGCGAGAATGTGGCGTATCGCCTTACCGATCGCGACAACGGTGGCCGTCCGAAATTTCACCAGACCCGCGAGTGCCACTGGTTGCTCGATTTGCTCAAGACCAAACGTGGCCGCAGCCTGCACCCGGCCGCCCTGCTCCGCTGGTTCAATCAGCACTTCGGCGGTCCAACCCAGGACAATCCGCATCTTGCGCAACTCGGCATCTTCTGCGAGGAACTGGAAGCCGTCTGGGGCGATCTGCGCGTCCCGGCCAGCCTGATCGTCGATGAACTCTACGATTTCTCGGCCGACATCGCCCGCAGCGAAAAGGGCCGTTTGAACCTGTCGACCGTGCATGCCGCCAAGGGCCGGGAATTCCGCCACGTGCTCATCCTCGATGGCGGCAACTGGATGAAATCGACCACCGACGAACGCCGCCTGTACTATGTTGGCATGACCCGGGCGCAGGAAACCCTGATCCTGTGCCAGGGTGTCCGGCGCGGTAACCCGTTCTCGCCAGGGCTGGGCGGCCCGGGCATCACCCGCTGCCCGTTGCCCAGTCCGTTGCCTGACCTGCGCGGCCTGGAGCGGAAATACCGGACGCTTGGCCTGGGCGACGTCGACCTGAGTTTTGCCGGGCGCAAGCCGGTAAACGATCCACTTCATGCCAGGCTCGACCGCATCGCCATCGGCCAGCCGCTGGAACTGCTTCACGTCGCGCAAGGCTGGGGCCTGCGCGTACCCGGCGAAACCCTCGTTCTCGGCCGCCTGGCCGGTAAATGCTCGCTGCCGACGACAGGCAAAATCGAAGCCAGCGTCGAAACCGTCGTCCGGCGCCATCGCGATCAGTCCAGACCGGAATTCGCCAGTCGGCTCAAATGCGAGCACTGGCACGTGCTGCTGCCGACCTTGACCTGGTGCGAAGCCGCTTCCGCGATTGATCCCGGATAACCCACCAGTCGCGGTCGACCGGGAAAATCGAGAAATGGGGCGACTGGGCAAGCGGTCGTCTTCTTCTCACCGAGAATGCGTATCCACCTCATCCCGAGAAATGGCAGGCTCACTGACCAGTAGTTCAGCCATAATCTTTGGATCATCGGCCCTGGCGGCACGCAGCGCGAGAACCAGCGTCGTGTGGTGCTCGCTGTGGATTGCTCAGAAGTCGAGGAAGCGCGCTTTTTTTAACAAGTTGCCAAATCACAATATATGAATATTTGAATAACGCGTATTTGATTTGTTGTGTTTTGAAATTTTTTCTCCTTTTAGACTTAATGCGAATTTCAAACTTTCCAAGGAGCAGGATATGTCGTATGAACTCAAATCCATTCTGTACGCATCAGACCTTTCGCCTCGTTCGCCCGCTGTTTTCATGCATGCAGTCGGTTTGGCCCAGAAATTCGGCGCCAAACTGCACGCAATGACCGTGTCGCTGCCGGCCACCAGCCTGCCCTACATGTCGTTCATTACCGAAGAAAAATTCGACGAGATCAAGGCCGCCGGGCACAACCAGGATGAGGAGTTATTGCGCAAGCGCATCAACGACTTTGCCGAAGCGCATCCGGAAATGGCGGTTCACGACGTTCTGGTCAGTGTGCGCGCAGTGGAAGGTGACGCGGCGCGACGCATTCTGGATATGGCCAAGCATGTCGTGGCCGATGTGATCGTGATGGGGTCGCGTGGTCATACATCGATTGGCGAGTTCATCCTAGGCTCGGTTGCGCACAAGGTAACCATGAAGACGGATGTTCCCGTGATTCTGGTTCCGATCGATCGCTAACCCGAACTGGTTCGTCGCTGGCGAGAGGCTCCCGACGGGGAGCCTTTTATTTTTCCGTCGGGTAGTTATCAGTCATTTTCTGGCCGCATTCAGCGAAGATGCTGCGTAGCCAGCGATGCGCGGGCGATTTGTGATTTCTTTCGTGCCACAGTTGATAGAAACGCATCGGCGGAAAGTCGATCGGCGCCGGCAGGATGGCCAGTTGCAGGATGTCCGCATAGAAGCGGGCAAAGTGCAGCGTGGTCGTGAAGATCAGGTCGGTGTGCTGTAGCAGGTAAGGGACCATCGTAAATGACTGGAACGTGACGCATTCTTCGCGGGTAATGCGTAGCGTCGCGAGTGCGCAGTCGATGACGCCGCGCTGACTGAACGAATAGGGCAGCGGCACGATGTGCACACCCTTGGCATAACTTTCTGGGGTCATGCCCTTGGTGACGAGAGGATGGCGGGCATTGACCAGGCAGACGATCCGATCTTCAAGCAGCATCGACAGGTGCATGCGGGGCGGCGGTTCCGCCCAGTTGCCGAGGACTATGTCGAGTTCGCCTTCGGCCAGCGAGCGCTCGAAATCGAAATCGGGGCCGAGCGAGTGAATGACCAGGCGGGCCACCGGAGCTTTGCGCCGGAAACTTTCGACCACGTTGGCCATGAAGGCAGGCGCGATATAGTCCGGGGCGCCTATCCGAAAGGTCAGCTTGCTGGCTTGCGGATCGAAATTTTCGGGTGCCTGGACCATCTGGTCAATTTCAGCGAGCGCAATTTTGGCATGTGAGAGCAGGAAAAGTGCGCGTTCGGTGGGAACCATGCCGCCTTTCTCGCGGACGAGTAAGGGGTCGCCGAATATGTCCCGCAGCTTTCTCAGGGCGGCACTGATCGCCGGCTGGGATTGTTTCATGCGCAAGGCGACACGAGAAACGCTGCGTTCGCTAACCACCAGGGAAAAGACCCGTAGCAAGTAACTGTCCAATGCTTGATCGTCTCGTCGAATAGTCATTGCGTTGTCTCCTTTGACTCATTTTGTGAATGTGGGCCGCAAGCAAAATAACGATTTCTGTATATCGCTTATAAGGTTATCAAGGTTCTGACAGGCGTTAAGCGGTCTTAGACTGCAAGACATCAAAACACACTACAAGGAGACAAATTCATGGGCAAACTTACAACGCATGTACTAGATACGGCCAACGGCAAGCCCGGCGAGGGGATTGCGCTGCGCTTGTACCGCATCGCTGGCGAGCGCGAGGAGATACTGCGCACGCAAACCAACGACGATGGCCGCTGCGACAAACCGCTGCTTGAGGGCGAGGCACTTGTCGCCGGCAAGTATGAACTGGTATTTGCCGCCGGTGATTACTTCCGTGCGCTCGGCCAACCGCTGCCCGAGCCGCTGTTCGTCGATGAAGTCGTGCTGCGTTTCGGCATTGCCGACCCGTCATTGCATTACCACGTACCGCTGCTTGTCTCGCCGTGGAGTTACTCCACCTACCGCGGCAGCTAAGCGCGCCTCTAGCCTGACAACCCCAAAAGGAGAGAACAGACATGGAAGCATATCTGCTTGACTGGGCCAACCTGCTGCTGCGTTGGTTCCATTTGATCGCCGGCATCGCCTGGATCGGTGCCTCGTTTTATTTCGTGATGCTCGACAACTCGCTGAAGGCGCCCAAAAAGCCGGAAGATGCCAAGCGCGGCGTGTTCGGCGAATTGTGGGCGGTGCATGGCGGCGGGTTTTATTGCAGCCAGAAATTCCCGACCGGCCCCAAGGGCGAACCGCTGAGCAACGACCTGCACTGGTCGAAGTGGGAGGCCTATTCCACGTGGTTGTCCGGCATGAGCCTGCTGGCCGTGGTGTACTGGATCGGCGCCTCGAACACACTGATCGACGCCCGGGTCATGGACCTGACACCGGCGGCTGCAGTTGGTATTGCGGTTGCTTTCCTGACTGTTGGCTGGCTGGTTTACGACACGTTGTGCCGCAATCTGGTCGGTCGCGATGGCCTGCTGGCAGGAATCGTCTTCGTCTTCGTGATGATCTGCAACTACGCGCTGTTCCACATTTTCTCGGCCCGCGGCGCCTACATCCATGTCGGCGCCATGCTCGGCACGATGATGTCGGCGAACGTCTTCTTCCACATCATTCCCGGCCAGAAGCGGATGGTGGAGCAGATTCGCGCCGGCCAGCCAGTCGATAGCATGCCCGGCATCATCGGCAAGCAGCGTTCGGTGCATAACACCTACTTTACCTTGCCGGTGTTGATCATCATGATCAGCAACCATTACCCGATGACCTACGGCAATGCCAACGGCTGGCTGGTACTGGCTGTGCTGATGCTGGCTGGTGTGCTGATCCGTCAGTTCTTCGTGCTGCGCCATCGTGGGCAGCAGAAATGGTGGCTGCCGGCAGCTGGTGCCGCGCTGATTGTTGCCCTGATCGTGCTGATGGCTCCGAAGGGCATCGATACCGGTGGCAAGAAGATTACCTTTGCCGAAGCCAAGCAGGTGATCGACCAGCGCTGTGTGTCCTGTCACGCCGCCCAGCCGACCCGCGAAGGCTTCGTCCAGCCCCCGAAGGGTGTGATGCTGGAGAACGCCACGCAAATCGGCCAACATATCGCCAAGATCAAGGAAACCGTGACCAGCGGCTACATGCCGCTGGGCAACCTGACCGGCATGACCGACGAAGAACGCAATCTGATCCTCGTCTGGGCTGCCCAGGGCGCCCGCCTGACCGATTGAACGAAGGAAACCGAAATGACTGCAGCAACTTGTTCTACTCCGCTGGCTGAACTGTCCGCCTTGCCGCAAGCCGAGTTTGTCAGCCGCTTGGCCGATATCTTCGAGCACTCGCCGTGGATTCCCGAGCGGGCTTGGTCAGCGCGTCCTTTTGCTGATGTCGGCCAACTCCATGCTGCGATGCTGAAAGTATTGGATGCCGCGACGCCCGACGAGCAACTCGGCCTGATCTGCGCTCACCCGGAGCTGGCTGGTAAGGAGGCCGCCGATGGTACGCTGACCGATGCCTCGACTTCTGAGCAGCGCGGTGCCGGCCTCGACCAGTGCACCAAGGAAGAGCTGCAGCGCCTGCGCGATCTCAACGCCGCTTACCGGGCGCGTTTCGGTTTTCCGTTCGTGATCGCCGTCAAGGGGCTGGGTCGCTACCAGATCATGGATGGCGTCGATGCCCGTCTGCTTAACGACCGGGCCACCGAGTTCCAGGCCTGCCTGCGCGAGATTGGCAAAATCGCTCGCTTCCGTCTTGATGCAATGCTCGGCTGATTGCTACGGTCAACGGCAAAAAACAGGAGAAATCGCATGAATACCCCCGCCAATTACCCGCGTGACCTGATCGGCTACGGCAAGAATCCGCCGTTTGCCGACTGGCCGGGCCGGGCGCGTATCGCCGTGCAGTTTGTCCTCAACTACGAGGAAGGTGGCGAAAACTGCGTGCTGCATGGTGATGCCGGCAGCGAGCAGTTCCTCTCCGAATTGTTCAATCCGCCCAGTTTTCCGGATCGCCACCTGTCGATGGAAGGTGTTTACGAATACGGTTCGCGGGTTGGCGTCTGGCGCATCCTGCGCGAATTCGAGCGGCGCGGCCTGCCGATGACCATCTTCGGTGTGTCGATGGCGCTTGAGCGTCACCCCGAACTGACTGCCGCCTTCAAGGAACTCGGTCACGAAATCGCCTGCCACGGCTGGCGCTGGATTCATTATCAAGGCATGGACGAAGCCATCGAGCGCGAGCACATGCGCATCGGCATGGAAATTATCGAGCGCCTGACCGGCGAAAAACCGCTCGGCTGGTACACCGGTCGCGACTCACCGAACACCCGGCGCCTGGTTGCTGACCACGGCGGCTTTCTCTACGACTCGGACTATTACGGTGATGACCTGCCGTTGTGGACGAGCGTCAAGAAAACTGACGGCACGATCGCGCCACACCTGATCGTGCCTTACACGCTGGACACCAACGACATGCGGTTTTCGCTGCCGCAAGGCTTTTCGCATGGTGACGAATTCTTCGAGTATCTGCGCGATGCCTTCGACGTCATGTACGCCGAAGGCGAGGAACGGCCGGCGATGTTGAGCATCGGTATGCATTGCCGCCTGCTTGGCCGCCCAGGACGTTTCCGCGCCCTGCAACGCTTTCTTGATTACATTGAAAAACACGACCGGGTCTGGGTTTGTCGCCGTGTCGACATCGCCCGCCACTGGATCGAACGCCACCCTTACGACGCTTCAACCGCCTCAACCCTCTAACCGAAAACAATATTCAGGAGAAAACCATGACTAGTCATGCTTCCGGACCCACCGTCATCGCCCCTGCCGCCGATCTGCCCGATTGGGCGTTGCGTGCGGTCGATCTCGCCAACCTGCGCCTCGGCGCCAAGACACTTGCTGCCTCCGACGACTTCTTTGCCGAAGCCTCGCGCATGCTCAACCCTGAACCGGCTCAGTTCGTGCCGGGCAAATTCGACACCAACGGCAAGTGGATGGATGGCTGGGAGTCGCGCCGCAAGCGCACCGCCGGCCACGACTGGGCGCTCGTCAAGCTTGGCGTCAAGGGCAGCATTCGCGGTTTCGACGTTGATACCAGCCACTTCGTCGGCAATTACCCGCCGGCGGTTTCCATCGAAGCCTGCGTTTCTTCGACTGATGACGTCGAGGCGCTCACGGCGGCAAAATGGACTGAAGTCCTGCCGGCCACCGCACTCGGGCCGAGCAGCCACCATATCGTCGACGCCGTTTCCGGCGATGCCGTATGGACGCACCTGCGCGTCAATATGTATCCGGATGGCGGCATTGCCCGCCTGCGCGTCTACGGTCAACCGGTGGGCGGCCTGGAAAATGCGGATGCCGGCCAACTGGTCGACCTGATCGCACTGGAAAATGGTGGGCGTCCGGTTTCCTGGAACGATGCTAGTTTCGGTTCCACCGTCACCGCGCTGCTCCTGCCGGGGCGTGGCGCCAACATGGGTGATGGCTGGGAAACCCGCCGCCGCCGTGAGCCGGGCAACGACTGGTGCGTCATCGAACTCGGTGCGCCGGGCGTCGTCGAGAAGATCGAAGTCGATACCGCCTTCTTCAAAGGCAACTATCCGGACCGCTGCTCGATCCAGGCGGCTCGTGTCACCGGCGGCACCGACCGTTCGGCGACCACACAGTCGATGTTCTGGGCGGCCCTGCTGCCCGAGCAAAAGTTGCAGATGGATGCCGTGCATAGCTTCGAGGAACAGGTCGCCAAGCTCGGTCCGATCACCCATATCCGCTTCAACATCTTCCCCGACGGTGGCGTTTCTCGTCTGCGTCTGTGGGGCAAGGTCGCCAAGTAAGGAGCGCGCGATGACGACGATTACCCTGCCCCCGCAGCCATTGACCCGCGATGCCTTCGCGCCTTTTGGCGAAGTCATCGAGGCGAGCGATGCTGCCCAGCATTTCACGATCAACGGCGGCAACACCGAACGTTACCATGACCTGGCAGCGATCGAGCCAGGCGCGGATGGCAAGGTGATCGTCTCGATCTTCCGCGGCCAGCCGCGGCAACTGCCCTTTACGGTCGAGATGATGGAGCGCCACCCCAAGGGCAGCCAGGCTTTCGTGCCGATGTCCGGACGACCTTATCTGGTCGTCGTAGCGCCGGCCGGTGAGGCGCCGTCGGCAGAAAACCTCAGCGTCTTCCTCGCTCGTGGTGACCAGGGGATCAATTACGCCACCGGTGTCTGGCATCACCCGCTGCTGGCGCTTGATGGAATTTGCGACTTTTTGGTCGTCGACCGTAGCGGTCCCGGCCATAACTGCGACGAAGTCCAGCTGGCGCAATATGGCCTGATCCCGGCAGCTTTGCCCACGCTGGTGTGAGCGTCAACGCGGCCTACGCGGCGCGCCCGCAGTTCGGTGAAGCCGAATGGCGGGCGCGTGTCGATTTGGCCGCGGCTTATCGTTGATCCTCAACGCTAGGGTCTAATGAGGCGATGGTCAGGGCGTGTAGCCTGACGCATTACACGGCTGGATTCGACTTTCCAGAAACCAGCAAATCAAACACAATCCGCGCAAATCCAGCCGCTTTCTTCGGGTCAGCCAGTAACTGCAGCATCTGGTTCTGATGTGCCGTGCTGCTGTCCATGATGGCGTCGTCGATAGCCTTGGAAAAGTCGCCTAGCAAGGCTTGTTCGGCTGAGTTATTTTCAATCTGCTGCATCACGATGTTGTTTTCGCCGACCTTGTCACGGATGGTGTAGGCGTAGTTCACCATATCCTTGTCCGTTAGTTGGTCGGCGACAAATATTTCGTTCAGGCGGCTGATGATCTGCGAGAGGAATTCTTCTTTTTGGTCCTGGGGCTTGGCTGTACCCATGCCTTCACCTGGCTCCAGCTTGTATTCGCCGGTGTTTTGCTGGAGCAGCAAATCCTGCTGACGGATCTTGGCAACGCGGTAGTGACTGAGCACGACGTTATCGAGGTCGATTTCATCTTCATCGATCAAGGCTTCGCGCAGCATCGGCCGCAGGTTGCGGGCGTAGAGGCTGAGCTTTTCCAGGTCCGTATCGTCGTAATCAACGATCTGCGACATGAATTCATAGAAGCGCACGAAGGTGCCCAGATCCTTCTTGAAAATATCCAGCGCGTCCTTTTCCTTCTGGCAATCCTTCAGGCAATTCTCGGCGTTGGTAATCAGCACCGTGTCGCCGGTTTTTTTGGTGCGCTCGAACATCATTTTTGCCTGTTTAAAGGCGTCGACCGCAGACTTGTAGCGTTGCTGCCAGCGTTGCACCGCCGGCTTGCAGATATTGGCAATGGCGGCATTGCTCTTGTTCTTCACATAGAACGCTGTGCAGAACTGTTCCACTTCCTGCCAGGTGAAGATGCCTGCCGCACGCAGCTTGCCGTGCAGCGTAAAGATCAGGTTGGGGTCGGAAACATCCGCCAGTTCCGCCGTCTGGTAGTAGGGCTGGAAGGCGTTCAGGATGTCTTCCGGCTCGTTGAAAAAATCCAGCACAAAGGTGCCCGTTTCCGCCTTGTTCGGGTAAGTGCGGTTCAGACGTGACAGCGTTTGCACGCACTCGACGCCAGCCAGTTTCTTGTCCACATACATGGCGCAAAGCTTGGGCTGATCGAAGCCAGTCTGGAACTTGTTGGCAACGATCATCACCTGGTAGTCGTCCGAATCGAAGGCAATACGCATGTCGCGCTTCTTCAGATTCGGGTTCATATTGGTTTCGGTGAATTTCTCGCCGATCAGGTCAGCGGCGTTCGGGTCTTTGTCGTTGAATTCCACGTCGCCGGAGAAGGCGACCAGCGCATGGATCTTCTGGTAGCCCTTTTCGGCAATGTACTTATCAAAGCACAGCTTGTAGCGCACCGCTTCCTTGCGCGAGCTGGTCACAATCATGGCCTTGGCTTGCCCGCCGAGCAGGCCCAACACATTGGCTTTGAAATGTTCGACGATCAGCATCACCTTTTGCGCGATGTTGTGATCGTGCAGGCGCACCCACTGGTTGAGCTTTACGCGAGCGCGTTTGCTCTCGACTTCCTGATCCGCTTCCTGAATCTTCAGCGCCAGTTTGTAGGCCACCTTGTAGTTGGTGTAGTTCTTCAGCACATCCAGGATGAATCCTTCCTCGATGGCCTGGCGCATGCTGTAAACGTGAAACGCTTCCGGCTTATTGGTAATGGAAGGCACTTCATCGGGATGCGGAACGCGGCCAAACAGTTCCAGCGTCTTCGGCTTGGGTGTTGCGGTGAACGCGAAAAAACTCAAATTTCCCGAAGCGCGGCGTGAAGCGACGGTAGCGGCAATGATGTCGTCGCTATCGATGGTGTCTTCATCGCCAGCAGCCTCACCGGCTTCCTTCATCAGCACTTCTTTCAACTGGCGTGCCGTCGAGCCGCTTTGCGAGGAGTGCGCCTCGTCGGCAATGATCGCGTAGCAGCGTTCCTTCAGGCTGACGCTGTTTTCAATCGCCTTCAACACGAAGGGGAAGGTCTGAATGGTGACGATGATGATCGGCTGCGCGCCTTCCAGCGCAGCGGCGAGCTTTTCTGATTTCGAGCCGTCGCCTTCCTTGTTGTTGATCCGCCCGACCACGCCGTCGGTGTGCTCGAACTGGTGGATCGTGTCCTGCAACTGGGCGTCCAGCACCGTGCGGTCGGTGACGACGATCACTGAATGAAACTGCTTCTGGCCATCACCCTTGTAAAGTGATGAAAGCTGATGCGCCACCCAAGCAATCGAGTTCGATTTGCCTGATCCCGCGCTGTGCTGGATCAGGTATTTATGCCCAGGCCCCTCGCTACGCGCTGCAGCCAGTAGCTTGTTCACCACATCCCACTGGTGATAACGCGGGAAGATCAGGCTTTCCTTCTTGGTTTTCCTGCCTTCCCAGTCTTCCACTTCTTCGATCTGCAAGTGCACGTAGCGCGCCAGAATGTTCAGCAGATTGTCCGGCAGCAGCACTTCATTCCACAGGTAGTCAGTGGCGTAACGGTTCACGTCTTCCGGTACATCGTTGCCAGCGCCGCCATCCTGCGTGCCTTTGTTGAAAGGCAGGAAGTAGGTGTTTTCGCCAGCCAGCCGCGTTGCCATGTGAACTTCGTACTGACTCACAGCAAAGTGCACCAGCGCGCCGCGTTTGAAGCTGAGCAGCGGTTCGGGCTTTTTTGCTACCGGATCAACCGGCAGGCGCGTCTTCTTGTATTGCTTGATGGCGCGACCCACCGCCTGCTTGAACTCGGATTTCAATTCCAGCGTGGCAATCGGTAAACCATTGACGAACAGCACCAGATCGATACGCCAGGCCTTGGCCCTTTCGTCATTCCCGCGCAGGCGGGAATCCAGAGGTTTTACTGTTGGATCCCCGATAAAACCACTCGGGGATGACGGGCTTGCCGTCGCCCATAGGCTATAGACCAGTTCTGGCACGACGCGCAGGCGGTTCTTCTGGTAACGCGCCAGCGTGTCCGGGTTCAGCTCATGTTCGGGTTTGAACTGGCACAGCGAAAAGCGCGCATTGCGGTCGCGCAGTTCATGGCGCAAAACGCCCAGCGTGCCGAAGCTGCGGCTGTCTTTATTTGTCGCGTTCGGGTCAGCCTTGGCGAGTTGCTTGGCGACGAGTTCGAGGAACTTCTGCTCGGCATCCTTCGGGTGATTGGCGCAAAATTTGTTCCACTGCGCCTCCTGCGTTTCTTGGACAAAACCCAGCGCATCTTCGGGGTACAAGGCCAGTTCGTGGTTGTATTTGTCCGGCGAACCGAGCTGCCAGCCATTGGCCAGCAATTGCCGGATGATGTCGTCCTGGAAGATGCGTTCGCTGGCTTGGTCGCTCATGGCTTATGGTCAGTTATGGGAAAAAACATAACTTATGTTTTGCAACATAAGTCAGGATAAGTTGGCGCCGCACACCATGCCATGGAAAGGGCCAAGCAGAGGGAAAATCCCCAGGCAGATTGTTATAGCAACCTTGCTGCGTGGTGGATGCGAAGAATTTCTACCTCACCGGCCTTCACACGATAGATGGCCAGATAATTGGTGTGCAAGACGAGTTCGCGGGTGCCGGGCACCCTACCGGCCCGACCCAAGCCGGGAAAAGACAGCAGCTTTTCAGTGGCGATTCGGAGTTCCTGAACGAAACGTGTAGCGTCGGCGGGCTTGTCGGCAGCAATGAACGCGGCGATGTCATCCAGATTGCGGAGCGCTGTCCGCGTCCATTTAAGCGCCATACTTGGCAAAAGTCGCCGCCACTTCTTCCTGAGACGCGAAGTCGCCGGCATCAGCTTCCTCGATGCCGGCCTGAATGTCGCGCACCTGCCAGGATTCGCTCTCGACGTAGCTCTTGAGTGCCTCAATCGCCAGAAAGCTTTTGCTTCTTGCGGTGGCTTGGGCGAGTTCTTCAATCTGCCCGTAGAGGGCTTCCGGTATCCGGACATTGATGGTTCTAGTCGACATGATGGGCCTATCAATTGTGTTACACGTGTTACGTTGTATTGTAGGTTCTTGTTCGGCAGCGTCAATCATCTTCTGGAAACTCAATCCGCATTCGTCCGTTCAGGTGGCGGAGGGCTGCCAGTCGCGGACGTCGATCTTGCCGGTGACGGCGGCGGAGATTAGGGCGGTGCGGCGTTCTTGCATAAATCTAATGACAACTTCGCTTTTTGATATTAAATCTTCAAAGTCAGATAGTTTTTTCTCAATGTAAGTGCAAATTTTCTCTTGTTCTATTATTGGCGGAGTCAATACTGGCAAATTTTCAAAGCCTTGCTGATTTACATACACAAGGGTAGCCGCTGTACCGATTTGCTCGAAATAGCTTTTGGAAGTCAAAACGGTTTCACGCAGATACTCAGCCTTGATTGATATTGGTATATAGGCTTGCAATTGTTGATTGATAATCACGTCAATTTTGTTGATTGAAGCAACCCCAAAATTACCAACACAGCTTGCAATCACGGCACCAGCTTTTAGAGTTTTTGAACCAGCGATCTTTGCTGAATCAGGATTAACAAAATTTCTGGTGCCCGTGATGCAAGCGCCCTTCATGTCTTCCATCGTGGCCCAAGGCACACCATTCTCATCATTCAAATCAGGCTTGTTTCTTTGAGGAACAAAAACATTTGCTACAAATTTTGCCTTGGTCACCACCCAATGCGCCGGAACCTCGCCCAGCCACTCCACCCCGGAATCCTTCATCGGGGCGTTGGGGTTGAGGCCTTTGGTCACGGCATGGCTGATCACCGCCTGCCGCTTTTCCTTGAGCAGTTCAATCAGTCGCCGCTGCTTCTCGATCAGCGCGTCGATCTTCGCGGTTTCGTGGTCGAGGAAGGCGGCGATTGCCTTTTGCTCATCGTCTGAAGGGTACGGAATTTTTAGTTTCTGCAATTCACCTAAGTTGATGCGAATTCTTGTTGTTCCGGTAGATACTAATTCTGCGTTAATTCGTACGCAGTCAGAGTTTATAGCCCAAACCAAGTAATTCAAATTAACAAGACCAAGGTCGGGGGTGATTTTTACGCAGTCCGCAACAATTACATATTCAAAAAAATCATCAGCCACAATTGCTGCGCGAGCAACGGGATCTGCCATTTTTGCAATAACCACATCGCCTGGAATTGTAATATGTCTTAATAGCTTATTCTTCTTTTCTTCAGTAATGAATTTCATATTCTGAAGAACGTGCTTGCTGTCTCTGATGTTATTTAACTGAATCAAAGGTACCCCTTCGTCTTGATAGTCAGTCGTTTTTAAATCTGAACCAAACGGACCATCAACAAACGTAGCCTTCCCTTGTGCCGAAATATATCCGAGCCTTTTCTCTAACCAGTGCGTAGGTAAATCCGAATTAAAATATTCACTGTATTTTAATTCTGGATATTTTTTAAACTTCACGAATGCACCTCACGTAGCAGCGCCATGATCTCCGCGCTGACGGCATCCAGATCCGCATCGATCTCAACCAGGTCGCGTGGCGGCTGGTACTGGTAGAAGTGGCGGTTAAAAGGGATTTCGTAACCGACAATACCAATCTCGCCATCCTTGGCATCGCACTTGCCAGCATCTATCCAGGCGTCTGCTACGTGCGGCTGCACTTCCTTGATGAAATATGCCTCGTTTACGGTGTTGACCGTAGCATTTGGATTGAGGGCGATGTTTTCAAAGTCACGTAGCTCGCCATCAGCCTGGTATTCGACAATTTCACCATTAACGGAAAACAGCCCATATAAGGGGTTGGCCTTATTTGCGTTTTTTTCTTTGTGCAGCTTCTTGATGACTTTCTCGGCAATGGGGTTCTTCCAGCTCACCGCGTCAGCGATCTGCTTTTTCTCTTTGCTGTCGAGCGTGATTCCAGCTTTTTTGGCAGCGGCTTTCAGCGCATCGTCGTAGGCGTTGAAGTCGTCAAACTGTGCTGTACCGATGACTTTCTGTAGTTGCCTAGCCTTGAGCAGGATTTGCTTCTGGGCAAGCCAGGTGTCGCGGGCCAGTAGATCCTTGATCTGTTTTTCTTTCAGATCGGCAAAGTGGCGTTTGAGGTGGGTGCGGATTTCGTCGTTGTCGGCAGTCAGGTCGCCGTAATCTTCGCAGTCTGGCGCGTCGTCCCAGAGTTGTTCGCCGCCGTTCTGTCCATATTCGCTGTAAATCCACTGCATGGCGCCATTCAGCACGCCAGCAGCAAAGCGCAGCGTGGAAATGTGTTCATCGCTGAACTGGTAGGAGAGGCGCAAAGGGCGCTCAATGGTGATGCGGCGGTAGCCGAATTCGTGCGCGGCAAATATCTTGCTGGCGAAGGATTTGGGGGCTTCGGCTTTGGAGTTGGCAGACTGCCGACCCCGATTACTTTTCGGCTCGGCGGGTTTGTCGAGTTGGCGGGCATCGACGACTTCAAACTGGCCAAAGCAGCGGGTGATGGTGGCGATGTCGCCTTCATCCATCTGGTTGCGCTTGCTACCCAGCGATTTGCGCATCTTGCCGCAGAGGTTCACGCCGTTGATGAGTTGAACCTTGCCTTTGCGCTCGGCGGCTTTCTTGTTGGAGAGCACCCAGACGTAGGTGGCAATACCGGTGTTGTAGAACATGTCGGTTGGCAGCGCGACGATGGCTTCAAGCAGATCGGCTTCAAGAATGTGGCGGCGGATTTCCGATTCGCCGGAACCGGCACCACCGGTAAACAAGGGCGAGCCATTGAGGATGATGCCGATGCGCGAGCCGCCCTCCTTGATGTCGCGCAGCTTGCTGATCAGGTGCAAAAGAAACAGCAAAGAGCCATCAGAAACGCGTGGCAGGCCAGGACCAAATCGCCCATCAAAGCCCTTGAGGGTGTATTCGTCGGTAATATCGCCTTCGATCTTCTTCCAATCCACGCCGAAAGGTGGATTGCTGAGCATGTAGTCGAACTTGCTGGCGTAGAGGTGATCGTTGGAGAGGGTGTTGCCGAGCTTGATCTGGCTGACATCTTGGCCCTTGATCAGCATGTCGGCTTTGCAGATGGCGTAGCTCTCGGGATTGAGCTCCTGACCGAAGGCGCGCATCACGGTTTGCGGGTTCAGCTCGTGCACGTATTCCATGCCAGCCGACAGGAAACCACCTGTACCGGCGGTGGGATCGTAAATGGTGCGGATGATGCCCGGCTTGGTCAGCGCATCATCGTCTTCCATGAACACCAGCGAGGTGGTGAGGCGGACGATGTCGCGCGGGGTGAAGTGTTCGCCGGCTGTTTCATTCGAGCTTTCAGCAAAGCGGCGGATCAGTTCTTCAAATACCAGACCCATTTCGTAGTTGGAAACAGACTTTAGGCTGAGATCGGCTTGCCGAACCTTCTGCACAATTTTGTAGAGCAGGTTGGCGTCATTCAGCAGACCAATGAACTCGAAAAATTTGAAGTGATCGAAAATTTCGCGGGCATCTTTGGAGAAGCACTGAATGTAGTGTTCCAGGTTGGCCTTGATGCTGGCTTCGCCCAGCGTACCCAGATCCATCGGCGAGGTGTTGAAGAAGGACAAGCCATTGGTGGCGCGCAGCAGCAACTTTTCCTGCGCCTCTTCCGGCAGGTTCATCTTGTCGACGACGGGAACCTGCTTGAGCACGGCTTCCTTGCTGGCTTCCAGCACACACTCCAGGCGACGCAGCAGGGTGAAGGGCAGGATGATGCGGCCATATTGGCTCTGCTTGAAATCACCCCGCAGTAGATCGGCAAGGGACCAGATATAGGCGGCGAGGTTGTTTGTTTCTTGAGTCATGTCGTGTGGTTATGTGTTTATTTTTATTGGTTGGGCTAACTGGAGGTCCAGAGATGCTGGAAATTGAAGGACAACTGTTTGTGATGCCGAATCGAGAGCAGGTGAATCGCCGAACCAACACGTGCATAAAGCATCAGGTAGTGCTCAAGAACGTATTCACGAAGTTCAGCATTTTCACCGATTGCTGCCAATTTGCCTTGAAGAGTGTCAATGCCATTACTGGTCTCAACCGAACGGATAGCGCGGCTCAGAAAAGAGCGCCCCATGGCAGGGAAGCGTTCGAGATTGGGGATGACGGTATCCGTCAGCTCATCAAGCAGCGCATCAAAGGCCTGTGGTGCCTCTGCTTCGGTGAGGAAGGCATCGATCTCGTCGAGGCTGCGTTCAAAATTTGCAGTGAGCTTGACGGTAGTCTTTGGGGATTCCTGATTCGCCACGATCAGGCTGTGTTCTTGCGGCGCTGCTTGATGGCTTGCAAAGCGTTGCGTGCATCGCTGGTACGCCCAGCCGCAATATCGTCGAGTCCCTTGCTTGCCTCACTGATGAGCAGCAGGTGGATACGTTCACGCTCCAACTGGTGGTAGTAGTCCAGCCGATCAGAGTCAATCAGCGCGACGTAGCTTTCACCATTCTTGGTGATGATCTTCTCGGCACCCGCTTTGACTTGGTCTGCCAGGTCGGAGAGCTTGGCGCGGGCTTGTGAGAAGGGGATGACGTCACTGGCAAAAATGGACATGGTAAGCCTCGCTGGTTAATGTTGCAGAATTTTGTACATAATACAGATCAATGCTTGGAGGTGATAGTGGCAGCCAACCGATGTATTGAGCCATCTCTGGAAATTGGTCTGCCAAGGAGCAACCGGTGGCGTGCTCTGGTCCGAACGCCAGGATTGAGCGGCTTAACTGCTTTTTCGCGTCGCCCGCAGCGAGAGCAGGTATAGCCCAAACAGTGCGGCACCGATCAGCAGCATGCCGGAGAATTCCGCCGGGCTCGGTGTTTCACCCAGTTCGATCCAGCCGGCCAGAACGCCAATGGCCGGCGTGCCGAGCGAAGAAAGCCCGGCCAGCCCGGCCGGCAGGTGTTGTAGAACATAGAGCCACAACACCCAGGCCAGGCCGGTGGCGAGCAGCGCGTTGAAGGCCAGCGCACCGAAGAAATAAGGCGTCGGCTGAATCGGCCGGGTACTGAAGAGCAGCGCCACGATGCACAAGGCCAGCGCGCCGAACAGCATCTGCCAGGCAGTCAGGGCGAGCAGATCAAACTTGTGCCGGGCGCGCAGGCGCTTGGCAAGCAGGGTGGCGAGCGCCCAGGTCAGCCCGGCAGCGAGGCCGAGCAGGTTGCTGAACCAGGTGCCGCCAGACTGCCAGGGCTCAAGGAAGAGCAGCAAACCACCGGCGGCGGTGGCGACAGCAACCCATTGTCCACCGCGAATGCGTTCGTCGAGGAGCAACCAGGCCAGCGGGATCAGCCAGAAAGGCATGGCATAGACCAGCACAGCCGTCTTGCCGGCACCGCCCGCCACCAGCGCCCACTGGATCAGTGCGGTAAAGGCCGCTGTCTGCACCAGGCCGAGAAGGACGATGCTACCAGGCTGGGCAATAGCCATCGGGCGTTTGAGCAGGCGCAGACATATGAACAACGCGCCCGCACCGAGCAGCGTACGCAGTGCGGAAAAATCGAAGGGGTCAACATAGGGTATGACCTGTTTCATGACGACCCAGTTGTACCCCCAGATCAGTGATAACACGATCAGTGCCAGGCCGGCGAAGTGACGGGGAGGGGCTTGTTTCATTTGTATTTTTCAGGACCCGATTAATGCCTTCTCGACGCGATGGCGCTGCATTCAAGGCGCTGCACATTGTCTGGAGGCAGGAAGCATAGCGGAAGGCCAGGCGGAAACCGCCGAGCGAAAAGTGATTGTGCATGCTGCGGCGCAGCAAATTCACTGATCGTCCCGGTGAAGAGGTTGCCATTGCGGGGCTGGTGATTGCTGCGTCGCGACAATACGAAATTCGTTATGTCGCGTATCGCGGTCAGGGGATTGCGGTGCTTTTGTGGCTCTCTACACTGCAATCACATTGTTGCCAAGCGTGAGGCCAAGAGCCTGCCAACCATCTCGAATCGGGTTATCACCCGGTTGCCGTTAGATGGCCAAGAAAACACGCAACGGCACGGTGCGTCGTTCCCTTACGCTCTTGTCGCATTGGAGCGATGCCTAAAAACCCAAAGGAAGGAGATTTACCATGTCGAAAAAATCAATGGGGGAAATTCCCAAGCAGGTTGATCCGGTGGATGAGGTGCTACCGCCGGTACGCCTCTTCACGCTCGGTCTGCAACACGTCCTCGTCATGTACGCGGGGGCCATCGCGGTACCGCTGATCATTGGCGGCGCCCTGAAAATGCCCAAGGATCAGATTGCCTTTCTGATCAATTCCGATTTGCTCGTCTGCGGTCTGGTCACCATCATCCAGTCGTTAGGTGTCGGTCCGTTCGGTATCCGCCTGCCAGTAATGATGGGTGTTACCTTTGCCGCTGTGGGTCCGATGGTGGCGATGGCCGTATCGCCGGAACTGGGGATCAATGCGATTCTTGGTTCGACTATAGCCGCTGGTATTTTCGGCATGATCTTTGCGCCGCTGGTGGCACGCTGTCTGCCCTTGTTCCCGCCCGTCGTCACCGGCAGCATTATCGCCATTATCGGTATTTCACTGATGAAGGTTACGGTCAACTGGGCGGCTGGCGGCCAGCCAATGATCAAGGATGTGGCCAGCGGCCAGATGGTCAACAATCCAAACTACGGTTCTCTCGAGAACCTGGCGATTGCTGGCCTGGTATTGCTTACCATCATGTTGATCACCCGTTACGGTCGCGGCTTTATGGCCAACGTCGGGGTGCTGATCGGTATGCTGGTCGGCTTTTTTGTTTCGATGGCGCTTGGCAAGGTCAGCTTTGAAGGTCTCGGTGCCGCGCCCTGGGTCGCCATAGTTGAACCAATGCACTTCGGCATGCCGGTCTTTGATCCGGTATCGATTGCCACCATGTGTCTGGTAATGATCGTCGTCATGGTTGAGTCGCTTGGCATGTTTCTGGCACTGAGCGATCTGACCGGGCGCCGGGTGATGCGTAACGACTTGACACGAGGTTTGCGCACCGATGGCCTGGGGACGCTGATCGCCGGTTTTTTCAACACCTTTCCGCATACTTCATTCTCGCAAAACGTTGGTTTGGTTGGCGTAACCGGGGTCAAGAGTCGCTGGGTCTGCGTGCTGGGTGGCGTGATTTTGATAGCTTTCGCTCTGCTCCCCAAGATGGCACATATTATTGCTTCGGTCCCGCAGTTCGTGCTCGGCGGTGCCGGTATCGTGATGTTCGGCATGGTGGCGGCAACCGGTATCAAGATTTTGATGGGCGCCAACCTCGGCGGTAACCGCAACAATCTTTACGTGGTCGCGGTCAGCCTTGGTCTGGGCATGATCCCGCTCGTTTCGCCAACCTTCTTCCATGCCATGCCGACAGCCTTGGGTCCCTTGTTGCACAGCGGCATCCTGCTCTCGGCAATCTCAGCCGTGGTGCTCAACGTCTTCCTGAACGGGTTTGGCAAGGGTGAATCCCTTGATTCCGCTTCGGCTCATGCGCACTAAATAAACTATAACGGATTATTTCAAATGAATATCAAGAAACATGCCGCCATTTTCGCTGCCGTCGCTTGCGTTGCAGGTCAGGCGCAGGCCGCCGATTGGAGCGATACATTTATCGGATATCGCTACGGCACCCAGTTCCGTGAGCCCAATAACAACAATGATGTCACCAAGAATATTCTGCAATTCACCCATGCCAGTGGCTATTCAATCGGGCAGAATTTTGTCAATCTGGATGTCTTCAAGTCCGACTCCAACGACCCAGCCAGCGGCGACGGCTCTACCGGTGCGACTGAAGCCTACCTGACCTATCGCGGACAACTGTATTTAGGAAAGATCTTCGACCGAGATCTTTCATTTGGCCCAGTCAAGGATATCGCACTGACTGCGGGTTTCGATCTAAATACAAAAAACACCAAGTTCGCTCCGGCGAAGAGACTTTTGGTTATTGGCCCGACGCTCAAGTTCGACGTTATGGGAACCATTGGTGTTCCCGGCTTTCTGGACTTTAGTCTGTACTATGGACGCGAATGGAATCATTGCGGTTTGGGAAAGCCTGCTTGCCCGACGGAAAACATTGTGTTTGATCCGCAGTGGATTCTGGCAGCGGCCTGGGGTATTCCCTTCCAGACTGGTCCGGTACCGTTTGTCTTCAAGGGATTCATCAATTACCTGAGCGAGAAGGGGCCAGACTATGCAGGGGTCCCTACATCTGCTGAAACGCTGATGCGAACCGCGCTAATGATCGATGTCGGGCAAATGGCATCGTGGAAGAAAAACACGGTTTTAGTGGGCCTTGGCTACGAGTTGTGGCGCAATAAATTTGGCAATCAATATACGAAGTCCGGAGCCACCAAGCCAGGCATCGACACCGATGCTCTGATGTTCCAGGCCGAATTTCACTTTTAAGCCGCTGCAATTTTCACCAGGTACTTCAGGCAGCGGGTGGTTGAACGGGGGCCGAGACCACCGGGAATCACCCACTTTTGAAACCTTGTAGTTGCATTGCTGGTTACCGGTTACATCGACCGGCCAGGGCAGACTGCAACAGTTTATTCAGGCCATTTGAACGACATGTACAAAACTACTCATATCGCCGGCATCGAGATTCTCGATTCGCGTGGCAACCCGACGCTGCAGGCGACGGTCGAACTCGAATCCGGTGATGCCGGCCGGGCAGCGGTTCCCTCCGGGGCATCGACCGGCAAGCGCGAGGCGCTTGAACTGCGCGATGGCGACCCGGCGCGCTATGGCGGCAAGGGTGTCCTCAAGGCGCTGGCCAATATCGAAGGGCCGATTGCCGCTGCCTTGCTCGGCCATGATGGCCGCGATCAGGCGGGTATCGATCGTTTGCTGGGCGAACTGGATGGCACGACCGACAAGTCGCGGCTTGGCGCCAATGCCCTCCTCGCCGTGTCGCTAGCGGCAGCGCACGCGGCAGCACAAGCCGAGGGGCAGCCACTGTATCGTTACCTGGCCGCAGCGGGCATCGAGCCTGTACTGCCGGTGCCGCTGATGAACGTGGTCAACGGTGGTGCCCATGCCAACAACAGCCTGGATATCCAGGAATGCATGATCGTGCCGCATGGCTTTGACAATTTCAGCGATGCGCTGCGTGCCGGGGTCGGTGTTTTTCATGCGCTGCGCGGCCTGCTTGATCGTGCCGGATTCCCGACCTCGGTCGGCGATGAAGGCCGTTTCGCGCCGAATGTCCGTTCAACCCGGCATGCGCTCGACCTGATTGTCGAAGCCATTGGCTTGGCCGGCTATGAGCCAGGTCGGGAGATCAGCCTGGCGCTCGATTGCGCCGCCTCGGAATTCTATCGCGATGGCCGCTACGTGCTCGCCGGCGAGGGACAGGAGCTATCCAGCGCCGAGTTCAGTCATTACCTGGCGGGACTGGTCGACGACTATCCGATCCTCAGTATCGAAGACGGCATGGCCGAGGACGACTGGGACGGCTGGGCGTTGTTGACGGATCGTCTGGGGCGCCGCGTGCAACTGGTTGGCGACGACCTGTTCGTGACCAATCCGGCGATTCTGGCCAGTGGCATTGAAAATAGCATAGCCAATTCCATCCTGATCAAGGTCAACCAGATCGGTACCCTGAGCGAAACCCTGGCCGCGATGCGCCTGGCACGCGAGCACGGCTATGCCGCTATCGTTTCGCACCGCTCCGGAGAAACGGGTGACACGACGATTGCCGATCTTGCCGTGGCGACGGCCTGCGGTCAGATCAAGACCGGCTCGGCCAGTCGTTCGGATCGCATCGAAAAATACAATCGTCTGCTGATGATCGGGCGTGAGCTGGGCAGCGCGGCACGCTTCGCCGGGTCGGCGGCGTTCGGGCGGCGTTAGGCGGCGGCGGCATGTACCAGGGGCTGGTTCTTTTCTATGTCGGCGCCGTGCTGATTCTTAACGGCCTGTGGATGCTCGGTCGCATCGACGACCGGGAGATCCCGCTGATCAACGCCTTTGTCGGCGGGATCAGCCTGCTGGTGTCGCTCAGGCTAGCCTTCGGTGCCGATGCCGATGCGGCGTCGATCCGCACTGCCGCCTTCTCCCTGCTTTTTGCCTGCACCTACCTGTGGGTTGCCTTCAATCGCTACAACGGCAGCGACGGGCGCGGTCTGGGCTGGTTCAGCCTGCTCGTTACCCTTACCGCGCTGCCGGTTGCGGTCGACGCGCTGATTGCCGCAAATTCTGCCTGGGGTTACTGGCAGGCCTTGTCATGGGCCGCCTGGGCCGGCCTGTGGTATCTCTTTTTCCTCGTCCTGGTCTGCGGCAAGCCATGGACGCGCGCGACCGGTGGCGTCGCTATCGCTCAGGGCGTGCTCACTGGCGGGTTGCCCGGCTATCTGCTGCTGACCGGCCGCCTCGGTTGAGTCACTGACAATATGGCAAACGACCCCTCAAGCATGTTCGCCTTCCCAATAACTTGGCCGGTTGTAGGTTTCCTTGAGGTAGTCGATGCAATGCCGGACCTTGGCCGGCAGGTAACGCTGCTGCGGGTAGACGGCCTGGATCGGATAGCTCGGCGCCGCGAATTCGTCGAGCACGGTGACCAGTTCGCCGCGCTTCAATTCGGCCTGGATTTCCCAGGTCGACCGCCAGCCAATGCCCAACCCCTTCTTGACCCAGGTGTACAGCAGTTCACCGTCGTTGCAGGCGAGGTCGCCGTCAACGCGTACCGCGGTCAAGCGGCCGTCCCGCATGAAATTCCAGCCGCGATGCTGCCCGCCCTGCAGGTTGAAGGCGAGGCAGTTGTGGTCGGCGAGGTCTTCCGGAATGCGCGGCACCCCGTGCCGTTCAAAGTAGCCAGGTGTGCCGCAGACGACACGGCAGTTCGGATAGAGCGGCACCGCCACATAGTTGGGATCGGTGACCTCACCGATGCGGATCGCCATGTCGTAACCCTCGCGCACCAGGTCGACGACGCTGTCGGTGAAATTGAACGACAGCTTGAGCTCCGGGTAAATGGCACGGAAAGCCGGCGCGTGCGGCGCGATATGGCGTCGCCCGAAGGCGGCCGGGGCGGAGATGACCAGGTGGCCGCGCACGGTGCTGCGACTAGCGCTGATGCCACTCTCGACGGTGTCGAAGTCGCGCAGCAGCTGCCGGCACTGCTCCATGAATTCTTCGCCAAGCGCGGTCAGGGTCAGGCCGCGCGTCGAACGGTGCATCAGGCGTACGCCGAGGCGGGCCTCCAGGCCATCGAGGCGGCGTCCCATGACGACCGGGGTGACGCCCTCGCTCAGTGCAGCGGCGGCGAAACTGCCTTTTTCGGCGACGAGAACAAAGCTGCGGATCTCGGTATGACGATCCATCCGGTACTCCAAGTATCGACAGAAACAATGGTAGCAGCAATTCAACTGGCGAGCTTTTCTCGCTATTCTGAATCCGTCGCAACACCCCACACTAATTCACGGAGAGACAAATGGCAAAGATGAGAGCAATTGACGCCGCCGCCGCGGTGATGAAAAAAGAAGGCATCGGTACCGTTTTCGGTGTGCCTGGTGCGGCAATCAACCCACTTTATTCGGCCATGCGTAAAAATGGCGGCTTCAACCACGTGTTGGCTCGCCATGTCGAAGGCGCTTCGCATATGGCTGAAGGCTTCACCCGGGCCAAGGCCGGCAACATCGGCGTCTGCATCGGCACCTCCGGCCCGGCTGGCACCGACATGATCACCGGTCTGTACTCGGCATCGGCTGACTCGATACCAATTCTTTGCATTACCGGCCAGGCACCGCGCGCTCGCTTGTACAAGGAAGACTTCCAGGCAGTCGATATCGAATCGATCGCCAAGCCGGTGACCAAGTGGGCAGTTACCGTTCGCGAACCGGCGCTGGTGCCGCGTGTCTTCCAGCAGGCTTTCCACCTGATGCGCTCCGGCCGTCCCGGCCCGGTGTTGATCGACCTGCCGTTCGATGTGCAGATGGCCGAGATCGAGTTCGACATTGAAACTTACGAGCCGCTGGCCGCCTACAAGCCCGCCGCCACCCGTGCCCAGGCCGAAAAAGCAATGGCCATGCTCAATGAAGCCGAGCGTCCGTTGATCGTTTCCGGTGGCGGCGTGTTCAATGCCGATGCTTCCGCCAAGATGCAGGAATTTGCCGAGTTGACCGGCGTTCCGGTGATCCCGACGCTGATGGGCTGGGGCGTTATCCCTGACGACCACCCGCTGATGGTCGGCATGGTTGGCCTGCAAACCTCGCATCGCTATGGCAACGCGACGCTGCTGGCGTCAGACTTCGTGTTCGGCATCGGCAATCGCTGGGCCAACCGTCATACCGGCTCGGTCGAGGTTTATACCGCAGGCCGCAAGTTCGTCCATGTGGACATCGAGCCAACACAGATCGGCCGCGTCTTCGGCCCGGACTATGGCATCGTTTCCGACGCCGGTGCGGCGCTTGATCGACTGATTGAAGTGGCCAAGGAAATGAAGGCTGCCGGTACGCTGCGTGACCGTCAAGCCTGGCTTGGCGAATGTCAGGAGCGTAAGCGTACGCTGCAGCGCAAGACCCACTTCGACGAGGTGCCGATGAAGCCGCAGCGCGTTTATGAAGAAATGAACGCCGCTTTCGGTAAGGACACCTGCTACGTCAGTACCATTGGCCTGTCGCAGATCGCCGCTGCCCAGTTCCTGCACGTTTACCGCGAACGCCACTGGATCAACTGTGGCCAGGCCGGCCCGCTCGGCTGGACCATCCCGGCTGCACTTGGCGTTTGCGCTGCTGATCCCTCACGTAAGGTGGTGGCGATCTCCGGTGACTACGACTTCCAGTTCATGATCGAGGAACTTGCCGTTGGCGCCCAGTTCAAGCTGCCCTACCTGCACGTGGTGGTCAATAACGCCTATCTGGGCTTGATTCGCCAGTCGCAACGCGGTTTCGACATGGACTTCTGCGTTCAGCTCGCCTTCGAAAATATCAATGCGCCGGAAACTGAAGGCTATGGCGTCGATCATATTGCAGTGGTCGAAGGTCTCGGCTGTAAAGCGATCCGTGTCCGTCAGCCAGAAGATATCCAGCCGGCTTTCGCCCAGGCGAAGCTGTGGATGGAAGAGTTCCGCGTGCCGGTGGTGGTCGAGATTATTCTTGAGCGTGTCACCAATATCTCGATGGGTACCGAAATCAACGCCGTCACCGAGTTCGAAGAACTGGCCGCATCGGGTAAAGATGCGCCGACCGCCATTTCGATGCTCGACTAACCGACAAGCCTTAAGAAGGAAAAAATAATGCCAAAGTTTGCCGCTAATCTGACCATGCTCTTCACCGAGCTGCCTTTCGTCGAACGCTTTCAAGCGGCTGCGGAAGCCGGCTTCAAGGGTGTCGAGTATCTCTTCCCTTATGATTTTCCGGCAGCAGTGCTCGCAGCCGAATTGAAGAAGCACGGCCTGACGCAGGTGTTGCACAACCTGCCGGCCGGCGATTGGGCTGGTGGCGAACGTGGTATTGCGGTGTTGCCGGAGCGCGTTGAGGAGTTTCGGGTGGGTGTCGACCGTGCCATCGAGTATGGAACGGCTCTCGGTTGCAAGCAGATCAACTGCCTGGCCGGCATCGTCCCGGCCGGCGCCTGCCAGAATACGGCGCATCGTACCTTCGTCGACAACCTGCGCTTTGCTGCCGACAAGCTGAAGGCCGCCGGGATCAAACTGCTCATCGAGCCGATCAATACCTACGACATCCCTGGTTTCTTCCTGAGCCGGACAGCGCAGGCACTTGAAATCATCGATGAGGTCGGCGCCGACAATCTGTTCGTTCAGTACGACATCTACCACGCACAACGCATGGAAGGTGAATTGGGCAACACCATCGCCAAGAACCTGGCGCGTATCGCTCACATCCAGCTCGCCGACAATCCCGGTCGCAACGAGCCCGGAACTGGCGAAATCAATTACCCGTGGCTGTTCCGCCACATTGATCAACTCGGATACACCGGCTGGATCGGCTGCGAGTACAAGCCGGCGGCCGGCACGCGTGAAGGCTTGGGCTGGATCGCTACATTAGCAGCAAATCGCAATTAATTTAATTTCATAAAAGGAGACAGAAAATGGCAAGAATCGGATTCATCGGCCTCGGTATCATGGGCGCCCCTATGGCAGGACATCTCATTGCTGCTGGCCATACGCTTTATGCCTTTACGCATGGCTCGGTGCCGCAAACACTGATCACCGCAGGCGCTATTGTTTGTACAAATGCGGCAGACGTTGCCGGCAAGGCAGACATTATTTTCATCATGGTGCCGGATACGCCGCATGTTGAAGATGTGCTGTTTGGTAGCAAAGGCCTTTCCAGCGTCCTGCAGGAGAACAGTGGTGTCGCCGACGGACTTAACGAACGCAAAGTGATTATCGATATGAGTTCGATATCGCCGGTTGCAACGAAAGAGTTTGCCAAGAAGATTAACCAGTTAGGTTGCGAATACCTGGACGCACCTGTTTCGGGTGGTGAAGTCGGGGCAAAAGCCGCTAGCCTGACCATTATGGTCGGTGGCAGTCCTGCTACTTTTGAACGCGTCAAGCCGCTTTTGGAGCTGATGGGCAAGAACATTACTTTGGTTGGTGGCAACGGCGATGGTCAGATCACCAAAGTGGCAAACCAGATCATTGTCGCCTTAACGATCGAAGCTGTTGGCGAGGCTCTGCTGCTTGCTGCCAAAGCGGGTGCCGACCCAGCCAAGGTTCGTGAAGCACTAATGGGTGGCTTTGCCAATTCGCGCATTCTCGAAGTGCATGGTGAGCGGATGATCAAGCGCACCTTCAACCCAGGCTTCCGCATCGAATTGCACCAGAAGGATCTTAATCTGGCGTTGGCAACCGGGCGCCAACTTGGCGTTGCCCTGCCCAACACGGCTACGGCGCAGGAGTTGTTCAATACCTGCGCAGCGCATGATGGCGCCGGCTGGGACCATTCGGCGATGGTCAGGGCCCTGGAAAAAATGGCCAACTTCGAAATCGGTCAGTGAGGTGATCCGGATGCGTCATCTCGCTATTGAGGTGGGGGCGTACCGCTTCGTCGCCCGCCTGGAAGAAGAGGCTGCACCGCGAACCTGTGCAGCTTTCATGAAATCGATGCCATTTTCCAGTCAGGTCATCCATGTGCGCTGGAGCGGTGAAGCGGTCTGGATTCCGCAAGGAGAACTTGAAACCGATTTTGGCTTCGAGAATCACACCAGCCATCCTTCGCGCGGCGACGTGCTGTGGTATCCGGGAGGGATTTCTGAAACGGAAATCCTTTTCGCTTACGGCAGTTGCCAGTTCGCCAGCAAGATGGGGCAACTGGCCGCCAACCATTTCATGACCGTGATCGAAGGCGATCACCAATTGTTGGACATGGGGCGCTCCGTTCTGTGGAAGGGCGCGCAAAGCATACGTATTTCTGATCTCGGTGAATGCTGACAGACAAGGAAGAAGCGATATGAACACCCCACCTCGCGAGTTGCTCGCCAATTTGTTCACCGCAGCAGTCAATGCAGCCCAACCCGAGCATTGTATTCCACGCTTTTTGCCCGAGCCGCCCAAGGGGCGCACCATCGTTATCGGCGCCGGCAAGGCTTCGGCAGCCATGGCTCAGGCGCTGGAACGAAACTGGCCGGGGCCGCTGAGTGGCCTGGTCGTTACCCGCTACGGCTATGCGGTGCCATGCGAACGCATCGAGATCGTCGAGGCGGCGCATCCGGTGCCCGATGCGGCTGGTGCCGCAGCGGCGCTTCGCGTGCTGGAACTGGTCGGCAATCTCACGCCGGACGATCTGGTGATCTGCCTGATCTCCGGTGGTGGCTCGGCGTTGTTGCCGCTGCCGGGCGAAGGGGTGACGCTGGACGACAAGCAGGCGATCAGTCGTGCCTTGCTTAAATCGGGCGCGACCATTTCCGAAATGAACTGCGTGCGTCGCCACCTGTCGGGGATCAAGGGAGGGCGCCTCGCTGCCGCCTGCTATCCGGCACGGGTGGTGAATCTGCTGATTTCCGATGTGCCGGGCGACAACCCGATGGATATTGCATCCGGCCCAACGGTAGCCGATACGACCAGTTGCCAGGATGCGCTGGAGATTGTTCGCCGTTACGGCATTGAGTTGCCGAACGGTGCGCGCGCCCTGCTTGAGAGCGGCCGCGGTGAAACTGTCAAGCCCGGCGATCCGCGTCTGGCTGGTGTTTCTACCCGTCTCGTCGCGACGCCGCAGATGGCGCTCGAAGCCGCGGCTGCGGTTGCCGAAGCGGCCGGTGTGCGGCCGGTGATCCTCGGTGACAGCATCGAAGGCGAGGCGCGTGACGTTGGCAAGGTAATGGCCGGCATCGCGCTGCAGGTGGCCCGGCGCGGGCAGCCGATTGCACGCCCCTGCGTGCTGCTGTCCGGTGGAGAAACCACCGTGACCGTACGCGGCAAGGGGCGGGGTGGGCGCAACGTCGAATTCCTGCTTTCGCTGGCCATCGGCCTGAACGCCGAAGAAGAGGTGTTCGCGGTGGCCGGCGATACCGACGGGGTGGATGGCCAGGAGGAGGTTGCCGGCGCATTCGTTACGCCGTGCACCCTCGCTCGGGCCTGGTCCAAGGGTATCAAGCCGCTGGCCAGCCTCGACGCCAACGATGGCCATGGCTTCTTCGAAGCCTTGGGCGACGCGCTGATTACCGGGCCAACGCTGACCAACGTCAACGATTTTCGGGCCATCCTGATTGCCTGAAACCGGGCGACATAAACAACAAGGAGACAAGACATGAAACAAACGAATGTGCTGACGCTGGATGATGTTCGCCAGATCGCAGCAGCGGCAGAACAGGAAGCCAAAAATTGTGGCTGGTCAGTCAGCATCGCCGTCTGCGATGCCGGTGGCCATGCTCTGTGGCTGCAACGCATGGATGGTGCGCCGCTGATGAGCGCCATGGTGGCGCCCGAGAAGGCACGGACCTGTGTGCTGAGCGGCAAGCCGAGCAAGGTGTTTGAAGACATGGTTAACAATGGCCGTTATGCGGCGCTGGCCATGCCGGTGGTGCCGCTCGAGGGCGGCGAACCGATCACCGTCAACGGCTTCATCATCGGGGCGGTCGGGGTGTCTGGCGTGAAGGCTGGCGAAGATGCGCAGGTGGCACGGGCCGGGGTTGCTGTAATCCATTCATTGAAGGAGGCAGCATGAGGCGCTTTCGCAGATCGCGGATTCTGGCCACGCTGGGGCCGGCCAGTTCGACCAAGGACGACATTCGCGCACTCGTCGATGCCGGGGCCGATGTTTTTCGCCTGAATTTCAGCCATGGCAGTCATGCCGACCATGCTGAGCGCTACCAGATGATCCGCAAGATCGAGGACGAGATCGGTCGACCGATCGGTATTCTGATGGACTTGCAGGGGCCGAAACTGCGCATAGGCAAGATAGCCGGCGGCAAGACCACCTTGGTCGAGGGAAGTCGCTTCCGCCTGGATCTGGACAAGACCGACGGTGATGCCCGTCGCGCCAACCTGCCGCATCCGGAGATTTTCGCGGCGTTGCAGGTCGGCACGCACCTGCTGCTTGATGATGGCAAGCTGAGTCTGCGCGTCGATGCCTTCGGACCGGATTTCGCCGAGACGACCGTCCTGGTCGGGGGCGGCCTGTCCGACCGCAAGGGGGTCAATGTCCCCGGCGTATTGCTGCCGATTTCGCCGTTGACCGAGAAGGATCGCAGCGATCTGGCGTTCGGCCTGGAACTTGGGGTGGACTGGGTAGCCCTGTCTTTTGTTCAGCGACCGGAGGATATCGCGAAAGCCCGCCAGTTGATCGGTGATCGGGCGTGGATCATGGCCAAGCTGGAAAAACCGATGGCGATCGAATATCTCGACGAGATCGTGGCCCAGGCCGACGGTATCATGGTGGCCCGCGGCGATCTTGGCGTCGAATTGCCGCCGCAGCAGGTTCCGGTCATTCAGCGACGTATCGTGCGGGCGGCGCGGGCGGCCGGCCGTCCGGTGGTCATTGCCACGCAGATGCTTGAGTCGATGATCCTGTCGCCGGTTCCAACCCGTGCCGAGGCTTCCGACGTGGCCACCGCAATCTACGAAGGAGCCGATGCGGTGATGCTTTCGGCCGAGTCGGCATCCGGCAAATATCCGCTCGAAGCCGTGACGATCATGAATCACATCATCAGCGAGGTTGAATCCGATCCCGCCTGGCGCGTCGGACTGGATGCCAGCCATACTCCGGCCGAGGCAACGACACCGGATGCGATCTGCTGCGCGCTTCGTCGTGTCGCAGAATTGCTGGCACCAGCGGCAACGGTCGCCTATACGGTCAGCGGCTTCAGTTGCCTGCGCGCCAGCCGCGAGCGCCCCAAGACGCCGATCGTGGCCTTGACCACCAGCAAGGAAACCGCACGGCGCCTGGCGCTTGCCTGGGGCGTGCATCCCGTTGCCTTCCAGGAAGCCACCAATCTTGAAGCCATGGTCATCGATGCCGGCCGGGTAGCTGTCGAACAGGGCTTTGCTGCACCCGGTGATGATGTAATTGTTATTGCTGGCCTCCCTTCCGGCCATTCAGGCAATACGAATTTCCTGCACGTGGTAAGAGCCACAGACTAGATTCGTAGCCTCCTGCATGTCCGAATTTTTGCTTACCCTGCGAAAAATCGTGGGGTAAGCAAGCTTTTTCTCTCCAGATGGAGAAGACAATGAACGCCAACGTCCCCTTCCTCGCTGCGACCGCTCACGTCGACGCGGCCGCAGTCCAGCCGCTGCCCAATTCGCGCAAGGTCTACATCGCAGGTTCCCGCCCGGACATCCGCGTGCCGATGCGCGAAATTTCGCAGGACGACACGCCAACCGCCTTCGGTGGCGAACAGAACCCGCCGCTCTACGTCTACGACTGCTCCGGCCCCTACTCCGACCCACAAGCCAAGATCGACATCCGCGCCGGCCTGCCAGCGCTGCGCGCCCAGTGGATCGCCGAACGTGGCGATATCGAAGAACTCGCCGGCCTGACCTCCGAATTCGGCCGCATCCGTGCCGCTGACAAGGCGCTCGACGAACTACGCTTCCCCGGCCTGCACCGCAAGCCCCTGCGCGCCAAAGCCGGCAAAAATGTGTCCCAGATGCACTATGCCCGCCAAGGCATCGTCACCCCGGAAATGGAATACGTCGCCATTCGTGAAAATAACAACCGCCGCGCCTACATGGAGTCGCTACGGTCAACCGGCAAAATGGGCGAAAAAATGGCGGCCCTGCTTGGCCGCCAGCACCCCGGCCAAAACTTCGGCGCCAGCATTCCCGAAGAAATCACCCCCGAATTTGTGCGCAGCGAAATCGCTCGTGGTCGCGCCATCATCCCCAACAACATCAACCACCCGGAAAGCGAACCGATGATCATCGGCCGCAACTTCCTGGTCAAAATCAACGCCAACATCGGCAACTCGGCCTTGGGCTCTTCCATTCAGGAAGAAGTCGAGAAAATGACCTGGTCGATCCGCTGGGGTGGCGACACCGTCATGGACCTGTCCACCGGCAAGAACATCCACGAAACCCGCGAATGGATCATCCGCAACAGCCCGGTCGCCATCGGCACCGTGCCGATCTATCAGGCGCTGGAAAAGGTCAACGGCAAGGCCGAAGACCTGACCTGGGAAATCTTCCGCGACACGCTGATCGAACAAGCCGAACAAGGCGTCGACTACTTCACCATCCACGCCGGTGTGCTACTGCGCTACGTCCCGCTGACCGCCAACCGGATGACCGGCATCGTCAGCCGCGGTGGTTCGATCATGGCCAAGTGGTGTCTGGCGCATCACAAGGAAAGCTTCCTCTACACGCATTTCGAGGACATCTGCGAAATCATGAAGGCCTACGACGTCGCCTTTAGCCTCGGCGATGGCCTGCGTCCCGGTTCCATCTACGACGCCAACGACGAAGCCCAACTCGGCGAACTCAAGACCCTCGGCGAACTGACCCAGATCGCCTGGAAACATGACGTCCAGGTGATGATCGAAGGTCCCGGCCATGTGCCGATGCATCTGATCAAGGAGAACATGGACCTGCAACTCGACCAGTGCAGCGAAGCCCCGTTCTACACCCTCGGCCCGTTGACCACCGACATCGCCCCCGGCTACGACCACATCACCAGCGGCATCGGCGCCGCGATGATCGGCTGGTACGGCACCGCGATGCTTTGCTACGTCACGCCCAAGGAACACCTCGGCCTGCCGGACAAGGACGACGTCAAGGTCGGCATCATCACCTACAAGCTCGCCGCCCATGCTGCCGACCTCGCCAAAGGTCACCCCGGGGCACAGATTCGTGACAACGCCCTGTCCAAGGCGCGCTTCGAATTCCGCTGGGACGACCAGTTCAATCTTGGCCTCGACCCCGACAAGGCGCGTGAATTCCACGACGAGACGCTCCCGAAGGAATCGGCCAAGGTCGCCCACTTCTGCTCGATGTGCGGCCCGCACTTCTGCTCGATGAAGATTACCCAGGATGTGCGTGAATACGCCGCGGCGCAAGGAATTGCCGAAGCCGAGGCGCTGGCGAAGGGCATGGAGGAGAAAGCGGTCGAGTTCGTCAAGGCCGGCGCCGAGGTTTATCGCAAGATTTGAGGTCTATTATGTTTCTGATTATCGTCAATGGTCAGAAATGACTGTCCAAACCGTCTGTCACCCTGGCTGAACTGCTAGTGGAGCTTCGGTATACCGGCAAGCGCATCGTCATCGAAAGAAATGGCGAAATTGTTCCGAAAAGCCAGTATGCAAAAACCTTTTTCGACTCCCGAGACCGCTTGGAAATCATTGCCGCCGTCGGCGGCGGCTGAACCGGCGAAGGCTCCATGCATCGCCAGCAAGGCGTACCGGTTCGCGACTGGTCATTGCGATTCAACCTCCCAAATTCACCAACCTGCCCAATATTGCCAACTGTTATCTGCGTTTCGTCATTGCGCACATCGCGGATTACCCGGTCAACCGCATTCCATTACACACAAATTATTCAAAATTACACTTTGAAGTTGAACTCGCGTCATAACGCATGAGCCTCTCTCGCGAATCTGATCCCGGCGGCGAAATCGACGACGCGTTGAAGGCCAAGCCAAAGGGTCTTCACCCCTGGCTCGCCATCGCCCTTGCGGGCCAGAAATCCGCCAAGCATCGCCACCAAGCGCACCACTTCATTGAGCCTGGGCGGCGTCTTGGGCACCTTCTTCCGATTCAGGATGTAAGCCGCTTGCCATTCGTCCTGCTCGAACAGCAAGGCCGCATCCAGGTCTGGGCAGGTACGGCCCAGGCGCATGAGTCGGGCAATCCGCCAAGCCACCACCATGAACAGCGCCAGCGCCCGTTCCAGCCGCGCCACGGTGCTCAACTGCAACGCCTCTACGCGGCAGCCGTTCTTGAGGACATGGAAGAACAGTTCGATCTCCCAGCGCGCCCGGTACCAGTCGATCAGTTCGGTCGCCGCTTCGAAAGAGTTAATCGGCCGATTGGTCAGCAGCCGCCATTCCACCGGCTTCACGCCCTCGGGGGCACTTTCTTCTCGCGCCACCAGACAACTCACCTCGATCCGGCTCCCCTTGCCGTCGGAGACCGTCACCCGCTTTGCCCAGACTCGTTGCCGAACGTCCCGCGCCTTCTGTCCTTGCCGCGAAGGCATCGTGAAGCGGATGCCGCCGAGCGCTTCGCTGGCCAGGACCTCAGTCCACAGCTTGCCGCCCTCGGGAAGCGCCCGATTGTGCTGGGAACGAATCAGCCAGTCGGCGGGATGCCCCAGCTCGCGGGCTTGCACCATCAGGGCCACGATGTCCGCCTCCCGATCCGCCACATACACCAGCCGGGTGTCCGGCATGCTGCTCGCCAACTCCGCGATGCGGGTGTAGCCCTCCGTCCAGCGGGTGCTTTCCAGCAGGCCACCTCGTTGGCCGCTCGCGTCCTTGGGTTCGCGTGCCCACATCCAGGCGTCCAGAACACCCAAGGGTTCACGCTGCGGACTGACCGCGTAGGTGGAATGCACGTACATCCCGCGTTGGGCTTCATACGAGAGCGGCCCCAGACCGGCAATGCGCTGACCATTGAAGTCGAGTTCCGTGGTGTCTTGGATGCACAGCACCACCGGATGCGCCCGCATGCGCGTTTCGGCGCTTCCCCAGTGCGAGGCCAGGATGGCTTCCCATTCGATGTCGTCCTGCGCAAAAAAACGATACGCCGCCTGGGTTTCCGCCCAGCCGCCGCAGGCTTGCGGGATACTGGCCATCGGATTGGCTGCCATGCGCTCCGCCAGCAGCACCGTGCGCTTGTCCAGACGCCGGTCGCCCAGGTCGATCGCCTTGAATTCTTCCGCTGCCCAACCCATCACATCCACCCAGCATTTCTTGTAAAGTCAGCATGTTACGCAGAGGTGTTGAAGTTGTGTGTAATGGGATGGGTCAACCGCCTCAGCGACTCACTGCCCGTGGAAGGTCGCTGTGCAAATTGCTCACCCAGCTAATCCTCGCCTGCCTTATTCGCGCTAACCCCGAAAGACGGTGGTGGGCAGACGGTTACCCGACAGCTTGCAGCGCTCCAGGTTCTGGGTCGTATACGAGTCCTGGAGCCTCGTCGGCGATCATTTCAAGAAGACCTTCGCCTGTATCGGCTCCTCAATCTCGCCAATTCCTCACAAATCATGCAAATTGCATTGGCTAACTGCGGTTTTTAGGTTCAATTCTGCATCGGGAACGCGGTCGCTCGAGCGCCACAATCCACGAGGAAAAGATGGCTGACGGCACCCTGTCCAGTCCGGGCCGGGCGCGATCCGGACAAGCCGCTCCACGCGCTCAACCACGATGCAAGCCGGTTGTTCTGGGGCCAGCACCCTGCGCAAACTCAGCCTGGGCCGCCAAGCCTCACATTTCTCCCGGCCGTGTGATCGAAATCAACTCGGCCCCTCCCCGCCCCAGCACCCGCCAGTCGGTCAGCGGTCGCAGTACCGCCAGCGCGGCCGTAGGTAGCAACTTGCCATCATCGGGCTGCGTAAGCGGCCCCTGTGTCAGGAAATAGACAAGTTCCTCGAGGCCCGGGTTGTGCCCGACCAGCAGCACCTGCCGCGCATCGGCGGCATGGTCAGCCAGACTGGCCAGCATCTCCGCGACCGATCCCCCGTAGATCCTCTCGTCGAAGCAAATCCCGCGCTCCTTGAGCCCGAGCGACCGGCATATCGACTCGGCGGTCTCCCGCGCCCGCCGCGCCGGAGAACTGATGACCCGATCCGGAATCAGTTTCTCGTCCTTCATCCAATCGCCTGCCTTCTGCGCGCCGGTCCGGCCACGTTCGGCCAGCGGCCGGTCGAAATCCGGCTCGCCGGTGCTCCAATCGGACTTCCCATGACGAAGAATGAACAATCTGAGTGCCGCTTTAACCATTTCCTGGAGACTCCTTCAGCAAATTACCATCACGCCACGTCCCGACGATGCGGACAAGCTGTCCTGCCGCAAGCGGGTTCTCTTGTCGGTCATGTTAGCAGCGCCCAGGCACAAAAGAGCGGAAAAACCGCGGAGTGTGGGCAACGAATTTCCCTCGCCCATCGCCAAGGTCGAGATGACGGAGAAAGCGCGGGTTGACGACGCTCGAAAACGGACTCCGGCGCGGCAGCCGGGCGCCTCAGACGAGTCGCCCCGAATGAATCCGCAAAATCCGCGCGCAGCGGGCCGCAATCGCTTCGTCGTGGGTGACCAGAACCAGGGTCGTTCCCTGACGGGCGTTGAGGTCGAACATCATGTCGATGATCTGCTGGCCGGTCGCCGCGTCGAGGTTGCCAGTTGGCTCGTCGGCAAGCACCAGCCGCGGACTCGGAGCAAAGGCGCGGGCCAGCGCGACGCGCTGCTGCTCGCCGCCGGAAAGATGCTTCGGGTAATGCTTCAGCCGGTGTTCGAGTCCGACGCGCACCAGCCAGTCGCGGGCAATTGCGGTCGACCCTTTGGAACCCGCCAATTCCAGCGGCAGCATGACGTTTTCCAGCGCGTTGAGCGAAGGCAGCAACTGGAAGGACTGAAAGACGAAACCGAGCAGCTTGCCGCGCAGGCGGGCGCGTTCGTCCTCGTCGAGCGCTGCCAGCACAACGCCGTCGAGACGGATTTCCCCGGATGTGGGAACATCGAGGCCAGCCAGCAGCCCAAGAAGGGTCGATTTACCCGAACCCGAGGCGCCAACGAGGGCCACCGTCTCCCCCGACATGACCGAAAACGAAATATCCTGCAAAATCGTCAGCGGCTCGCCGCCGTTATCGACGGTCTTCCCCAACCCCGACACTTCAACCACTGGTTTCTCGATCATGCGGACTGCCCTGCTCCTGTTTGCCCTGTTCTTCTCCGCCACGCCGGCGCTGGCCGCGCGGACCATCCTGATCCTTGGCGACTCGCTTTCTGCCGGCTACGGCATCCGTCCCGAACAGGCCTGGCCGTCATTGCTCGAAAAGCGCCTGAGCGAAAAGCACCTCGATTATAGCGTCGCCAATGTCTCGATTTCCGGCGAGACCACCGCCGGCGGCCGCACCCGCCTGCCGGAAGCGCTACAGCGCCACAAGCCGGCCATCGTCGTCATCGCCCTCGGCGCCAATGACGGTCTGCGCGGCCTGCAACTCGCCCAGATGCGTGACAACCTCGCCGCGATGCTCGATGCCGCCCAGGCGACCGGGGCGCGCACGCTGCTTATCGGCATGCGCCTGCCGCCCAATTATGGTCCTTACGCCACGGAATTCGCAAAGAGCTTCGCAGACACCGCCAAGCGCAAGAAGAGTGCCGCACTGGATTTTCTGCTGGCGCCGATTGCCACCAACCCGGCCTACTTCCTTTCCGATGGCATCCACCCGACGCCCGAGGCACAGCCGCTGATCCTCGACAACGTCTGGCCCGGCCTGCAGCCGCTGCTGAAATAGATCGTGAGCGCCGACCGCACGCCCCTTGCCGATCTTGCGGATTTCGACGAAATCATCGACGTCCGCTCCCCCGCCGAATTTGCCGACGACCACATTCCCGGTGCCATCAACTGCCCGGTGCTCGACGACGCGCAGCGCATCGAAGTTGGCACCATTTACAAGCAGGTATCCCCGTTCGAGGCCAGGAAGGTCGGCGCCGCGCTGGTCTCCGAAAACATCGGCCACCACCTGCGTGAGCACTTTCTCACCAAGGCGCGGGACTGGAAACCCCTGATCTACTGCTGGCGCGGCGGCAACCGCAGCGGCTCGCTGACTACCGTCTTCCGCGCCATCGGCTGGAAAGCCAGCCAGCTCGACGGCGGTTACAAGACCTGGCGCAGCCACGTTGTCGCGCAACTCATGCGCCTGCCCCAAGCCTACAACTTTCGCGTTATCTGCGGCGCCACCGGCAGCGGCAAGACGCGCATCCTGCAGGCTCTCGCCGCCCGCGGCGAACAGGTGCTCGACCTCGAAACCCTGGCCAGCCACAAGGGTTCTGTCCTTGGCGTCCTGCCCGGACAGCCGCAACCAAGCCAGAAGTGGTTCGAAACCCTGCTCCTGCTCGAACTGGAGCGCTTCGACCCGGCGCGGCCAGTGTTCGTCGAGGCGGAAAGTCGCAAGATTGGCCGCCTGCAGGTGCCGGATGCCCTTATCGAACGTATCCGCGCCGGCGAATGCATCAGCATCGACGCGGCGCTGGCGGCCCGTGTCACCTTCCTGCTCGCCGACTACGACTACTTCCTGGGCATGCCCGACCTGCTGAATGAGCGCCTCGACATCCTCCGAAGCCTGCACAGCGCGGAAACCATGAAGCGCTGGCGAGACATGGTCGCGGCGGCCGAGTGGCCGGCGCTGGTTCGGGAATTGCTGGAGCAGCATTACGACCGGCTTTATCACCGCTCGCAGGCCCGCAATTTCAGCGACTACGGCGCCTTGAATGACACGCTCCCGGCAGGCGACGCTGCTAGCTTTTCGACCAATGATCTTTCAGCAAGCGGTATCGCCGACATCGCCGCGCGCATCATTCACTCGCGGACGGCGCAGATCGCCTGACGCATCCCCGGCTTCGGGCTGTCGGTATAACCTTCCGCGACGGCAATCTCGCGCAGCCCGGCGGCCCTGGCCACGGCACGCAGCTCCCCGTGACGCAGCAGGAAATCCGGAGTGGACGGCTTGCCGTAGACCTCGTTGCCAACCATGAAGGTCTCGTAGATCAGCACGCCGCCACTGTCGAGCAGGGCGCAGACATCCGGCAGACGTGGCCGCCACAGGTAATTGGTGACGATGACGCCGGCAAAGCGCTCGCCGGCCAGCGGCCAGTCGCCGCCTTCGAGGTCGAACCGAAGCGCCGTGATCCCGGCCACCTCTTGCAAACTGGAAATCGCCGCGAAATCGCGGTCGACCGCAACGACTTCGTAACCGGCCGCCGCCAACAGCCTGGCATGGCGACCGCGGCCGCAGGCGAGGTCGAGCACGCGCCCGCCGACGGCCACGAGCGGCAGATGGCAGACAACCCAGGGCGACGGGGCTATCATGGCGGGGTGTTCATTCGGGGAGGCAGTCATGGCGGAAGTCATCGTTCGCGAGAATGGTCAGGGAAGATACCAGCAGGAAGTCATCGTTGGCGAGCACCGATTGCTGGCCGACGAGCCGGTCGACGTCGGCGGCGCGGATGCCGGGCCGGCGCCGCTCGAATTCGTGATGGCCGGCCTCGGCGCCTGCACCTCGATGACCCTGCGCATGTATGCCGAACGCAAGGGCATCCCGCTGACGCGGATCAGCGTCAGCCTGGTCCACGACAAGGTGAAGGTCTCCGGCATTCCCCGCGATCGCATCGTCCGCGCGATCACGCTGGAAGGCGATCTGACCGTCGAGCAGCGTGCGCGGCTGCTGGAAATCGCCAACAAATGCCCGGTTCACAAAGCGCTGGAACAACCACTGATGATCGAATCGGAGCTGGTCGATTAGGCGGTATCCCCTAGTCCGGCAATGGAACTAGTTCTTAGGATATGTTAATATGGTGCATTGCAACATAATCTCCTAAAAAGAGGCTTTTCATGCTGGAACAGCACTATCTAACCTCGCTTTTCGAACCTGATGCGGTAGCCGTCATTGGCGCGTCCGACCGCGAAAATGCCGTCGGTAACGTCATTTTCAAGAACATTCTGGCGTCCGGTTTCAAGGGACAGCTTTTCGCCATCAACCCCAAGCACACGACCGTCCAGGGCCACCAGACCTACAAGTCGATTGAGGAAATCGGCGCCCGCGTCGACATGGCTGTCATCGCCACCCGGCCGCAGTCGATGCCGAAGATCATCGAGCAGTGTGGACGCAGCGGGGTGCGCAACGTCATCATCGTCAGTTCGGGGTTTTCCGAATCCGGCCATGTCGGCGCGGCGCTCGAGCGTAAGGTTCTCGAGATCGGGCGCGCTTACAACGTCCGCATCCTCGGGCCCAACTGCCTCGGCATCATCCGTCCCGACATCGGGCTCAATGCAACCTTTGCCAGCACGACCGCGGGTCGCGGCAATCTGGCCCTGGTTTCGCAATCCGGCGCCATGTGTTCGGCAGTGCTCGACTGGGCCAAGAGCAACCAAGTCGGCTTTTCATCGGTTATTTCGCTGGGGATGACGGCCGATATCGAGTTCGGCGAAATTCTCGATTACCTGATTTACGACAACCGCACGCACTATATCCTGATGTACGTCGAGGGCATCCGCAACGCCCGCCGCTTCATGAGCGCGCTGCGCTCGGCGGCCCGGATCAAGCCGATCATCCTGCTCAAGGCCGGGCGCCACGAAGCTGGAGCAATGGCGGCTTCCACCCACTCGGGAATGGCGGCGGTTTCCGATTCGGTCTTCGATGCCGCCGTCCGTCGCGCCGGCGTCGTCCGCGTCAGCAACATCGGCCAGCTTTTCTATGCCGCCAAGGCGCTGGCCTCGAAATTCCGGCCGCAGGGCAACCGCCTCGCCATCGTCACCAACGGCGGCGGGCCGGGCGCGATGGCGGCCGACCGCGCCGGCGACCTCGGAATTCCGTTAGCGCAGTTATCGGTCGAAACGATGGCCACGCTCAACAAGATCCTTCCACCCGACTGGTCGCACAACAATCCAGTCGACATTGGCGGCGATGCGACGCCGGAACGCTATCGTCAAGCCATCGAGTTGGTCACCGGAGATGTCAGCGTCGACAGCACGCTGGTCATGCTCTCGCCGCAGGCGATGACCAACCCTCTGGAAGTAGCCAAGACTATCGTTGAGATTGCCGACGAAACCAGCTGCTCGGTCATTTGCTGCTGGATGGGCGAGGAGCAGGTTGCCGGTGGCCGCAAGCTGCTCGAGGAATCAGGCATTCCATCCTTCCGCACGCCGGAAACCGCAGTCGAGATGTTCTATCCCGGATGTTTCATAAACCCGCCGTGCGATGTCAATGTCGTGCCATTCCAGCCGTGATGCGAGTCAGCTTGCTGCGAATTTTGCTGCCAACCCGCCACGATCGGCCAAATACCCCAACTTTTGGGCATCACACCCTGCCGCCATCGATCCCTGGACAGAGCGCTGGCGAGACCTGACCTCCGCTCAAGCGGATTCGAGTCGGTAGCATGAGACGGCGTCGCCGAGTCGATCAGGCCGGTGCCGGCGGGCGCGGGACGAGGTAAAGCAACTCGGTCACCCGCGCCAGCACCCCTTCATCGGACACGACGTAGGCAAGGACAGCTTGATCCGATCCTTGTACTGCACCACGCGCACCGCCAACTTAAAGAGTTTCAGGATAATCGACAGCGGTTGCGCCTTGGCCAGTTCCGTATGCACCAGCGTGTTCTCGCGCAAGCCGTGAATCAACCCATACGCCGCACACGAATAGAACAGCCGCAGGTGATTGGCGAGGAAGGCATGATCGGAGGTCCGGTCACTGGCCAAGTCGTTCTTCACCGCCTTGATGAAGTTCTCGTCCTGCCCTCGAGCACAGTACAGCTCTTTGTAAAGCACATCAGGCGTCGGGTCGGACAGCGAGGTCACCACGTACCGCGGGTTGTCACCCAAGGCCATCACCTCGGCCTTGACCACCACGCGGTAAGCCTTGGGCCACGAGCCCGCCTGATACTCGATATCGTCGTACAGTCGTGTCGCCGCAGGCTCGGCGTTCCCCAGGCGCTGGGCGTTGGCGCTGTGTGTCTGGTGCAGCGCACGGGCTTTCTTCAGCAGCGGCTCGGCCTTGGGCGAGAGCACCGGGTTGCCGGCCAGGCCGAAGAGGAAGTCCAGATGCGGATCGGACGCGCACAAGGCCATCAGTTCGGGATTCGCGAAGTGGCCATCCCCGCGCAGAATGATGTGGGTCTCGGGCCAAGCCTGGCGGAGCAAGCGCAGCACGCGCTTGATGATGGCCGCGTTCTCCTTGCCAGTCGGGCGTTTGCCCGGACGCAGGACGGCAGTAATGAACTTCCCGGAAAGTCCTTCGAAGAGAAACAGCGGCAGGTAGCAGTGATTCCCGTAGTGGGGGTTATAGAACGCCAGTTCCTGCTGCCCGTGAGTGGCATCCTCCGAGTGATCCATATCGAGCACGATCACGGCAGGCGCTTGGGCGTAGCTGGCGATGAAGGCGTCGACGAAGCTTTTGGCCAGGCGGTAAATGTCTTTGCGCGATACGCTGTTTTCGAGCCGGGAGAGCGTGGGGCCGGAGGCCAGGTCATTTCCCTCGTCCAGCGGGGCACGACCGACCGCCAGTTTGAACAGCGGATCGCGCCGCAGCGTGTTGGCGTCATTACCGTCGGCGTAGCCGCTGGCGGTCTGGAATATCCGCTGACGAAGCAGGTCGGCCAGGGGATGGTCAATGTACGAGGCGTGGCGTTTGTCGTGAATCGCGCTGACCAGGCGGGGAATCAGGCCGATTTGCAGGTCGATGCCACGCAACAGGAGTGCGCCAAAGTCGGAGGACATCGCCCCGCCGTCAAACTCTGCCCGGATCGTAAATCCGGCGCTGGCGGGAAAGCGAAGCTGGGTTGGGATAGAATGGTCCATGGGCGGTCTCGTTTAGGCTTCTTACAAAGCGTTATTGGCGTAACCCCTATTATATCAATGGGTTAAACGAGATTCGCCTGCTTTTATGAAAAATTCGGGCTATCACATCTCCAAGTATTTCCGGAACCAGAAGCTGCTCCTGCAGACACCCGAGCCAACCCGCCAGCATGACCGCCCGGAGGCCGAAGGTGCCAAGATGCTGATCGAGGCGCTGCTTTCCGAGCGCCGCAAGATTCTCTCGGAAATGGAATCGAAAGCCATCCTGCGCGCCTTCCGCGTGCCGGTCGCGCAGACCATGGTTGCCCGAACCGCGACCGAGGCGCTGCTTCTGGCTGAACAGATCGGATTCCCGATCGTCATGAAGGTCGACTCGCCCGATCTCCAGCACAAGTCCGAAGTCGGCGGGGTACGCCTCAACATCAAGAATGCGCCGGCCGTCCGCAACGCCTATCACGACATCATCGATACCGTGCAGAAGCGTCAGCCGAAGGCCCGGATCAACGGTGTTTCGATCGAGCCCTTCCTGTCGCGCCCGCACGGCCGCGAGCTGATGATCGGCGTCTTCCGCGACCCCATCTTCGGCCCGGTGATTTCTTTCGGTGCCGGCGGATTCGATGTCGAGGTGTTCAGCGACCGTTCGGTTGCGTTGCCGCCGTTGAACAAGTTCCTGGCCAGGGATCTCATCGATTCGACCCGCGCCTCGGTGATTCTCGGAGAGTTCCACAACATGCCTCCTGTCGACCAGAAGGCGCTGCGGGAGGTGCTGCTCTGCGTCTCGGAAATGGTCTGCGAACTGCCCTGGCTCATGGAACTCGACATCAACCCGCTGATTGTCGACGAGAAAGGCGCCATCGCCGCCGATGCGCGGATCGTCATCGACCATATCTCCGAAGCCACCGGTGATCGTTATGCGCACATGGCGATCTACCCGTACCCCGTCCACCTGACGCAGGAATGGCAGATGAAAGATGGAACGGTGGTCACCATCCGCCCGATCCGGCCGGAAGATGCTGAGATGGAGCAGGAATTCGTCATGGGCATGTCCGACGAATCGCGCTATTACCGCTTCATGGATACCCTGCGCGAACTGACGCCGACGATGCTGGTGCGCTTCACGCAGATTGATTACGACCGCGAAATGGCTCTGGTCGCCACCCATGCCGGTGATGAAGGCAAGGAAACCCAGATCGGCGTCGCCCGCTACGTGGTCAATCCCGACGGCGAGTCGGTCGAGTTTGCCTTAGCGGTGGGCGATGCCTGGCAAAAATGCGGCGTCGGCCGCAAGCTGATGACGGCGCTGATCGACTGTGCACGCCAGAAGGGCTATCGCGCGGTCGTCGGAGACGTTCTGTCGACCAACAGCAAGATGTTCAGCCTGATGACCAGCCTCGGCTTCAGTATCCACCCGCATCCCGACGACACTGTGGTCAAGCGCGTGATCAAGCCATTGTCCGGCTGATCGGACAATCGCCCGCAAAGCCGAAATGCTTGACGAGCCGCTTGTCCGCCGCGCGACAGCCGTCGCCAGTAAGCGCCGCCCGCGCGGAGCCGATGCGGTCTGCGTCGCCCTCGCCTCGCAAGGTAGTGGAATACTCATCCATTGTTGACCGTGGGATGCGGGGATGCGCGCCCGAACCAGGCGCCGCACGCACGCCGGCTAACCGGCTCAACAATGCCTGAACGTACCTGGGCCAGGAATTGCCTTGCTGCAAGCAATGTGTAGCCCGACAAGTTCGAATCTGGCAAGCACAGTGATTGAGGCAGATAATCAACAAGATCCGATGGTCAAGCCACTAGACGACTTCTCCAAACACACGCCGATTCTGTTGGGACACTGACTCAATGCGCTGTCAGAGATCGACTTTTCTCTTTCGCAGCAACAAGTTGGGCCGAGGACGGCCATCGCCTCACGGAGGTCGAATTGGCATAGATGGGCATGGTTTGGCGCTCAAATTGCCCCAAATTTGCCCCACAAAATCGGACCGCATACTAGGGCATAGCCAGTCGTGTGCGAACGTAGTTTTCAGGAGGCCACGCGACACTGCGCTGGACCATGACGGTGCCCGACGGACTGCGCAATTGATTCACTCGGCGGAAGCACTGGTTCAACGCACGCCCATCTTGAAGAGCTTGACTTGCGTCCTTGATGCGTATAAATTTTTATACACGGTGGAGTGATGAGTGACGAAAAAGAGATTCGCTGGGTAGGTTCCGCCTATGACGACTTGTTGGCATTCCCGGACGAACCACGCCGCTATGCCGGTTTTCAGTTGGGCAAAGTGCAAGTTGGGTTGGACCCGGACGACTGGAAGCCATTCGATGATGTCGGGGCCGGCACCAAGGAAATCCGCATTCGGGAAACCGGCGGCATCTATCGGGTGATGTACATCGCCAAGTTTGAGGAAGCCGTATATGTCTTGCACTGCTTCCAAAAGAAGACGCAGGCGACCAGTAAGCATGACAAGGGCATTGCCGAGGCGCGCTACCGCGCCGTGGTCAACGCGAGAAAGGTACAGAAATGAAGATCGACACCGAAATCCGCCATGTGACGAAGCCGGGAGCGAACCTCTTCCTGGAGCTTGGCTTCGCACCCGCTGAAGCCAAGCGTTTGCAGGCAGCCTCTCGCAAACAGATCAACGACACCCAGTTGCTGAAGCAGCAACTGATGGAAGAACTGTCCACCTGGATTACCGAGCATCACCTGAAGCAAGCCGAGGCCGCCGATATCCTGATGGTCTCGCGACCGCGCGTGTCCGACGTGGTGAACAAGAAGACGGCCAAGTTCACCATCGACACGCTGGTGGAAATGCTCAGTCGCGTCGGCAAGCCGGTCAAGCTGGCCATCGGTTGACACGCTGAACGACGGAGAACATGACACAGGTGTGGCCATGAAGTTTGCCTACGAAGATTTAGGCGACGATCAGTTCGAGAGCCTCATCGTGTTCTTGTATCAGTGCAAAGTCGCAGGGTACAGATCGCACCGCCCGGAACCCTTGGCCCGACTAGGCGATAGTCTCTCACCGGTGCATCCCCGCAAATGGAACACACAGCGTCGCTTCCAGACTGCTGCAGGATCGAACGCGTGCCTTCTGCTGATGCCTTAACTCAGTTGCGTAATGTCTGGTCACTCAGCCCGAGTTCCTTGACTACGGCGCTGATGGTTTGACCGTCTTTGACTCGTTTCACCGCCAGTTCCTTGAACTCGGCTGTGTATGCCTGCTTCGGTATTTTCATTTCCTGCCTTCCAAAAGTAACGTCAATCTTACGTCACCCTTGGCAGACGAAATTTCGGGGGAAGCTCAGTGCTCAATGTCCAAGAAGATACGGTTAGTCGTTTCGAGGATGTCCGGTTTCAGGTAGTTGACATCGGGCCCCATCTCATCCCTGTTGGCTTTCTCTTTAACGGTATCGATCATTTGCCTTCCTTCTAGTTTGGACATCACTTGCCATGAAAGGGGCTATCGTGTACTTGGAGACGATCAGGATAGGGTCCGCAACTTGCGATAGCAATGTGTGGTCGTGGGTTGCCCCCTACGTCAGAATAGTTGTCGCCTCGATAGAATCTCCCCCTGGGGCGGCGATAAAGGATGGAAATGGCAAGGTACTCAGAGAAGTTCAAAGGTAGAGCGGTAGCACGATTGTTGGCGCCGGAAAATGCAGCAATAGATGTGGTGGCCCGTGAAGTAGGCATTGGTTCGGGAACCCTTGAGCGTTGGCGAGATGACGCGCAGTCCATGCCCGCCCTCGGGCGGGCATGGACTGCGGCGGCGCGCCTGGAGGCGGTGATCGTCACTGCGGCGCTGGACGAAACCAGCAAAAGCGCGTGGTGTCGAGAGCACGGCGTTTATCCGGACGAGCTGATCAAATGGTGGGCCAGCGCCACGACAGCGTTGGCCGAACCGGAAGAAGTCAGAGCCAGCCCGCAAGCAACCCGACAAGACCGCAAATGCATCAAGGAACTCGAACGCGAATTGCTACGCAAGGACCGGGCACTCGCTGAAACCGCTGCCCTGCTGGTTCTCTCAAAAAAAGTCGCGGCGATCTTCAACAAAGGCGAGGCCGAATGATCGGCCTTGAAGATCGCCAAGCCTTGGCCCAAGACATCCATACCGCCCATGTCGCCGGTGCTCGGCTCAGGCTTGCCTGCGAGGTAGCCGGCATCGAGTTACGCACCTTGCAACGCTGGAAAGCCATTGAGGGCGGCATCTGCGCAGATCGCCGGCCCTTTGCGCCCGACGCCCAGGTGACTACTCGATGCTCGTGAAGGTCTATGGCCGCTGGATAGATTCGGAGTCCCCCGGAGAGCTGGGGCGCATCTGGCAGGGCATGAAGAAACTTGCACAAACTGCCCCAAATTTGCCCCAATGAAAACATTAAAATAATATAAGTGATTGTTTTTAATGAGTAAAGAAGACTTATCTACGCACACGCCGATGATGCGCCAGTATCTCGCGCTCAAGGCGCAGCATCCGGACACGCTGCTTTTCTATCGAATGGGGGATTTCTACGAGCTGTTCCACGAAGATGCCGAGAAGGCAGCGCGCCTGCTCGATATTACGCTGACCACACGCGGCAAATCGGCGGACGTGCCGATCAAGATGGCCGGCGTGCCATTCCACTCGCTCGAGCCTTATCTGGCCCGCCTGGTCAAGGCCGGCGAATCGGTGGTCATCTGCGAACAGATCGGCGACCCTGCCACCAGCAAGGGGCCGGTCGAACGCGCAGTGAGCCGCATCGTCACGCCGGGCACGCTGACCGACGCCGCGCTGATCGACGACAAGCGTGATATCTGGCTGCTGGCGCTGGCCACGACGCGCAATAGCGCTGGACTGGCGCGCCTCAATCTGGCCAGCGGCGAGTTCATCCTGACTGAAGTGCCGGTCGAGCAACTGGCCGCGTCGTTGGAGCGTATCCGCCCGGCCGAAATCCTCTATCCGGAATCCTGGCAATTCGACTTCACACCGGACGTGGCACGGACCCGCCAGCCGGACTGGTATTTCGAGTTCGACTCGGCGCGACGTCTGCTCTGCGAACAATTCAAGGTCGCCTCGCTGTCCGGTTTCGGCGCCGAAGGCCTGCGCCCGGCGATCGGCGCCGCCGGCGCCCTGCTGCAATACGCACAGGCCACGCAAACCGGCAATTTGCCGCATTTACGGGCGTTGACCGTGGAACTCGAAGGCGCCTACCTCGGCCTCGATCTCGCCACCCGGCGCAATCTGGAACTGACCGAAACCCTACGCGGCCAGCCGGCGCCGACGCTGTTCTCGCTGCTCGACAACTGTGTCACCAGCATGGGATCGCGCCTGTTGCGCCATACCCTGCACCATCCGCTGCGCGAGCGCGATATTCCTGCCGCCCGTCATGGCGCGGTCGCCGCCCTGCTCGAAGACTACGGCCGGATGGCCGGCGAGGTGCGGCGCGAACTGAAGGGCATCGCCGACATCGAACGTATCGCCGGGCGTATCGCCCTACGCAATGCACGGCCACGCGACCTGGCCAGCCTACGCGATTCGCTGGTTGGACTTCCGGCCTTGCGCGCGCCGCTGGTCGAATCCGTCTCGCCCCTGCTTGACCAGATTACTGCCGACCTCGAAACACCGCAGGCGACGCTCGCTCTGCTGGTCCGCGCCATCGCCGCCGAACCTTCGGCCCAGATCCGCGACGGCGGTGCGATTGCCCCCGGTTTCGATGCCGATCTCGACGAGCTGCGTTCACTTAACGACAACTGCGGCGCCTATCTGGTCGACATGGAAGCCCGCGAGCGCGAGCGCAGCGGTATCGCCAGCCTCAAGGTCGAATTCAACAAGGTGCATGGCTTCTACATTGAAGTCACCCACGCCAATACCGACAAAATTCCCGACGACTATCGCCGGCGCCAGACGCTGAAGAATGCCGAACGCTACATCACTCCGGAATTGAAGGCCTTCGAGGACAAGGCCTTGTCGGCCCAGGAGCGCGCGCTGGCCCGCGAAAAACTGCTCTATGAGCAGATCCTCGACCAACTGCTGCCGGCCGTTCCGGTCCTGCAAACCATCGCCCGCGCCGTCGCCCAGCTCGACATGCTGGCCGGCTTTGCCGACACCGCGCTGAAACGCAACTGGAGCAAACCGGAATTTACCCCCGAAATCGGGTTGACCGTAACAGGCGGCCGCCACCCGGTGGTCGAGGCAGAAATGGTCAACGGCGCCGAGACGTTCATCGCCAACGACTGCCGGCTCGCCGAAAACCGCCGCCTGCTGCTGATCACCGGCCCCAACATGGGCGGCAAATCGACCTACATGCGACAGACGGCACTGATCGCCCTGCTCGCCCATATCGGCAGCTACGTTCCCGCCGACCGCTGTGTGCTCGGCCCACTCGACCGCATCTTCACCCGCATCGGCGCTTCCGACGACCTCGCTTCCGGGCGCTCAACCTTCATGGTCGAGATGACCGAAGCCGCTGCCATCCTGCACCATGCCACAGCGCAGAGTCTGGTGCTGATGGACGAGATCGGGCGCGGCACCTCGACGTTCGACGGCATGGCGCTCGCCTTCGCGATCCTGCGTCACCTGATCGACAAGAACCGCTGCCTGACGCTGTTTGCGACACATTACTTCGAGCTGACCCGGCTGGCGCACGAATATTCCGAATTGGCCAACGTGCACCTCGACGCAGTCGAGCACAACGACCGCATCGTCTTCATGCACGCGGTCGAGGAAGGCCCGGCCAACCAGAGCTACGGGATCCAGGTGGCGGCACTGGCCGGCATTCCGGCCACCGTTGTCCGGGCAGCGCGCAGGCAACTGCGCGAATTCGAGCAGCGCGCTGTAGTCGACCCGCTGCAACCGGATCTTTTCGCGCAATGCGCGCCGGAACCGGCTGAACCGGAGCCTGACCCGGCGCTTGAACGACTGGCCACCATCGACCCGGACAGCCTGACCCCGCGCCAGGCGCTCGATGCGCTCTATGAACTGAAGAAATTGGCGCGATGAAACGCTGGCTGCTTGGCGCCTGCCTCTGCTTGTCGCTTCTGGCGCATGGCGAGACCTGGCGGTTCGCGCTGATTGGCGACGTACCCTATTCGGACTACGAACGGCGCGAATTACCGCACATGCTCGACGCGATAGCCGACACCAACGTTGCCTTCGTCGCCCATATCGGGGATATCAAGCACGGCCAAGGCCGTTGCGCCGACGAAGTCTTCAAGGATCGCCGGCAGTTATTCGCTGCCAGCCGTGTACCTTTCGTTTTCGTGCCGGGCGATAACGAATGGAGCGACTGCAGCCGCCTGTCGAACGGTGCCTACGATCCGCTGGAAAGGCTCGCCGCGCTACGCGTACTGTTCTGGCAGCGTCCCGACTCACTGGGCCGCAAAACGATAGCCCTTGAACGGCAGCCGGGCGATTACCCGGAACACTCGCGCTTCCGCCTCGGGCCAGTCCTCTTTGTCACCCTCAACCTACCGGGGCCGGACAACAATTTTGGCTGGCGCGATCAGGCAAGCGCCGAGTTCCAGGCACGCAATCCCGTTGTTCTGCATTGGCTTACAGAGAGTTTCGTGATCGCCCGGCAAGAAGAACTGGTCGGCATCGTGCTGCTGTTTCAGGCCGATCCCGGGTTCAAGAACTTTTCACAAGGTCTGGTGCACCGGGGATTTCGCGAATTTCTCGAAACCTTACGTCGGGAAACGCTGGCCTTTGGTGGCCAGGTGGTTGCCGTTCATGGCGACACCCATATCAGCCGGATTGATCATCCGTTGCGCGGCGACAACGGAAAGCCAATCGCCAACCTGACCCGTGTCGAAACCTTCGGTTACCCGCTGATGGGCTGGACGCGCGGAATTATAGACACTGATTCACCGACACTGTTTCGCTTCGAGACTCGCCCCTGGCCACCACCAGCTCAGTGACAGGTTTCCTCGTCATTGTCCCCGCTGTGGACATGACCGTGTTCCAGTTCCTCGGCACTGGCATCCCGAATCGCCGTCACCGTGCAGGTGAAAATCAGCGCCATGCCGGCCAGCGGATGGTTGCCGTCGAGCACCACCTTGTCATCGGCGATCTCGGTCACGCGATAGATGACGAAATCGTCGTCATCGCCCTCTTCCGGTCCACCCTCAAACTGCATGCCGACCTCGAGTTCCTTGGGGAAATCCTTGCGCGGCTCGACCTGGACCATTTCGGCGTCGTAATCACCAAACGCTTCGTCCGGCTGCAGCTTTACATTGACCGATTCACCGATTTTCTTGCCTTGCAGGGCTTCCTCGATCTTCGGGAAAATATCTTCATAACCCCCATGCAGATAGACGAGCGGCTCACGCCCTTCGTCCACCACTTCACCATCGGGATCGGTGACGTGATAGTCGAGGGTAATGACGGAATTCCTGGCAACCTGCATGTTCATGAATTGAGTTCCTTGACGAGGCGCAGCACTTTCAGTGCGTGGCCCTTGTAATTGACGTTGTAGAGGGCGTGACGAATCACGCCGGACTTGTCGATGATAAACGTGGAGCGAGCGACCCCAAACTTCCGGTGGCCATCCACTTGACGGGCCTGCCAGACGCCGTATTTCTTGCAGACGACGCCTTCCGTATCGGACAGCAACTCAGTGCCGATGCCTTCTTTATCGCGAAACTCGGCGTGTTTCAGGCATTCATCGCGACTTATTCCAAAGAGCACGCAATCCTGACGCTCGAATTCCTCCTCGTGATCCGAAAAGTCGGTGGCCTCCATCGTGCACCCGGGCGTCCCGTCCTTGGGGTAGAAGAAGAGAACGACGTGCTTCCCACCCCGGTAACTTGCGAGATCGATCCTGGCCATATCGGCATCCGGCAATGAGAACGCCGGTGCGTAATCGCCAACCTTCAGCAGCATGTAATTCTCCTTGGGCGCTCAGTGAGGTAACGCTTTGAGCGATTCTAGCGGAGGGAAATGCCGGTGACTACTGCGGTCGACGCCTTTATTTTGCTTATTTTCCGGGAAGTTTTTCCGGTATCTGAACGAAACTCTCGTCCTGGCGGATCATGCCCAACTCGAATCGGGCGCGCTCCTCGATCGCGTCGTAACCCTGCTTGAGATCGCGGACCTCGGCGTCGAGGCCCGCATTCCTGATCTCCAGCTTCTTGGTCACTTCCTTCTGCTGCTCCAGTTGACGGTCGTAATCCCACACTTTCAGCCAGCCGCCTTTACCCAGCCACAGCGGGTACTGCAGCATGGCGACCAGAGCGAGAAGGCCGACCGTCAGCCAGCGCATCAGGCGTCAGCGCAGGTTGTAGAAGGTCTCACGACCGGGGTACGAGGCGGTATCGCCGAGATCTTCCTCAATGCGCAGCAACTGATTGTACTTGGCGATACGGTCGGAACGCGACAGCGAACCGGTCTTGATCTGCCCGGCGTTGAGACCAACGGCGATGTCGGCGATGGTGCTGTCCTCGGTTTCACCGGAACGATGCGAGATTACCGCGGTGTAGCCGGCGCGCTTGGCCATCTCGATGGCGGCGAAGGTTTCCGACAGCGTGCCGATCTGGTTGATCTTGATCAGGATCGAGTTGGCGATGCCTTGCTTGATGCCTTCCTTGAAGATCCGCGTGTTGGTGACAAAGATGTCGTCGCCAACGATCTGCACCGTCCTGCCCAGACGCTCGGTAAGCAGTTTCCAGCCGTCCCAGTCGGCTTCGGACATGCCGTCCTCGATCGAGACGATCGGAAACTGGTCGGCCAGGTTGGCCAGGTAATCGGTGAACTGGGCGGAAGTCAGTTGCAGGCCTTCGCCGGCGAGGTGGTACTTACCGTCCTTGTAGAACTCGGAAGCGGCGCAGTCGAGTGCCAGCAGCACGTCCTGACCCGGAACATAACCCGCCTTCTCGATCGCCTGCATGATGATCTCGAGCGCCTCGGCATGACTGCCGAGATTCGGGGCGAAGCCACCTTCGTCGCCGACTGCCGTCGAGTGGCCCTTCTTGTCGAGCAGCTTCTTCAGCGCGTGGAAGATCTCGGCGCCGCAGCGCAGGGCTTCGCGGAAACTGGTCGCACCAACCGGCATGATCATGAATTCCTGGATATCCAGGCTGTTGTTGGCATGCTCGCCGCCGTTGATGATATTCATCATCGGCACCGGCATCTGCATCGGGCTCATGCCGCCGAAGTAGCGGTACAACGGCAAGCCGGATTCCTCGGCCGCCGCCTTGGCGACCGCCATCGAAACCGCCAGGATGGCGTTAGCGCCGAGACGCGACTTGTTGTCGCTGCCGTCGAGGTCGATCATCGTCTGATCGATGAAAGCCTGCTCCTGGGCGTCGAGTCCGATGATGGCTTCGGAGATTTCGGTATTGACGTTTTCGACCGCCTGCTGGACACCCTTGCCCAGATAGCGGCCGGCATCGGCGTCGCGTAGTTCTATGGCTTCGCGTGAACCGGTCGAGGCGCCAGACGGCACGGCGGCCCGCCCCATGATGCCGCTCTCCAGCAGCACATCAGCTTCAACGGTGGGATTGCCACGAGAATCGAGAATCTCGCGTGCAACTACATCAACGATTGAACTCATGTTTATTCCTTTTATCAACGGATTGAAATAACTACTTAAACCAGATTATTAATACCAGAAACGACCAGCATGTTCATTTCAGCGGCACTTTCACGCGCCTTGCGGGCTGCCTGGTATTCGGGAGAACGATAAAAAGACTTTGCCTGCTCCGTGGAAGCGAACTCGACGATGACCAGACCTGGAATGTCGGTCCACTTCCCTTCGAGAATCTCCGCGGCGCCTCCGCGCACGAGATACCGACCGCCATACTGGGCAATTGCCGCCTGAGCCAGACCCTTGTAGATCTCGTAGGCCGCGACATCGCTGACCTTCGTCTCGACAATCAGATAGCCCTTCTGGCTCATTTCAGCTCCTCCAACCCGGCCGCCTTGACTACCCTGTCAAGCGTGACCAGCGTCGTCAGCAGCGATTCCATGCGATCGAGCGGCCAGCTGTTCGGCCCGTCCGACCAGGCCTTTTCCGGGCACGGATGGGTTTCCATGAACAGGCCGGAAATGCCGACGGCGACTGCCGCCCTTGCCAGAACCGGCACGAACTCACGCTGCCCGCCGGAAGTCGTTCCCTGCCCGCCCGGCAACTGAACGCTATGTGTGGCATCAAAAACGACCGGACAACCGGTTTCACGCATGATGGCGAGGCTGCGCATGTCGGAAACGAGGTTGTTGTAGCCAAAGCTGGCGCCGCGCTCGCAAACCATCAGGTTGTCGGCGCCGCCATTCACTTCGCGCGCCTTGTCGACTACGTTTTTCATATCACCGGGTGCGAGAAACTGGCCCTTCTTGATATTGACCGGCTTGCCGCTCGCCGCGACGGCATGGATGAAATCGGTCTGGCGACAGAGGAAGGCCGGGGTTTGCAAGACATCGACAACCGCTGCCACCTGTGGAATTTCGTCGATGCCGTGCACATCGGTCAGCACCGGCACGCCAACCTGGCGCTGTACTTCGGAGAAGATGCGCAGACCTTCGTCCAGCCCCAGGCCGCGCACTGAAGTGCCGGAACTACGGTTGGCCTTGTCGTAAGAAGCCTTGAAAATGTACGGAATTCCGAGTCGACCGCAGACTTCCTTCATGGCGCCGGCAACGTCGACGCACAATTGTTCGGATTCGGCGGTGCAGGGGCCGGCGATCAGGAAAAAAGGCTGGTCAAGACCAGCCTCGAAACCGCAGAGCTTCATCTGCCTTGGGCCTGTTGATTGGCCAGCGCCGCCTTCACGTAGGAGATGAACAGCGGGTGGCCCTGACGCGGGTTGGAGGTGAATTCGGGGTGGAATTGGCAGCCGACGAACCACGGATGCGTCTCGGCGGGCAGTTCGACCATTTCGCACAGTTCGGTACCCGGGGCACGTCCCGCGACCCTCAGACCCTTCTCTTCGAGTTGAGGCAGCAGCGCGTTGTTGACTTCATAGCGATGCCGGTGGCGCTCGGTGATTTCCGGTACGCCATAAATTTCCCGGGCCAGCGAGCCATCGGCCAGCTTGCAGGCCTGGGCGCCGAGGCGCATCGTGCCCCCAATGTCGGAATCCTCGCCGCGCTTTTCGACCTTGCCGGAGGCATCGAGCCATTCGGTAATCAGGCCGATCACCGGGTACGGCGTGCCCTGAACGAACTCGGTGGAATGGGCGCCAGTCATGCCGGCCACATTGCGGGCAAACTCGACGACGGCCAGCTGCATGCCGAGGCAAATGCCAAGGTAGGGCACCCTGTTCTCGCGGGCATGGCGGATCGCCGCGATCTTGCCCTCGGTGCCACGCCGGCCGAAGCCGCCGGGAACGAGAATCGCGTCGACGCCTTTCAGCACCCCGCAGCCTTCCCTCTCGATATCCTCGGAGTCGATGTAAACGATATCGACCCGGCTGCGGGTATGGATGCCGGCGTGCTTGATCGCCTCAATCAGCGACTTGTAGGATTCGGTTAATTCGACATACTTGCCGACAAAGGCGATTCTGACCCTGTGCTGTGGATGTTCCAGGGCGTCAATAAGCCTTTTCCAGACCGACAAGTCGGCTGCCTTGGCCAGAATGCCGAGTTTGTGGCAGACGATCTCGTCAATCATCTGCTCGTGCAGCATGGCCGGGATCTTGTAGATGGAGTCGGCGTCAAGGCATTCGATGACCGCTTCGGGCATCACATTGCAGAACAGCGCGATCTTGCGCCGTTCCTCGGCCGGAATAGAACGGTCGGCACGACAGAGCAGGATGTCCGGCTGGATGCCGATTTCGCGCAACTCCTTGACCGAATGCTGGGTCGGCTTGGTTTTCAGCTCGCCGGCGGTCGGGATGTAGGGCAGCAGCGTCAGGTGCATGTAGCAAACGTTGATGCGGCCCTCCTCGATACCCATCTGGCGGATGGCTTCGAGGAAAGGCAACGACTCGATGTCGCCGACCGTGCCGCCGACTTCGACGATCGCCACGTCGGCGCCTTCGGCTCCCGCCTTGATCTTGCCCTTGATCTCGTCGGTGATGTGCGGAATGACCTGGACGGTCTTGCCGAGATACTCGCCGCGCCGCTCCTTCCTGATTACCGCGTCGTAGACCTGACCCGTAGTGAAGTTGTTGCGCCGGCTCATCTTGGCGCTGGTGAAGCGCTCGTAGTGTCCGAGATCGAGGTCGGTCTCGGCGCCGTCCTCGGTGACAAAAACCTCGCCATGCTGGAAAGGACTCATCGTGCCCGGGTCGACGTTGATGTAGGGATCGAGCTTGATGTGGGTGACCCGAATGCCGCGGGATTCGAGAATGGCCCCCAGCGATGCGGCGGCGATGCCCTTGCCCAGCGAGGACACGACACCGCCTGTTACGAATACGAATTTGGTCATGGAAAGACAGGCTGCGGGAAAGCCGAATGATAGCCGAAAAGGAAACAATTCCTCAAATCGGCATAATCTATAATTCCCCTTTCTTTATTGACTGGCCTTTCCCCATGCCCCAATTTTCCTTTGACGTCTCCATCGAAGAATTCGAAGCCAAGGTCATCGAGCCCTCGTCGCAGGTACCTGTGGTCATCGATTTCTGGGCGCCATGGTGCGAACCGTGCAAGACGCTGAAGCCGATGCTCGAAAAGCTCGCTGAGGAGTATGCCGGCCGCTTCCTGCTGGCCAAGGTCGATTCCGACCAGAATCCGGAGCTGGCGCAGCATTTCGGCGTGCGCAGCATTCCTTCGGTCAAGGTGCTTTTTCAGGGACAACTGGTCGACGAGTTCAATGGCGCGTTGCCGGAAGGCCAGATCCGCGCCTTCCTCGACCGCATCGCCCTGCCCGCTGCCGGCGGCAACCCGCGCGAGGAGGCTGCCGCCCTGGTCGCCGAGGGCAGTCTCGATGAGGCGCTGGCCAGGCTCTCGGAAGCCAGCCGGGAAAGGCCGGATGACGAGGCGCTGCGTCTCGATGCCATCGATGTCCTGCTGCAACTCGGACGTAACGACGAGGCCGGACAGTTGCTCGCCAGCGAATTCACCCTCGAAGCCGGGCGCGCCAATGCGCTGCGCGCCCGTCTGGCGCTGGCCGCTGGCGCTGCCGACACCGGCGAACTGGAGTCCAGGCTTGCCGCCGACCCGGCCGATCACGCCACCCGCCTCGAACTGGCGCGCGCCTACGCCGGCCAGAACCGCTTTCGCGAAGCGCTCGAAAATGCGCTTGAGGTTGTCATCCGTGACCGTTTCTTCGACGAAGGCGCCGGTCGCAAGGCGCTGCTGCAAATCTTCGAGGCCCTTGCCGGCAGCGAACAGTACGACGACCTGGTTCGCGAATTCCGCCGCAAGCTGTCCGCCGCGCTGAACTGAACCGCGCGTACCTCGGCGGTGGATCTTTTCTACACCGACGTCTTTGTCCTGCCCCTGCCGGCAGGCCATCGTTTCCCGATGGAAAAGTACGTTCGCTTACGCGCCGAACTGCTCGCCACCGGTGAGTTCGCCGAGAGCGACTTTCACCTGCCGCATGCCGCCAGCGACGAGGAGCTGGCGCGCGCCCACGATCCCGAATACATCCGGCAGGTCTGTTGCGGTCAACTGCCGGAAAAGGCCCAAAAAGCCATCGGCTTTCCATGGAGCCCGGGCATGGTCGAACGCTCGCGGCGCTCCGCCGGCGCAACGATCTCGGCCTGTCGTTCGGCCCTGCGCGGCGGCGCCGTGTCGGCCAACCTGGCCGGCGGCACCCACCATGCCTTCCGCGATCGCGGCGAGGGATTCTGCGTCTTCAACGATGCCGCCGTCGCCGCTCGCGCCATGCAGGCCGAAGGTCGCGCCGAGCGGGTGCTGATCGTCGATTGCGACGTCCATCAGGGCAACGGGACCGCCAGCATCCTTGCCGGCGACGACCGCGTCTTCACTTTCTCGATCCACGGCGCCCGCAACTTTCCGTTCACCAAGGAAGCCAGCGACCTCGACATCGAGTTGCCCGACGGCTGCACCGACGACGCCTATCTGACCCGCCTTGCGGAAGGTCTGGATACCGCCTTCGACCGGGCCCGGCCCGACCTCGTCATCTACCTTGCCGGCGCCGATCCTTACCGCGACGACCGCCTCGGCCGCCTCGCGCTGAGCTTCGCCGGCCTCGCCGAGCGCGACCGTCGGGTGCTCTCGCGCTGCCGGATGAATGCGATCCCGGTCGCCATCGCCATGGCCGGCGGTTATGCCCGGCAGATCGCCGACACCGTCGCCATCCACGCATCAACGCTGCGGCTCGCCCGCCGGATTTGGGGATAAAATTTCCCGATGGACACCAACCTTTACCACAGCGCCAGGCTGCGCCAAATCGAAGCCGCTCACGCCGGCGAACCCCTCATGGAACGAGCCGGCGCGGCCGCCGCGGACTGGGCTTCTGCCTTGGCGCTGGAAAGCGATGTGCCGATCCTGATTCTCGCCGGCCCGGGCAACAACGGTGGCGACGCCTTCGTCGCCGCGCGCCTGCTGCGCGAACGCTTTTTCAAGACCTGCGTCGTGTTTGCGGGCGATCCCGGGCACCTGCCCGCCGATGCGGCAGCCGCCCATCGGCAATTCATCGGAGCCGGCGGCATCACTCTGCCGACGATTCCGGGCGACGGCCGCTGGGCGCTGATCATCGACGGGCTGTTCGGCATCGGCCTCACTCGTGCGCCAGATGGCCGTTACGCTGACTGGATCGCGACCGCCAACCAGCTTGCCGGGCGCGACGTCTGCCCGTTGCTCGCTCTTGACTGCCCTTCCGGCCTCGATGCCGACAGCGGCCGGGCCTTCAGTCCGTGCATCCACGCCAGCCATACGCTGACCTTCATCGGCGCCAAACCCGGGCTGCTGACCGCGGACGGCCCGGATCATTGCGGGGAGATCCGCGTTGCCAGGCTTGACCTGCATCTCGCCGCCGAAGTCGACGCCGACGGGCACGTCGTCGCTCTCGCCGACTTTGCCGCGCACCTGAAACCGCGGCGCCTGAACACCCACAAGGGCAGTTTTGGCAGCGCCGGCATCCTCGGTGGCGGCAAGTCCATGGTCGGCGCCGCTTTCCTGGCCGGTCGTGCCGCACTCAAGCTTGGCGCCGGCCGCATCTACCTCGGCCTGCTCGATGCGGATGCGCCAGCGGTCGATCTCGTCCAGCCCGAATTGATGATGCGCCGTGCCGACACGCTGCTGCAGAGCGACCTCCAGGCGCTCGCCTGCGGCCCCGGCATGGGCCGCTCGGCGGAGGCACTCCGCCTCCTCGAGCAATCGCTCAAGGCGCCCGTCCAGCTACTTCTCGACGCCGACGCGCTGAATCTGCTGGCTGACAACGGACGCATTGCGGGCCACCTTCACAACCGTGTCGACCCCGCCATTCTGACCCCGCACCCGGCCGAAGCTGCCCGCCTGCTCGATTGCCCAATCCGCGAGATCCAGGGCGACCGCGTCCGCGCCGCCTGCGAACTGGCCGAGCGCTATTGCAGCCACATCGCCCTGAAAGGCTGCGGGACGGTGATTGCCACAGTCGACGGCCGCTGGTGGATCAATTCCACAGGCAACCCGGGAATGGCGACGGCCGGCATGGGCGACGTCCTCAGCGGCATGATCGTCGCCCTCCTCGCCCAGGGCTGGCCAGCGGAAGCCGCCCTCCTCGCCGGCGTCCATCTGCATGGCGCGGCGGCGGACCGGCTGGTCACCAGCGGGGTCGGGCCGATCGGCCTGACCGCCGGCGAGGTCATCGATGCCGCGCGCGTGCTGTTCAACGAGTGGGCGGGTACGGATAAAGCATGTTGAGAGCGACGCTCTTGCCGTCGGGCTGGACGACGCGCGCGTGCTCGCGACGAAATTCCCGTGCATGCCGGAGGCCGCAGGCGTGAGCGATCATTTCGACCTCCTTGTTCAGGTTCCGCGTGTAGGCGGCAACCCGCTCGGCCTTGTCCTCGACCACCAGACCGCGCTGCAGACGTGGCAAATGGGTCGCGATGCCCGTCGGGCAGGAATTCTGGTGGCAGCGCAGTGCCTGAATGCAACCGAGCGAGAACATGTAGCCGCGTGCGGTATTGATGCAGTCGGCGCCGCAGGCCAGCGCCCAGGCGACCTTGGCCGGCGTCACCAGTTTTCCGGAAGCGATGACCTTGATCCGTTCGCGCAATCCGCTCTCGATCAGGGCGTCGACGACAAGCGGCAGGGCTTCTTTGATCGACATCGCCATGTGGTCGGCAAGGGCCTGCGGGGCCGCGCCTGAACCGCCTTCGCCACCGTCGACGGTCAGGAAATCCGGTGCGCTGCCCAGGCCGCGCCGGTGGATGGCGTCGACCAGTTGATGCATGAACTGCCAGCCACCGATCGCCGTCTTGATGCCAACCGGTTTGCCGGTGATTTCGCGTACCCGCACGACCATGTCAAGCAATTCGTCCATGTTGCCGATTTCCGGATGGCGATTGGGTGACAGCGAATCCTTGCCAAACGGAATGCCGCGGATGCGGGCGATTTCCTCGGTCACCTTGGCCGCCGGCAGGACGCCGCCCTTGCCGGGTTTGGCGCCCTGTGAAAGCTTGATTTCAAAAGCCCGAACGTTTTCCTGCGCGGCCACTTGGCGCAGCTTTTCCGGATCGAGCCGGCCACTGGCGTCGCGCACCCCGTACTTGGCCGTGCCAATCTGGTAGATCAGATCGCAGCCGCCCTCCAGATGGTAGGGGCTGAGTCCGCCTTCGCCGGTATCCATGTAGCAGCCGGCCTGCCCGGCACCGCGCGACAATGCCCGCACCGCCGGTTGCGAAATGGCGCCGTAGCTCATGCCGCTGATGTTGATGACGGACCGGGCGGCGAAAGGAGTGTCGCACCAGCCTTCGCCGATGATCAGCGGCGGCGTCGGCACGAACTCGTTGTCGAGGACCGGGAATGCGGCATTGACGAAGACCAGCGCCCCCGGCTGCGACAGTTCATAAGTCGAGCCGAAACCGAGAATCCCGGCCTCGTTCTTTGCCAGGCGATAGACCCAGGCCCGCGTTGCGCGGTTGTAGGGCATTTCCTCGCGGTCGTTGAGGAAAAGGTATTGCCGGAAATACTCGCCGAGATTCTCGAAGAAGAAACGTAGATGGCCGATGACCGGAAAATTGCGCAACACCGTGTGGCGCTTCTGCGTGATGTCCCGGATAAACCAATAGACTATGAACAGGACAACCAGCAGCGCTACCAGAACGCCGACGCTGACACGAAAAACGCTGGCTAACTCGGACATGGCACGCCTTCGGACGGTACAATCGTTTCTCCAGCATGCCTTGTGGCCGCCCTCATGTCCATCGAAATCGATCATCTCCTCGCCGCCGAAATCGCCCGCAATGTGGATGCCGCCCTCGCCGAGGATATCGGTCCCGGCGACCTGACCGCCAGTCTGGTTCCGGGTGGGCATGTTTCGCGGGCCACGGTGATTTCGCGCGAAGCCGGCGTGCTCTGTGGCCGCGCCTGGTTCGAAGGCTGCGTCAAGGGTCTCGACCCGGCCGCCGAGATCGTCTGGCGCGCCGCCGATGGCGAGCGCATCGCACCCGATCAACTGCTTTGCCAGATCCGCGCCAATGCCCGCGCGTTGCTTTCGGCCGAACGCAGCGCGCTGAACTTCCTGCAACTGTTGTCAGCGGTGGCCAGCAAGGCTCGTATCTACGCCGACGCGATCGCCAACAGCGGCGCACAGGTCGTCGACACCCGCAAAACGCTGCCCGGACTGCGCATCGCCCAGAAATACGCCGTGCGCTGCGGCGGCGGCGGCAATCACCGCCTGGCGCTGTGGGACGCGATCCTGATCAAGGAGAACCATATCCATGCCGCCGGGGGAATCGCGGAAGTCCTGGCTGCGGCACGGCGGGTTGCCGGACAGGCTGGCGACCGCTGCAGGTTCATCCAGATCGAGGTCGAATCGCTCGCCGAACTGCGCGTCGCGCTCGATGCCGGCGCGACGATGGTCCTGCTCGACAATTTCACGCTCGCCACGCTGCGCGAGGCCGCCGCGATCAATGCCGGTCGCGCGATACTCGAGGCATCGGGCAACGTCACGCTCGAAACCATCCGTGGTATCGCCGAAACCGGCATCGACCGCATTTCGGTTGGCGCGCTGACCAAGGACGTCAAGGCGCTCGACCTGTCAATGCGCTTCATGGATTAGCCTGACGGACTATGCGCTGCCGGGATTTTTGGTCATAATCGGTAACGACTGGCGGAAAACGTCAATTCTTGATGGGGGCTCGAATGCTGTTTGCACTGTTTTACGTGGTTGCGATTCTGGTTCTGATTCTGCATTTCACGGGCTTCCTTGCCCGTAACAACCTCGAATGGCTCGTTCTGGTACTCGCCGTTACCGTTTTTCCGGCGGTCATCTACCTGTAGCAGCAGGCTTGCGCGCGATCAGGTCGATCAGGGCCGAATGTCCGCTGTGCGCATTGCCCTCGTCGATCAGATCTTCGTGCTCTCTTAGCAGCACGATCTCCCATTCCGAAAATAATTCACGCAGCAACGGCTCGGTATAGAGGTTTTCCACAGCCGATGGGCCGCCGGTTCGGTATTCCAGCTGTTTCGGGGTATAGCCTTGCAGGAACAGCAAAGCACCGGGTTTGACCGCCTGCTGCATGCCGGCAATCTGCCGCGGCCGCTCGGCTGGCCCAGCGAACTGGATGAAAATGCCAACTACAGCATCGAACGCTTCGTTCGGCCAGTCCCAGTCAAAAATATCGGTCTCAATGAAGTCGACCGCGACATGTCGCACGCGCGCCAGCTTCGCCGCTTTTTTCAGCGCCACCGGCGAAATTTCGGTCGCCGTAACAGTGCAGCCCTGCTCGGCCAGCCACACCGAATTCCGCCCTTCGCCATCGGCTACCGACAGCACATTCACGCCAGCTCCGAAATATTCGCTCTGCGCGGCGAGAAACTTGTTGGGCGCCGTGCCGAACAGGTAGTCATCACCCGCATCGCGATAGCGGGCCGACCAGAAGGCTTCGTAATCGAAACTCACACGTGCTCGACGATAAACTGCTTGATCGCAGCGACATCCGGCGCCATGACGACCACGCGTTGCGGCAGGTTCTCGATACCCTTGAGGTCGGCCGGACGCACCGGCTCGGTGCCCAGGGCCTCGCGGATGGTTTCCTCGAACTTGGCCGGCTGGGCCGTTTCGAGGACGATCATCGGGATGTTGGGTAGACGATGTTCGAGCGCCACCTTCAGGCCATCGGCGGTGTGGGTGTCGAGCATCACGTTGTAGCGACCCTGCGCGAAGCGGATAGTCTTGATGCGGTCGTTGTGCGTGCTCTTGCCGGAAACGAAGGCAAAATTCGGCAGGTTTTTCCAGTAGACCGTAGCAGACAGGTCGAAAGCCTGCCCCTTATCCACCTTGGCCCACAATTCGGCAACAACGGCCGGATCGCGGCCGACCAGATCGAACACGAAGCGCTCGAAGTTGGAAGCCTTGGAAATATCCATCGACGGGCTGGACGTGATGCTGGTTTCGACCGAGGTGCGCGGCCTATAGACGCCGCTGCGGAAGAACTCGTCGAGTACGTCGTTCTCATTGGTGGCCAGTACCAGACGGGCAATCGGCAGCCCCATCTGGCGCGCGATATGGCCGGCGCAGATGTTGCCGAAGTTGCCGGACGGTACAGCGAAGGCGACCTGCTCGTCATTCGATTTCGTCGCCAGGAAATAGCCCTGGAAGTAATAGACGATCTGCGCGGCGACGCGCGCCCAGTTGATCGAATTGACGGCACCAATCTTGTACCTGGCCTTGAATTCGGCATCGTTGGAAACCGCTTTGACGATGTCCTGCGCGTCGTCGAACATGGCGGTGACGGCAATGTTGAAGATATTGGCGTCCTGCAGCGAATACATCTGGGCGCGCTGGAAGGCGCTCATCTTGCCGTCCGGTGACAGCATGAAGACCTTGACATTGTGCTTGCCGCGCATGGCGTATTCGGCCGCCGAGCCGGTGTCGCCCGAGGTGGCGCCGAGGATGTTGATCGACTCACCGCGTTTGTCCAGCACATACTCGAACAGGTTGCCGAGCAACTGCATCGCCATGTCCTTGAAGGCCAGGGTCGGGCCATTGGACAGTTCCTGCGTGTACAAGCGGTCTTCGAGCCGGGTCAGCGGTGTGATCTGCGCCGCATCGCCACCGTTGCGGGTATGGCAATAGACCTGCGCCGTGTAGGTTTTGGCGACCAGCGCCTTGAGGTCGGCCGCCGGAATGTCGGTGATGAAACGTGACAGGATCGCGTAGGCCAGATCGGCGTACGCCAGCTTGCGCCAGGTATCGAGTTCGGCCCGGCCGATCTGCGGATAGGTTTCAGGCAGGTAAAGGCCACCATCCGGGGCCAGCCCGCCGAGCAGGATGTCGCAGAAAGACTGGGGCACGGCGTGGCCGCGGGTCGAAATGTAATGCATGGCGAAGCCCTGAAATACGAAAAAAGTGATTTTACCGCGTTGACCGGGAGACACGCATAGCCTGCACCAGCCCGCTGGCGAGCAGCAGCAATCCGCCGGCCAGCAGCGCTCCGCCAAGCTCATTCAAACCACCAAGCAGCGCCAGCGCCGCAGCGATAAACAACGCTGTCCGCCAGCCGCCGGTGGCGGCCAGTTTCTGGCGCATGATCTGGCGCGCCGGAATGCTCGGCCCCGGCCAGCGCCATACCGGCAGCAGTTGGCTGAGCGCTCCGGTCACCAGTGGCAGCAGGAAGCCGACGCCCCAGGCGAGCAGGGTCGGCCGTCCCGGCATCAAACCGGCACCGTGCGCCAGTCCGGCGCCCAGCGTGATCAGCAGACCGATTGTCGCGCCGAGCAAGGAAACGGCGACGCCGTCGCCCAGCAGGCTGCGCATTCCGAAACGTCGCACCCACTGGCCGGCCAGGCCGATCGTGGCAACCAGCATCAGCGCGGCGCCCGGCATGGCAAATGGCCACATCACAGCGACACCGCTAGCGATGACCAGCGCCCCACCCACCGCCAGCCACAGACGGCGACGCAGCCAACTGGCCGCTTCCGGATCGGGCTTGCCGAGCGCAGTGGGCAGCAGCACAGGCAGCGTGCCAAGCGCCGCCAGCCCGACCAGACCAAGCGTGTTCAAGTGCAGGTGAAACAGGCGTAAGGGTTTCCAGTACTGCGGCCAGAGCGCCTCCAGCAGAATAGCCAGCAGGGCCAGCATCAGGCAACCGAGCGCCGCGCCGTACCAGCGCCAGCCGGGATGCGGCGAACCGAGCGTGGCACGCACGCGGGCAGCAATCCAGTTGAGCAAAATTGCCGCCAAAAGCAGGTCGACCGCGGCAGCCACATATAACAGCCAGTACGGCACCAAGCCCTGCATCGCGGCAACGACGACGATGCCCGCCAACTGGGCGGCGCCAGGCAAATGTGTGACCAAGCGCCCGGGATCGCCGGTACGGGTCAGGACCGGGACAAAATGGCTCATTGCCGCGAAGATCAGCGGCACGATGCCGACGGCGAACGCCAGATGCGCCACCGCCAGCGGCGAGCCGACCCCACTCAGCGCCAGAACGGCGCTGCCCAGCAAAGCAAGGAGGGTCAGGCTCGCGGTATGAAGCAATCAGCTCACAACGGTAAAGTCGATCACGATGGCGCCCGGCTCGCGCTGCTTGTACTCGATGCCCAGACGATCGCCGTAGCGTTGCTGCAACTGGGCCAGCAGCGGCAGCGGATCATGGTCGTTGCAGAAGCGCATCGTTTCACCCGGCATCAGCGCATCGAGCGCACCAAAAATCGCGGCGTGGCGGAAACGCTTGGCGATGCCGCGTGCATCGAAAGGGTAGAGAGCTTCCTGGGTGGTGTGGTTGCAGACGTGAATTGGTTCCATTGGGATTCCTCAGCGACGCTACCGGATTGGCAGCCGATGGAAATTGTGACAAAGCAGCAGGTCTCTTTCCTTGATACGAATCGAAATCACTGCTCTTTGGCTCGGGTAAACCTTACCCTGTGTGTGAGTCGATGGCAAACGCTCGCGAAGGATCATGGGAGAATCGAGACGCGACAGGCGTTGTGGATCAGCAACCTGTCCCGGCTGGGTCGCCCGATCCGGCAGCACTGGCCGAAGTTGGCGGACGTTGTACGTCGGCTCGAAGGGTACCGCCAATGCCGAGACCTTTGTCTGGGCGGCACACCGTCCCTGGCGGGTGGAAAATCGCCTGCATTGGGTGCTCGATGTCCGCTTCCGCGACGACGAGCGCCGGGTGCGCAAAAGGACCATCTACCACAGACCCTGTTGGCCCTGCGCCAGTTCGCCATGTCCCTGCTGCGCCACGGCAAGCAGTACCCAAACGCAGCCTGCGGAGCCGCCAGCCGGTTGCCAACGAGCCGACGGTGGATTGTTGCGGTCGACGCCAAAATTCCCAGAAAAGTCCGGCGACGGTTTTCGCTTGTTACATCTCGACGGTTTCCGCCACTTCCACGAATTCCGCAATCTTGTCGAAGTTCATGTAGCGATAGACTTCGGCGGCCTTGGCGTTGACCAGCTTGATCTGCTCCATGTATTCCGCGACCGTGACGATGCGGCCGGCCAGCGCGCACATGGCGGCCAGTTCGGCGGAACCGAGGTAGACGCGGGTGTCGATGCCGAGGCGGTTCGGGAAGTTGCGCGTCGAGGTCGAGATCGCAGTGCTGCCCCTCTTGATCTGCGCCTGGTTGCCCATGCACAGCGAACAGCCGGGCATTTCCATGCGCGCACCGGACTTGCCGAGGATGCTGTAGTAGCCTTCTTCGGTCAGGATCAGCGCATCCATCTTGGTCGGCGGGGCGATCCACAGGCGGGTCGGGATGTCCGACTTGCCTTCGAGGACCTTGGCGGCGGCACGGAAGTGGCCGATGTTGGTCATGCACGAACCGATGAAGACTTCCTCGATCTTGTCACCGGCGACTTCGGACAGCAGCTTGGCGTCGTCCGGATCGTTCGGGCAAGCGAGGATCGGCTCGGTGGCTCTAGCCAGACAATCCCTCACATAGCTGCGCCGATGGAAATTTAGGGCACCGCATTTACGAAAAGTTGGCTCTGGGGAGACGGCGACTCAACTGCTTCGAAGAAAGCCAGAGCGGGGTGCGGTGCAGGGTTTCCATCGATTCACGCGCACTGTGGCTGGGGCTAGCAGCTAACTGAGGAAAATAGGATAATGAAAACAGGTTTTGTCAATTAGCACTCGCGATAGTCGCCGTTACTCAGCATAAACTGCTCACTCCCCATGGTCCCAATTCCGTTGGTTTCGTCTCAACCTGCGAGCTTTCTGTTTGACCGCGCTCGCAATTCCCATCCGTGGCTTGCGGCGCTTGGTACGCTGCAAGGCAGCAGCATGCCCGGACATGCACCGCTCGCGCAAAACTGGCGCATGGACGTGCGGGTAGATGCCGAACGGGAAGCTCATCTAGTAAGTGCAGGTTGTTTCCCGTCGGGGAGTTCCGGTGGAGGCTTCGACGCCGCCATCTCTGAATATTTCGCGCACTTCCTATGTCGTTCTCCCGCTGCAGTGCCATGCGCTGACTATGCCGAAAACGCAAACCGGAGCAATCTGATACCGTTTGAAGAGCGCCCCGCGCGTAACCATCGACTTCTGCACCTAGCATCCGTAAATAGTCTCCTGAGGCGTCTCATGAAGCCTTCGGTGGCCGCTAAAGTGGACTTCGAGATCGCTGTTGTTCGCTTGACCGGCATTCGCCTTCCCGCGACTCCAGGCGGCAGCGATATTGATAGACTGGTCACCGCGCTACAAACAAAAGGGTTGGATACGATCAAGGAGTTTGCGCAAGCAATTTCCGACGGACTTGGTAACAGCGAGCCCCATTGGTGGGCAGCGTTTTCTCATGAAATCGGGGACCTGAGCGCCGTTTTCGACTGGACGGATGCCGTCAGGAAAACCGGGCAAGGGCATGTCGAACAAGGCGAATGGATGCTGGCTTGGCGTTATTCGCCGGAGTTGGCCGGCAAACTCTACCGTCCGACTGTAGCCGAAGCCGGTTCATACGCCTTCCACTTTCCCTCGCCACCACTGGCCAGCTACGGCATAGCGATGCCGCTTGCGGCTGGTCTACCTGTTGTCCGCGAGTTGATTCACGCACCGCTCAAGGGTGAGATCAGTGCCGAAGCCTGCATCGGTTTTGGCAGGATTGTCAACATTCCAGTGGTCGTACGAGGGCCGCATGACATTGCACCGTGGTTCCAGAAAAGGCGACGTGAGCACGGCCAAGCGCTTGTTCAGAATCAGCCGCCGGAGATCCCGGCTCGTTCCTGGTTGCAACGGCACGCCATATTGACATGAATATCACTCAAGCCGCACGGGCCATCCTGCGCGACCAGCTAGTCCACATCGCTAACAGTGGCAAGGCAGAAGCGCTTCAAGCGTTGTTGAGTGGTGCAGGCTTGCCCGCCACTACGCATGATGCCGAAGCGGCGGAACAAATCCACGATGCGCTTGAGGCTGGCGACCGCTACGCCAATCTGGCGCGGCGCATCGCTCGCCTGCTGGCCCGTTTGATCCAACGGCGCACAGATGCGCTGGAGCAACGGCTCGCCGCGCTGGAAGGCGCGGCGATTGCTGGCGGTAGCACGCAGGCATTCGAGCGCTGTTACCTGGAAGACGAAACCTACGTTTTCAACCTGTTCCTGTTGGCCTCAGCACTACCCCGCCAAGAAGAATTGTTCGTTGGCTTGCAGCGTTTCCATGAAATTGGTTTCCAGCGTGACGTGGTGCTTGCCAGTTCCAACAATCGTGTGGGTTTCCAGTTGCGCCGCGCCCTTGCCGAACAACAGAGCGGCAGCGAATTGCGCGCTTACTGGATGGATTTGCTGGAGGAGCGGGGGCGCAACTGGAATCCGGCGCGCCGAACCGAATTGCTCGAAGCTTGGCACGGCTTGCTCGCTACCTTGGATTTCGACGCCGACCTGCAAGACACGCTGTCCAGTCTCGACAAGGGATTGCGGGCTCTGCATGGGAGCATCGAACGCCATCCCGAAGCCATAGCACTGCTGGAGATGGCGCTGTGGCGCCTAGGCAATGCCTATCCGCTCGATCCGCTCACCTGGGTCAGCTATCTGTCACCCGCTTGGGCGAAATGGCCAGAACTGTTGCAGGATGTCGCGACTCGCACCTGGCCCGGCCTGGAACCCAAAGCGCACGAAGAAATGCCGCTGTTGCCGGACGACTTGGACGCGCTTGTCGCAGCAATGCAGGTCAGCGATCAAGAAAAATTGCGCGACATTCTTCAGCGCGGTGCTGCGGACGAAGCGAGGAACTTAATTAACGGCCTTGTTTTTTCACCACCAACTATTGCCGGCCAGCCGCCGCAAGCAGTTCGCACCTTACTCAACAGATTGCTCGAGCACCTGTGGCCAACCGGTAAAAGAACCGTTTCCAGCATGACGCAACACGAAGGCGAGGAATGGGCCGGATCGGGTTACAACAACCGTCCTGCACGCAGGGGATCCATTGATCGTCTGGCGCGCTTGGAAGCTGTCAACCGAACGCTAACGGAAATCGAACGCCGCCTGAGCGAAGGCGACGATGCTGCTGCGCGGCGTTTCCTCGACGAATTGCTCGAACAGCAGCGCAACTCACCGCTTGCAGACCGATATCTACATACGGCCAAGACTCTGGCCAATGCGGCGACCATCGTGCAACGTTTCGGCGAGTTGGAATGGGCGGAAAGATTGTTGCGCGAGGCCTGTCGCGAGAATCACGACGACGAAGTATCGGCCAACGGTCTGGCGGACGTTCTGAAGGCGCGCGGCGAACTGGAGGCGGCGGAAACGCAGTACCGGCAAAACACGGCGCGCTGGCCGAATAACGAAGTATCGGCCAACGGTCTGGCGGACGTTCTGAAGGCGCGCGGCGAACTGGAGGCGGCGGAAACGCAGTACCGGCAAAACACGGCGCGCTGGCCGAATAACGAAGTATCGGCCAACGGTCTGGCGGACGTTCTGAAGGCGCGCGGCGAACTGGAGGCGGCGGAAACGCAGTACCGGCAAAACACGGCGCGCTGGCCGAATAACGAAGTATCGGCCAACGGTCTGGCGGACGTTCTGAAGGCGCGCGGCGAACTGGAGGCGGCGGAAACGCAGTACCGGCAAAACACGGCGCGCTGGCCGAATAACGAAGTATCGGCCAACGGTCTGGCGGACGTTCTGAAGGCGCGCGGCGAACTGGAGGCGGCGGAAACGCAGTACCGGCAAAACACGGCGCGCTGGCCGAATAACGAAGTATCGGCGTGCGGTCTGGCGGACGTTCTGAAGGCGCGCGGCGAACTGGAGGCGGCGGAAACGCAGTACCGGCAAAACACGGCGCGCTGGCCGAATAACGAAGTATCGGCCAACGGTCTGGCGGACGTTCTGAAGGCGCGCGGCGAACTGGAGGCGGCGGAAACGCAGTACCGGCAAAACACGGCGCGCTGGCCGAATAACGAAGTATCGGCGTGCGGTCTGGCGGACGTTCTGAAGGCGCGCGGCGAACTGGAGGCGGCGGAAACGCAGTACCGGCAAAACACGGCGCGCTGGCCGAATGACGAAGTATCGGCCAACGGTCTGGCGGACGTTCTGAAGGCGCGCGGCGAACTGGAGGCGGCGGAAACGCAGTACCGGCAAAACACGGCGCGCTGGCCGAATAACGAAGTATCGGCGTGCGGTCTGGCGGACGTTCTGAAGGCGCGCGGCGAACTGGAGGCGGCGGAAACGCAGTACCGGCAAAACACGGCGCGCTGGCCGAATGACGAAGTATCGGCCAACGGTCTGGCGGACGTTCTGAAGGCGCGCGGCGAACTGGAGGCGGCGGAAACGCAGTACCGGCAAAACACGGCGCGCTGGCCGAATGACGAAGTATCGGCCAACGGTCTGGCGGACGTTCTGAAGGCGCGCGGCGAACTGGAGGCGGCGGAAACGCAGTACCGGCAAAACACGGCGCGCTGGCCGAATGATCGCATCGCTGTCAACGGCTTGGCCAATGTGTTGCGCAAACAAAAACGCCATGTCGAGGCGCTTGAACTATTGAGCGACCGTTCGGGCAGTCTAGTGACGCCCCAAGATACTTACGACCTGCATTTGCGCGCGATGATACTGCTTGATCTGGGCCGTCTCGGAGATGCACGGGTTGCGCTCGAACTGGGGCTGAAAGCAGTTCTTGCGCCGCGGGACCCAGCTGCATTCCGGAGCGGACTGGCCTTGGTGGCGCTTCGCGAGAGAGAGTTCGAGGCAGCTCGAACAATACTTTCCGCGCTACCCGCCAACGTGATACCGCTTGACCTGATACGCCTGCACGTGGAGGCGGCGCAGAATCGCGGCGACCAGGCGGGCAACCTGGCGCGCGTGCTCGGTGGTCGGCAGAGCCAGATGAAATTCGGGGAAGTTCGCGTTTTCGAACTCGTTCGGAATGGTTTCGGCATCAGTTCCGCTGGCGTTGGACGGCAGCCAGCAAATGATGAACTGGACGAAATATTCGATGCGGAAATCGAGCTCCTGTTGGCTGCCTGAGTTGTAGTGGTGCTAAAGCTGCAGAGGCGACTATGGCCGCAAGGTGGCAAACCTGAGCAAGGGATCAGACCATAATTCCAGCTATACCTTTTCGAATTCCATGCCTACCATTAGCCGCTTCTTCAGTATTCTGATCCAAACATTAATTCATGCCGAACATGATCTGCCGCATTTTTATTCTCTCTATGTGGAACTCAAAGCGCTGATTGATATTCCAACGCTTGAAACCGTCGAAGGCCGGATGCCACTATGGGAGATGAGGATGGTGTTGAAGTGGGCCAGCGAACATCGAGCAGAGTTGCTGGACTGGCCCTACCACGCAGTGCGCTGATCGAACCCATAGTCTGATCTCAGTTGAGTTGCAGGTCGGTATCGGCAAGGCCGGCCTCACGCAACACCCAAAGCGGCGCCCCCTCCGCCGGTAGCAGATGAAGCGGCGTTGTCGCCTCACGCGCAGATATGTATGAATCTGATGGATCACCTCACGCTCCAGGTGATTAGGAAATTCAACGCCACCGGCGGACGCAACCAAGGTGACCGTGTGCTGCAGGCGGTTGCCAAAATTTTTCAGGGAAGTCCGCGCAAGCACGATACGACCTGCCGACGGGCGCGCACGCGTTGAGCGGCTGATATCTCCGACTGGATGGCAGTTCTTCTAACATAGGCCAAAAGCCCCCGCCGGGAAACTGGCGGGGGCTCTTTGTTGCACCCCAAGGGCACTTCCTACGGGCGCGGTCGACGCTCAAAAAGCGTTGATTTTCACAACTTACATCTCGACGGTTTCCGCCACTTCCACGAATTCTGCAATCTTGTCGAAGTTCATGTAGCGATAGACTTCGGCTGCCTTGGCATTGACCAGCTTGATCTGCTCCATGTATTCCGCGACCGTGACGATGCGGCCGGCCAGCGCGCACATGGCGGCCAGTTCGGCGGAACCGAGGTAGACGCGGGTGTCGATGCCTAGGCGGTTCGGGAAGTTGCGCGTCGAGGTCGAGATCGCCGTGCTGCCCCTCTTGATCTGCGCCTGGTTGCCCATGCACAGCGAACAGCCCGGCATTTCCATGCGCGCGCCGGACTTGCCGAGGATGCTGTAGTAGCCTTCTTCGGTCAGGATCAGCGCATCCATCTTGGTCGGCGGGGCAATCCACAGGCGGGTCGGGATATCCGACTTGCCTTCGAGGACCTTGGCGGCAGCGCGGAAGTGACCGATGTTGGTCATGCACGAACCGATGAAGACTTCGTCGATCTTGTCGCCGGCGACTTCGGAGAGCAGCTTGGCGTCGTCCGGGTCGTTCGGGCAAGCGAGGATCGGTTCCTTGACGTCGGCGAGATCGATCTCGATTACCGCCGCGTATTCGGCGTCGGCATCCGGCTGCAGCAGCGTGCCGTTGGCGATCCAGTCTTCCATGGCGATGATGCGGCGCTTCAGGGTGCGGGCATCCTGGTAGCCTTCGGCGATCATCCACTTCATCAGGGTGATGTTCGAGCTCATGTACTCGACCATCGGCTCCTTGTTGAGGTGCACCGAACAGGCGGCGGCGGAACGCTCGGCGGCGGCGTCGGAAAGCTCGAATGCCTGCTCGATCTTGAGATCGGGCAGCCCTTCGATTTCGAGGATGCGGCCGGAGAAGACGTTGATCTTGCCCTTCTTCTCGACTGTCAGCAGGCCGGCCTTGATCGCATAGTAGGGAATGGCGTTGACCAGATCGCGCAGCGTGATGCCGTCCTGCATCTTGCCCTTGAAGCGAACCAGCACCGATTCCGGCATGTCGAGCGGCATGACGCCGGTGGCGGCGGCGAAGGCGACCAGACCGGAACCGGCCGGGAACGAGATGCCGATCGGGAAGCGGGTGTGCGAGTCGCCGCCGGTGCCGACGGTATCCGGCAACAGCAGGCGGTTCAGCCAGGAGTGGATGATGCCGTCGCCGGGGCGCAGCGAGACGCCGCCACGGGTCGAGATGAACGACGGCAGTTCGCGGTGCGTCTTGACGTCGACCAGCTTGGGATAGGCGGCGGTGTGGCAGAAAGACTGCATGACGAGGTCGGCCGAGAAGCCGAGGCAGGCCAGATCCTTGAGTTCGTCGCGGGTCATCGGGCCGGTCGTGTCTTGCGAACCGACGGTGGTCATCTTGGGCTCGCAATAGGTGCCCGGACGGATACCCTTGCCTTCCGGCAGGCCGCAGGCGCGGCCGACCATCTTCTGGGCCAGCGAGAAGCCCTTGCCGCTGTCGACCGGATCCTGCGGCAGGCGGAACAGGGTGCTCTGCGGCAGGCCAAGGAATTCGCGCGCCTTGGTCGTCAGGCCACGCCCGACGATCAGCGGAATGCGGCCACCGGCGCGGACTTCGTCGAGGATGACCAGGGTCTTGAGCTGCGATTCGGCGATCACGGTACCGTTCTTGGTGGCGGTGACCTTGCCGGTTTCCCGATCAACCGTGAGGTTGATCTCGTCGCCCATGTCCATCTGGCCGGCGTCGATTTCGATCGGCAGTGCGCCGGCATCTTCCATCGTGTTGAAGAAGATCGGAGCGATCTTGGAGCCAAGGCAGACGCCGCCGAAACGCTTGTTGGGGACGAAGGGAATGTCCTCGCCGGTGAACCACAGCACCGAGTTGGTGGCGGATTTGCGCGATGATCCGGTACCGACGACATCGCCGACGTAGGCGATCACGTGGCCCTTGGCAGCCAGCGCTTCCAGTTGCTTGAGCGGGCCACGGGCGCCCGGCTCGTCCGGTTCGATGCCGGCCCGCGGGTTCTTCAGCATGGCCAGCGCGTGCAGCGGGATGTCGGGACGCGACCAGGCGTCGGGCGCCGGTGACAGGTCGTCGGTATTGGTTTCGCCGGTGACCTTGAAGACGGTCAGCGTCTGGAAGGAAGGAACATCGATACGCGAGGTAAACCACTCACCGTCGGCCCAGGACTGCATCACGGACTGGGCATTGGCGTTGCCGGCCTTGGCCAGTTCGGCGACATCGTGGAAGGCGTCGAAGACCAGCAGGGTGCGCTTCAGACCCCTGGCCGCCACGGCGCCGATGGCAGGGTCGGTCAGCAGGTCAATCAGCGGCTTGACGTTGTAACCGCCGAGCATGGTGCCGAGCAGTTCGGTGGCTATCTCCCTGGAGATCCTGGCGCAGGGTTCTTCATTCTTGGCAACCTTGGCCAGGAACTCGGCCTTGACCTTGGCAGCGTCATCGACACCGGCCGGCACGCGAAAGCTGAGCAGCTCGACCAGGGCCGATTCCTCGCCTGCAGGCGGGTCCTTCAGCAGGGCGACCAGTTCGATGGTCTGTTGTTTGGAGAGGGGCAGCGGGGGGATACCAAGGGCTGCACGTTCGGCGACGTGGGCGCGATAGGCTTCAAGCACGGCGACTTCCTTTCGTAAAGGCTTGCTCTGGGAAATGTTTATTTTACGTCAACGGCGGCGACTGCATGGTTCTGCTTTTTGCTTCCCCAAGGCCAGCTCGCCGGTCTTGTACATTTTTAACGCGGATTTATTGGCAGATGTGGCGCCTTGCCGAATGACGGAATCGGGAAAATTGCCTGTTTTTTCGGCGTCGACCGCGACGGCCCCATTCGGCGGCGATTCCTGCCACTTGTCCCGTGCTTATCCACAGCCTTGTGCGACCATTACGGGGATAAGCGAAGATTGTTGTCGAACTGCGCAATATGCCGCGGTAGGTTAATTTCCGCCCCGTTATGTGCGCGACCGAACAGATAGTAGTTCGTTTCCCGACTATACTTATGCAGCACTGGTGAAGGCGAGAAACAAACAGGCGCCATTGTCAGGCCACTTCAAAACCAAGCCTTTCCATTTCAGATAGCAAGGGAGCAGATCATGACAAAAAGAGACGAATACACCGCAAAAATGAAACTTCAACTTGACGAGTTGAATACCAAATTAGATGAACTGGAGGCTAAGGCCCAAGAGGCAAAAGAGGATGCGCGCGACAAGTACAAGGCTGAAATGGCCAAGTTGCATCATCAGTCAACACTGGCTGTCGCCAAACTCGAAGAACTCAAGGCCGCTGGCGAAGATTCTTGGGACAAGATGGTCGCTGAAATGGAAAAAATCCGCGATGCATTTATCCATTCATTCAGCTACTTCAAGTCCCAGATCAAGTAGCCTGCAGCAAACTACGTACTGGCCTTGATACCAGCGACCAGGCAGAGATTCACGCCGCCTGGTTATCCCTTTTACTGACCACCTCTTGCTCGCGAGTTGTATCTATAACTTCGGGAGACCGTGGCGCTGCCGCGCCCGCGCACAGGCGTCGTGGGCGGTATCGAATTCGCGGCACGGCGACGGGCGTTCTTCGTAGATTCTGCAACGCACGCACTGGCCAATCGTTCCTTCCAGCGCAACGCAGCGTGGCGCGGCCGCATCGGTGCCGCGCAGGCGAACGATGGCCGGTGTCACCGGCACGGTCATTTCCAGCGGCACACCCTGCCCCCAGGCAAAGGCACCGCTGGCCAGCTCGGCCGGATGAAAATCGACACGCAAGCTGGCGCAGCAGGCGCCGCAACTTTGACAGACGTTCATGGCAGATTGACCCGGCAGCGCCACAGCGAGTGGCTGGAAGCGAGGTATTTCTTCTCGAACAGTGTCAGCGGATCATCGGTCAGATACGGCTCGGCAGCCACCGGTTGTCCGCTTAGCAAGGCCAGCGCCTGCGCCATTTCCTCGATATAGATGCGCCAGTTGCTGCGACACTCCAGTTCGCCGCCCAGTAGAAGCCAGGTCGGAAAGACGGCATGCCCATGCCAGCGCCGCGCCAGATGGCCGATCTTCGGCCACGGGTTCGGGTAGAGGATGTAATGGCGCGCCAGCCGGATGTCGCTCGCGGCCAGCAGACGCCAGAAATCGACCAGATCGGCGCGAACCAGCAGCGCATTGGCCGGGAGCGGCAGAGGCTTGCGACGACTGATGCGGTCGACCGACTGATCGACGCCAAAAACGAAATGTCCGGGAAAGCTCTCGGCGATGCGCTGCGTGCTCCAGCCGACGCCGCAGCCGGCGTCGACAATCAGCGGTGCGTTAGGTCGCCAGCGATCGCGGGCAGCCAGTGCGGCAGAAAAGGCGGCACGGTTGTAATCGAGTATCGGCTTGCGAAATGGATGCGTCATGTGACGGCGCACCAGCTTTTCCAGATCGCGGTGCGGGCCGTCCTGCGCGCTGGCAATGAAACGCGAGTTGCCGTCCATCAGGCGGCCAGCGGTAAGTTTTCGATAATGCCTGCAGCGACCAGCAGGCGGTCGATTTCCTCGGCTGACTTGACCGGACGCAGGCGCTGATAGAGCAATTCGGCCTGCGGATAATGGCGACGCAGCAGCATCAGCCACTGCTTGAGGCGGCCGCCGGCATGGACCGGTAATACCCGTTCCCGCACACCATGCCAATAGGTGGCAACCGACGGAATCAGCGCGTCCCAGCCGCCGACCGCTTCACCGCGCAGGCGCCGGGCGAGCAGCGGGTCAGCCAGGGCACCACGGCCGATCATGATGTCGGCACAGCCCGACTCGAGCTGGCACTTGCGGAAATCGTCGACCGTCCACACCTCGCCATTGGCGATGATGGGGATGTTAACCGCCGCGCGCACGCGGTCGATCTGCGCCCAGCGTGCAGGCGGGCGATAGCCGTCGACCTTGGTCCGGCCATGGACAATCAATTCGTCGGCACCTCCGGCTTCGATGGCGCGGGCGCAATCGACGGCCAGCAAATCGTCCGCGATGCCGAGACGCATTTTTGCCGTAAATGGGATGTCGACCGGAACAACCGCGCGCACGGCGCTGACAATGTCGTAGAGCAGTTGCGGCTCGCCGAGCAGCGCCGAACCGCCACGATGGCGGAACACGGTCGGCGCCGGACAACCGAAATTGATGTCGATGCCGGCCGGCCGATACCCGAGCGCACGCCGCGCGTTGGCTGCCATAAAATGCGGATCGGAACCGAGCAGTTGAACGCGCATCGGCGTCCCGCTCGCCGTCCGGCTATCGTTGAGCAGCTCCGGGCAGGTGCGCAGGAAAGTGCGATTCGGCAGGACACTCTCGGTTACCCGGATGAATTCGCAGATACCCCAGTCGTAGCCGCCGATCGCCGTCAGCACGTCGCGCATCAGCGGATCGGCAAGACCCTCCATCGGGGCGAGAAGAATGCGGGACATCGGGATTCCGGCGGGATGCTCAAGAGGCCGGCATTATAAGTCCTCAGGAATACAGTCGCGATCCGGCAACGGGTCGGCTGACGTCGCAGGAGGCAGGAACTTGGTTTCGATAACGTACATGAATGCGGAAGCCGGGCATCTTCAAAGAATCAAGCACCAGAATTCCGGTATCGGAGCAGTCCCAAGCCTGAGTCAATCTCCGGCGCATGGAACACTAGACACGACAGAGGCCTCTACTAGGCTATTTCCTAATTGCTTGTAATACGGCGAATGGCCCTGTTGCTGAGCGACGATCGTCAGACACACATCTGTATCAGGTAGGCAATATCACCCACGATGTCGGAGAAAGAGAAGACTTCATCAGGGTAGGTAAGCATTCCCCGCAAAGCCTGGCCAATGAAGGCAGTACGCGAATTGGCCGGGAAATCGATCGAGGACAGGGGGCGGCGTATGGTAGCAAGCACGCATTTAAGTGCGGCGATCCGGCTGATAGCACGGTACCGCTTTGTCTGCTGCCGAAATTCAGATGCCAACAGGAACGGCAGATGGGCGGCAACGAGCAGGGTCGGCTCGTCATAACCTGTCGCGTACACCTTGGCAGTTGTTCCACCGAGGCGCGGATTGACCTCCAGAAAAAAGGCTTTGCCAGTATTCTCGTCAACGATGAAGTCGTAATGGAAAACACCATACAGCCCCGTGGCTTTCTCGAATCTGCGGCAAGCCTCAAGGAGTTCCGCAGGCAGCGAGCAGGGCTTCAGCGACACCGCGAGACCGTTAAACTTGATCTCGGTAACATAGGCCTCACGATGATCCCAACTGCCGTCGATAGCCCTCGCCGCATGGACGACGAGATTGGGACCGGCGACGAAAGGCTGAGCGATAATCCACGCCTCATCCAGGCTGCGCGATGCCAGAAATGTCTCTGCCTCAGAGCGATTGCCGATGACTTCGGCCTTGAACATCGGCCGCACCAAACGCGCAATGTCGGGGCGCAATACCATCAAGCGATCGGCTGGCAATTTGGCCGAATCCCCAACAACGGCCAAGGTGATCGTGGGCAGAATGGGTAAACCCGCTTGTTCCGCAATACCAATCTGTTTCAGCTTGGATTCCAATACCCCGTAAAGCCCCGGCTCATTGAGCATGAGGTGTGTCATGGGGAACCCTCCTTCCTGCCGATGCGACCACAGTTTCAATGCAACCCGCTCAGAAAGGGACGTGATGGCGGCGATTCCGTGCACCGTGCATTCTTCCCCCACTTTGGCAATGCTCTCTTTGATGGCAACGCTTTCTGGCAAGAAACGATAAAAATCTGCCAGGTGAATCAGAAAGCCATGAAGCGGACGTACGCCTGTCTGGAAAAAGGCAGTACGCAGGCCGGCATGCCGCCAACTCCGCAGGCACGCCAGTTGGGCCGGGCCGAGTGGGCCGACAATCCCGACATAAGGTCGATCGCTCATTTACACTCTCTTTATCAGTCGGCTCAGGGCAATTACCGACAAATCCCTCACCCGTCCACGATAAGGGTTTCGGGATACGGGGGCTAGACTCTGCCAGAAGGCGACTGAAGGGCCGAACGGTAATACCCTGAAGCGTGCTGCGTTTTCATGCAGGTAGCAGCATAGTTCACGCCAACGTTCCTGGTTAGTGCGCAGGGGTACATAACGTGGTGGCTCGAAGATGCTCGCCGCGTCTTTCGCCATCTCACTAGCATGGGTCAAAAACACAACTGGCCCTTGGTTATGTTTGGCAGCATGCTCAAGTATACGGATCATGGTGCTCAGCGGAGTGCCGGTAACGGTAAGCAACTTCGCCAAGTTCTTCCACGGCACTCCAACCTGGTAAGAGGTAACTGGTATCTCGGTGACAGAGTCCTGGCGCGCCACACCGGACCACAACGAGAGACTGGGGTCTTCTGGTACGAAATACGCCTTACCGCCGGACGAAGACAGAGGTAACCCCACGGCTGCCTGGGCCCGAAGGAGGTCTCCGTCGATACGCAAGTTTCCTGGCCGAAAGGCAACCGGCGACTGGCCTGTCAGATGCCGGAAATAGTCTGCAGCCAGGGAAAGAATACGTGTGGCACCACCTACGCCACGACCGGCAAGCGAATCGTTTTTAACAACTTGCCCCACGGTCTGTCGCCAGTCAGGGGCGAGCAGATATTCCCAGCAAGGGTGGGCATGCAACTGGAGATCGAAGAGCGGATACTGCTTCAGTTCGTTGACGACACTCGCCATGGGTTCAGTACCAAAATGCGCCACCTGCATCGCCTCGACAAAAAAGGTGGCGGGCAACCCGAATTCGGAAAGAGGTCTAAGGAGCGGGGCAAGCCCTTGGCTCCTGCCACCAACCTTGCGTTGCACAGATTCAAAACCGGCTGGAGAACAGCGATCGGGATAGGTCAGGGCGCCACGAATATCAAACTCGATATCGGCAGTCAAGCAAACGGGAATAGGTTGCAACGGTACTTTGAATCCTGAAAGTGCAATGACAGTTTGTCAGTTAAAGAGATGCTTGGCGAGTATTAGTGAATACCTTCATCGTCGCACGAGATTGAGTCCCTAAACTGCTGTAAATCGATTGAGTCCCTAAACTGCTGTAAATCGGGTGGCAGGTAGCCACCGCTTCGATTCGGTAAACTGACGTTGCGAGACGATCGATAACCGAAGGAGAGAAGCGATGACTGGGTATGAGGTTAGCGTAGGAACGGACTTGCTGCCAGGGCTTTTAAACGGGCAGGACGGGCTGGCGAAACTGGTGGAAGCGGTGCTCAATCAAGTACTGGAGGCGCAGGTGACGGAAACGCTGGGGGCGACGCGGCACGAGCGCACGGACGAACGGGCCGGCTATCGCAACGGCTACCGGCCACGCACCCTTTACACGCGGGTTGGGCCGGTGACGCTGCTGGTGCCGCAGACGCGGGACGGCAGCTTTTCGACGGACATCTTCAAGCGCTACCAGCGGAGCGAGCAGGCCTTCGTTCTGGCGCTCATGGAAATGGTCGTGCACGGTGTCTCGACGCGCAAGGTCTCGGCGATCACCGAAGAGCTGTGCGGCGCCAGCTTCTCCAAATCGATGGTGAGCGCACTGTGCGCCGGACTGGAACCGCGGGTCAGCGCGTTCAACGAACGGCGGCTGGACGGCGAGTATCCCTTCGTGCTGGTCGATGCCCTGTTCATCAAGAGTCGGCAAGAAGATCGTGTGGTTTCGCGTGCCGTGCTGACCGTCTCAGGCATCCGCTCCGATGGCTTCCGGGAGATTCTGGGCGTGCGGATCGGCGACACCGAGAGCTTCGCCACCTGGGACGAGACCTTCCGCTGGCTCAGAGGGCGCGGCCTCAAGGGCACGCAGTTCATCATCTCGGACGACCACGGCGGCCTGCGTGAAGCGGCAGCGCGGCACTTTCAGGGGCCAGCTGGCAACGCTGTCAGGTGCATCTGATGCGCAACATTCTGGGCCAATGCAACACCCGCCACCGCGCCGAGGTGGCAGCTGCCGTCAAGCTCGTGCTGCAGGCGCCCGATTTGGTCGAGGCCAAGCGCCGCCTGGCGGAATTCACCGAGCGCTTCGCCAAGAGCGCCCCCAAAGCGGTGGCCTGCCTCGAAGCAGGATTCGAGGATGCCATGGCGGTAATGGTCTTGCCCGAGAAGTATCGCAAGCGGCTACGCACAACGAACATGCAGGAGCGGCTCAACGAGGAAATTCGCCGGCGGGAGCGCGTGATCCGCATCTTCCCCAACGACGAGTCAGCCTTGCGCCTGATCGGCGCTCTGCTGGCCGAACAGAACGAGGCTTGGCAGGAACGGAAGTACCTCGACATGGATGAATTCAAGGAGTGGGCGGCTTCCCGCGCCGCAGCTAGCGAGGGCAACAACGTTGTTGCCCTCGCTAGCTGAAAACCATTCGTCATTCATCGGATCGAAGAGTATTTACAGCAGATTTTGGACTTGACTTGTAAATCCATTCCATTACACACAAATTATTCAAAATTACACTTTGAAGTTGAACTCGCGTCATAACGCATGAGCCTCTCTCGCGAATCTGATCCCGGCGGCGAAATCGACGACGCGTTGAAGGCCAAGCCAAAGGGTCTTCACCCCTGGCTCGCCATCGCCCTTGCGGGCCAGAAATCCGCCAAGCATCGCCACCAAGCGCACCACTTCATTGAGCCTGGGCGGCGTCTTGGGCACCTTCTTCCGATTCAGGATGTAAGCCGCTTGCCATTCGTCCTGCTCGAACAGCAAGGCCGCATCCAGGTCTGGGCAGGTACGGCCCAGGCGCATGAGTCGGGCAATCCGCCAAGCCACCACCATGAACAGCGCCAGCGCCCGTTCCAGCCGCGCCACGGTGCTCAACTGCAACGCCTCTACGCGGCAGCCGTTCTTGAGGACATGGAAGAACAGTTCGATCTCCCAGCGCGCCCGGTACCAGTCGATCAGTTCGGTCGCCGCTTCGAAAGAGTTAATCGGCCGATTGGTCAGCAGCCGCCATTCCACCGGCTTCACGCCCTCGGGGCACTTTCTTCTCGCGCCACCAGACAACTCACCTCGATCCGGCTCCCCTTGCCGTCGGAGACCGTCACCCGCTTTGCCCAGACTCGTTGCCGAACGTCCCGCGCCTTCTGTCCTTGCCGCGAAGGCATCGTGAAGCGGATGCCGCCGAGCGCTTCGCTGGCCAGGACCTCAGTCCACAGCTTGCCGCCCTCGGGAAGCGCCCGATTGTGCTGGGAACGAATCAGCCAGTCGGCGGGATGCCCCAGCTCGCGGGCTTGCACCATCAGGGCCACGATGTCCGCCTCCCGATCCGCCACATACACCAGCCGGGTGTCCGGCATGCTGCTCGCCAACTCCGCGATGCGGGTGTAGCCCTCCGTCCAGCGGGTGCTTTCCAGCAGGCCACCTCGTTGGCCGCTCGCGTCCTTGGGTTCGCGTGCCCACATCCAGGCGTCCAGAACACCCAAGGGTTCACGCTGCGGACTGACCGCGTAGGTGGGATGCACGTACATCCCGCGTTGGGCTTCATACGAGAGCGGCCCCAGACCGGCAATGCGCTGACCATTGAAGTCGAGTTCCGTGGTGTCTTGGATGCACAGCACCACCGGATGCACCCGCATGCGCGTTTCGGCGCTTCCCCAGTGCGAGGCCAGGATGGCTTCCCATTCGATGTCGTCCTGCGCAAAAAAACGATACGCCGCCTGGGTTTCCGCCCAGCCGCCGCAGGCTTGCGGGATACTGGCCATCGGATTGGCTGCCATGCGCTCCGCCAGCAGCACCGTGCGCTTGTCCAGACGCCGGTCGCCCAGGTCGATCGCCTTGAATTCTTCCGCTGCCCAACCCATCACATCCACCCAGCATTTCTTGTAAAGTCAGCATGTTACGCAGAGGTGTTGAAGTTGTGTGTAATGGGATGCTGTAAATCGGGTGGCAGGTAGCCACTGAGCTTCCCTCTGTATTTCGTCTGCCAAAGGGTGGATTTCATGCTACCAGTTTTTGCTGATGTTGCTCACTGAGCCAGTTTTCAAGGAACTGAATTGGTGATTGGTAACCGAGCGTCGAGTGCTGTCGTTTCCGGTTGTAAAACACCTCAATGTACTCGAAGCTGGTGGCCTTCATGTCGGCGTGACTGGCGTAGCGAATGCCATGCACCCACTCGTTTTTGAAGCTGTTGAACCAGCTTTCCGTCGGCGCGTTATCCCAGCAGTTTCCTTTGCGACTCATCGAGCAGATCATGCCGTAAGCCCTGAGCTTGTCCTGAAACGTATGGCTGGCGTACTGGCTACCTCGGTCCGAGTGGTGCATCAATCCCGCTGCAGGACGCTTGCGGAACCAGGCCATGGTCAGCGCATCCGTCACGATATCTGCCGTCATGCGCGGCTTCAGCGACCAGCCCACGACTTCGCGGTTGAACAGGTCGAGCACGATGGCCAGATACAGCCAGCCTGCGTCGGTCCACAGGTAGGTAATATCAGACGTCCAGAGCTGATTCGGGGCCGCTGGTGTGAAGTTTCTGTCGAGCAAATTGTCAGCAACTGGCAAGCCGTGCTTCGAGTCTGTGGTGACCTTGTAGCGCCGCTTGTGGCGGGCATGAATGCTGTTTTCACGCATCAGCCGTTCAACCCGCCCCTTGCTGGCTGGGAAGCCCCGGCTCCGCAGTTCTCGGACCATGCGCGGACTGCCGTAGGCACCCCTGATCTCAGCATGAATGGCACGAATGAGTGCCAGCATCTGGAGATCGGTCAGTCGCTTGCGATCCGGCCGACCGCCGCGCTTCCAGGCGCGATAACCGCTGACGCTGACATCGAGCACCTCACACAGATCAACGAGCGGGTAGCGCAAGCCTTGTTCGGCAATCCAGGCGTACTTCACAGGACATCCCTTGCGAAGTACGCCGTCGCTTTTTTTAGGATTTCGTTCTCCCGTTTGAGCCGCAGGTTCTCCGCTCGCAGCCGGGAGATCTCCATTTCCTCGGGCGTCACCTCTCGGTTTCCTACGCCTCTGAGTCTGCCTTCTGCTGACGATTTTACCCAGTTACGCAACGTCTGGTCGCCCAGACCAAGTTCCTTGATCACGCGACTGATGCTCTGACCATCCTTCACCCGCTTGACCGCCAGTTCCTTGAACTCGGTCGTGTAGGCCTGCTTCGGTATCTTCATTTCAGGCCTTCCAAAAGTGACTCAATTTTAGGTCACCCTTGGCAGACTAATTTCCGGGGGAAGCTCAGACAGGAGGCCGTGACGGTCCGCTTTGGAAGAAATCCCCGACCGTCAGCAGTTGGACGTACCAAGACTTCGATCCACCAACCCGGGTCAGACCAAATCCGACTTTCTCCCTATAATCCGCGCCATGCTGCGCTTAGTTCTCGACACCAACGTCGTCCTCGATATCTTCCACTGGAGCAACATCGACGCCGTACCAATCATTGCGGCGCTCGAAGGTGGGCGAATCGAATGCCTGGCCGATGAGCAGACGCTGGACGAACTGCAGCGCGTGCTGAGCTACCCGCAACTCAAATTAACGCCCGAAATGGCGGTCGACCGCTACAGTCGCTACAGCCGCCTGGTACAAATGATTGCCGAAGGCGAGGCGCCGCCGTTGCCACGTTGCAAGGACCGCGACGACCAGAAGTTCCTCGAACTCGCCGCCCGCTGCAGCGCCAATCTGCTGGTGACCAAGGACAAGGCGCTGCTTCGCTTGCGCGGGCACACCACCCTCGGCTTCAGGATTCTCAAACCGGCTGCCGCCTCGGCGCTGCTTTCGCCCACCACACTTCAGGAAACGCCATGAGCGAAGCACCCCCTGCCGCCAAACCCAAAGCCCCGCCGCTGCCCAAACCTGGCCTTCACCCGCGCAACCGGGATCTCGCCGGCTATGACTTTGCCGCGCTCGCTGCCGCCTCGCCCGGCCTGGCGCGCTACCTGATCACGACGCCGGCCGGCACGCCCGGCACCACAAAACCAACGGCTGGCACCAGCATCGATTTCGCCAACCCGGCGGCGGTCAAGGCCTTCAATCGCGCCCTGCTCGTCCACCACTTCGGCATCGCGGGCTGGGATATTCCCGCCGGTTACCTGTGCCCGCCGATCCCCGGCCGCGCCGACTACATCCACCACGTTGCCGACCTGCTGGCTACCTGCAACCGCAAGGAGATTCCGCGCGGCCCGAACGTACGGGTTGTCGATATCGGTGTCGGCGCCAACTGCATCTATCCGCTGATCGGCCACGGTGAATACGGCTGGCGCTTTCTCGGTGTCGAAATCGACCAGCCGGCACTCGACAACGCCCGGCGTATCTTGAGCGCCAATCCGGCGCTTGCCGACGCCATTGAACTGCGCCACCAACCGGTGCAGGACAATATCTTCGTCGGCATGCTGCGCTCGGGCGAAAGCTTCGATCTCAGCATCTGCAATCCGCCCTTTCACAACTCGCCCGGCGACGTCATGGCTGTCGCGCAGCGCAAGTGGAACAACCTCGGCAAGGGCGCGCGCGGCAAGTCGGCCGCTCCGCCGCGCCTCAACTTCGGTGGTCAGGGCACCGAACTGTGGTGCGAAGGCGGCGAACGCGCCTTTCTCGAACGCATGGTCGCGCAGAGCGCCGGCATCCCCAAGCGCTGCCTGTGGTTCACCAGCCTCGTCTCGAAGGCGGAAAACGTCGCCCATGTTCAAGCGGCGCTGAAGAAGGTGCACCCGGTCGACACGCGCATCATTCCGATGGCACAAGGTCAGAAGCAAAGCCGCCTGATCGCCTGGACCTTCTGCGGCAACGGCGAGATGGAGCGCTGGCGCAAGGCGCGCTGGGCCGATCAGTCCTGACGGCGGCGGAAAACCCAGCGCTTGTCGTCCGAGGCTTCCGGTGCAAAGGCGTAGTCGTCGTAGTCGAAATCTTTCAGCCCTTCCGGTTCGTCCAGACGATTGACTACGGCGTAGCGCGTCATCAGGCCGCGCGCCCGTTTGGCGAAGAAGCTGATGATCTTGTAGCGGCCTGATTTCCAGTCCTCGAATACCGGCTGAATCACCGTGCCCTTGATCTTGCGTTCGACGGCGGCCTTGAAATATTCCTCGGAAGCGAGGTTGACCGCAACAGGGCGTGGCAGCGTGGCCAGTTCGCCGTTGATCGCCTCGAGCAGCGTCTCGCCCCAGAAAGCGTAAAGATCCTTGCCGGCCTTGTTGGCGAACTTGGTACCCATTTCGAGGCGGTAGGGTTGCATCAGGTCGAGCGGCCTGAGAATACCGTAGAGGCCAGACAGGATGCGCACGTGCTGCTGCGCGAAGTCAAGGTCGGCGGCGCTCATGCTGCGGGCCGCCAACCCGTCGTACACGTCACCATCGAAGGCGAGCACCGCCTGCCTGGCGTTTTCCGGGGTAAACGGCAGCTTCCAGTCGGCGTAGCGGCTGAAGTTAAGCAGCGCCAGCGGGTCGGAAATCGACATCAGGTTGGCGAGGTCCGCCGGCGACAGTGCGCGCAATTGCCTGATCAGCGTTTCCGACTGCTTCAGGAAAGCCGGCTGGGTGTGCGTGGTAATCTGCGGCGGCGTCGTGTAGTCAAGCGACTTGGCGGGCGAGAGAAAGATCAGCATGAGAGTAAATTCCTTATATTCCAGTAATGCGCTACGCCTGATTTTACCGGCTGGTAAAATTCGTTTTTTGCTTTTTCAGGAACATCGATGAAACGTACCCGCTTCGGCGCGCGCGAGCGCACCTCGCGCGACGCGGCAGAACTGCAACGTCTGGCCACCGGCCTCTCCGAATCCGGCGGCAAGCTGGAAGACCGCTTCTGGGAAGGCCGGCTTGGCGAACTGGTCGACAGCCTGCTGAAAAACGGCGCCGAGGACGACATCAACACCGCGCTCGACCGCCTGTTCGAGGCCAATCCACCCGCCCACGACGAACTCGCCGACATGGTCGAGTCATGCGCCGAAACCAGCCGCCTGGAAGCGCAGGGGCAGGAATTCGACATCCAGTTGTTCGCGGCGCCGGTGCTGGCCTGGTCACGCTTCTCGATCCCCGCCTGCCCGTTGCCGAAAAGCACGCTGCAAGCATTGACCGTACACCTCGGCGCCCATGTTTTCAGCGCCGCCACGCGCGTCGCGCTGGCCGATTTCCTGTTCAGCCCCGATCAGCTGCCGCGCAGCTTCTGCGACACCTGGCAACTGACCCAGGCGTTGGGCCAGGCGACGCTGGCCGGCGAGCATCTGGCGGTCGACACCGGCGGCCTGGACGAAACCAACCGCTTTCTTTCCGATGTGCGCTACCTGGTCGGCGCCATCGCCGTGCCGCGCAGTACCCCGCTGTTCCGCTGGAACGAGAAGGACGGCAGCAAGGAAGCCGCGCTCAAGGAATGGATCAAACAGGGCAGCCCCAATCTCGAACCGCTGCTCACCGGCTGCGCCTGGCAACCGCTGCTGCCCGACGCCTACCATGCCTCCTGCCGCAATGCCGACCGCCTGTCGCGCCCCTATTCACTGAAGGCGTCGATAGCCTTCCTGCAGACCATGCTCGGGCTGATGCCGGCCGACATGCGCGCTGTCGTCGGCCCCTGCTACGACCGCCGCATGGAGGAATACCGCGTCGGCCTCGGCCCCAAGGACAAGGATGAGACCTACCACGGCATCGTCTGGCCGCTGCTCGGCGCCGAGGATGAAGCGACCGACGCCGCCGGCGAAATCGAGGCCGTGCTGCGCGAGGTCGGGGTCAAGGACGTGACCTTCCTCGACCACCATTTCCCGCTCGAATTCTGCGACGACTGCGGTGCCCCACTCTACCCCAACGTCGAGGCCGAACTGGTGCACGCCGAGATGCCGGAAGAACCCGCCGCCGGTTCGCAAGTCCTGCACTGATGGCGAAATCGGCAAACCCGGACTGGCTGGCGCGCAGTCAGGCCGCCGTCTGGCATCCGTGCACGCAGATGCGCCACCACGCCCAGGCGGATTCGCCGGCCCACCTGCCGCTGATCCCGATTGCCCGCGGCGAGGGCGCCTGGCTCTACGACTTTGACGGCAAGCGCTACCTCGACGGCATCAGCTCGTGGTGGACCAACCTGTTCGGCCACGCCAATCCGCGCATCAACGCGGCGTTGCGCGACCAACTGGAAACGCTTGAACACGTCATGCTGGCCGGCTTCACGCACCAGCCGGTGATCGAGCTTTCCGAGCGTTTATCGGCGTTGACCGCAGGAACTCTGGGACACGCCTTCTACGCCTCGGACGGCGCCTCGGCTACCGAGATCGCGCTGAAGATGAGCTTTCACTACTGGCGCAATATTGGCCGTCCAGAGAAGGCCGAATTCCTGTGCCTGGCCGGCAGCTATCACGGGGAGACAGTCGGCGCGCTGGGGGTCACCGACGTCGCCATTTTCAAGGATGCTTACGCGCCGCTGGTGCGCACCGCCAGCGTCGTGCCGTCGCCCGATTTCCGCCAGACCGAAGAAGGTGAATCCCCGGCCGACGTGGCGCGCCGCGCCGTCGCCGCGCTCGAAGCCCATCTCGAAGCCCACGGCGAAAACATCGCCGCCCTCATCGTCGAACCGCTCGTCCAGGGCGCTGCCGGCATGGCGATGTACGACCCGGAATATCTGCGCCTGGCCCGCGCCCTGTGTGACCGCCACGAAGTCCACCTGATCTGCGACGAAATCGCCGTCGGCTACGGCCGCACCGGCACCTTCTTCGCCCACGAGCAGGCGGAGATCCGGCCCGACCTGATGTGCCTGTCAAAAGGCATCTCCGGCGGCTACCTGCCGCTTTCGGTCGTTCTCAGCAGCGACACGATCTACAACGCCTTTCTCGACGATTCGGTCGCCCGCGCCTTCCTTCACTCGCACTCCTACACCGGCAACGCGCTGGCCTGCCGCGCCGCGCTGGCCACGCTCGACATTTTCGAGCAGGACAACGTTGTTGCGGTCAACCGCCAAAAAGCCGAAAAAATTGGCGCTGCCCTCGCCCCACTGGCCGACCATCCGCAAGTCAGCCACCTGCGCCAGCGCGGCATGATCGCTGCCTTCGATGTCGAAACTGACGACCCGTATTTCTCGCGCCGCTTCTACCGCGCCGCGCTGGACAACGAAGCGCTGATCCGGCCAATCGGCAACACGGTTTACCTGATGCCACCATATATCGTCAGCGATGACGAAATCGCGCATCTCGGACAGGCCATCGCCTACGCACTCGACACGTCCCTGTCAGCCTGAGCCGCAGCATCCGAATAAATTCGCCGGTTACATAACAGCACAGCACCACAGCCGGTGCTCGATTAAAATGCTGCACCGCAATATGCAGCGTAATCAGCACGCGCCTCCACAACCCCATGAATGACAATTTCAATCTGGCCCGCAGCATCCGCCGCCACAGTCTCACCACGCCCGACGCACCCGCCGTTGTCTGCCAGGGGCAGAGCCTCAGCTACGCTGCACTGGCTGGCACCGCGGCCCATCTCGCCCATTGCCTGCAAAGCGTCGGGGTCAGGCGCTCGGACGACGGCCAGTTGCCGAATGTTGGCATTCTCGCCTCGCGTAGTGCGGATGCCTGCACAGCGCTGATCGGTGCCGCCTGGGCCGGTGCCACCTACATCCCGATCGGCCTGAAACTGCCGGAAGAGCGCATCCTGACGCTGCTCTCGCTGTGCAATCTGTCGGCCATCATCGTCGATGACGAAGGTGCCCGCCTGCTTAGCGAACGCATCCTCGAAGCCTGCCCACCAACCGTCATCTGCCTCGGCCAACGACCTGCGGTCGACACGCCACATGCCGCAAAACTGATCGAACTGCCGGCCCACGCCCCGCCTGACTTGCCCGAACCGGCCCATGTCGAAGCCGACGATATCGCCTACATCATTTTCACATCCGGCACGACCGGCGTGCCCAAAGGCGTGATGATCCCGGCTGCCGCTGCCCGCCACTACATCACGATGATTACCAGCCATCTCGGCCTGCAGCCGACCGACCGGGTGCTGGAAACCTGTGAGCTGAGCTTCGATTTTTCGGTGCACAACATGTTCCCGACCTGGGAAGCCGGCGCGGCACTGCACATCCTGCCGGCAACACGGGTAATGAATGCCGTCAAGTTCGTCCACGATGCCGGGTTGACCGTCTGGAACTCGGTGCCGTCGCTGGCCGGCATGCTGCGTCAGATCAAGGCGCTCAAACCGGGCAGTCTGGCCGGTCTGCGCGTCACCGTTTTCGGTGGTGAGCAACTACCGGCCGGCGTTGTCAGCGCCTGGCGCGAAGCAGCGCCCAACAGCGCGATCTTCAATCTCTACGGCCCGACCGAAGCGACCGTTTTCTGCCTTGCCCAGAGTGGCGCGCTGCCTGTAACGCCGGGTCGCGACGTCGTCGCCATCGGTACCCCGTTGCCCGGCAGCGAGGCCGCTGTACTCGACGCCCATGGCCAGCCGGTCGCCGATGGCACACCGGGTGAGTTGGCCATCGCCGGCACCCAACTCGCTACCGGCTATCTTGGCGCGCCGGAACTGACCGCCGCCCGTTTCCCGATCCATGCCGGCAAACGCTGGTACCTGACCGGCGACCAGGCGATTTGCGATGCCTCGGGAAGCTTCCACTGCCTCGGCCGTATCGACAATCAGATCAAGATCCACGGCTATCGCGTCGAACTGGAAGAAATTGACGCTTACCTGCGCCTCGTTACGGGCGCCGATGTCGTCGGCGCCGTCGCCTGGCCGGTGGTGGATGGCACGGCGCGCGGCATCGTCGGCGTCGTCGGTGCCGAACACATTGACAGCGAGGCGGTGATCGCCAGCCTCAAGCAGCGCATTCCCGCCTACATGCTGCCGGCGTGGGTGCTTGCCCGGGCGAGCCTGCCGCTCAACCACAGCGGCAAGGTCGACCGCAAGGCACTGCTCGGCTGGCTGGATGGTCTGGCGACATGAGTCTCACGTCAACCCTGCCGGCTGCCGCGCCAAAGCCGCCGCGGCGTCGCCCGCGCGATTTGTTTGCCATCGACGAGCAGGCGCGCATCGTCGCCTTTGCCGGAACACCGGTCGGCCGGGTATTGATTTTCGCCATTGCCTTGCTCGCCGTCAGCCGCTATTTCGACGTCTGGGCAACGCTGCTCGCCGTCAGTGCCGCGCTAACCGCCGCCTGGCTGCCGAAATACCGCATCCCGGTGCTGTTGACCGCAACCTGGCTGGCCACGTTTACCGAAACCCTGCTCTCCGGCAACGATTTTGCCGAACACATCGGCTTGGTCATGACTCAGGAAGGCATTGCCAATCTGCCCGCTGCCGGACTGGCTACCGCCAGCCTGCTCGCCGTCGTACTTGGCATTCGCACGCTGCTTGCCTTCGTTCGCCAACATCCCAAATCACTGCTTGCCCGCCGCCCGATGCTGGCCATGCTGGGGCTGGAAGCGCTGCTCTGTGTACTGGCACTGCCGGATTTCCTGCCCGGCTGGCCGCGCCTGCTGATCTGGTCGCTGCTGGTCGTTGTCACACCCTTCATCTGGTTCCTTCCCTACGCCGTCGTCGATCAGCGTGCGTCGAGCGCCGGCCCGGTCGGCATGCAAATGGCCGCGCTGCGCCCCTTCTGGAGCCCGACCTACCTGCCTTTCGGCAAGGGTGCGGCCTATCTGCAAAAATTCCTGGCCAAGACGCCGGACGATCTCGTCATCACCCAGTTGAAGGCCATCAAGCTGCTTGTCTGGTCCAATCTGCTGCTGACCCTCAAGGGGCTGCTCGGCTGGCTGTTCGTTAGCCACTTCGATACGCCAACGGTCGCCCAGACCGTCGATGCCTTCCTGCAGGGACAGCCTTACCCGATAGCCGTCAGCTGGACGGCGCTGGCCTATTCGACGACCAAATTTGCGTTGCAGATCGCCATCTGGGCGCACCTGTTCATCGGCATCGCTCGCCTCGCCGGCTACCGTCTGCCGCGCGGCTCGTGGCGACCGCTCGAATCGCGGACGCTGATGGATTACTTCAACCGCTTCCACTATTACTTCAAGGAACTGCTGGTCGATTTTTTCTTTATCCCGACCTTCTTCAGCACCTTCCGCAAGCACCCCCGGCTGCGCATGTTCTTTGCCACCTTCATGGCCGCCGCCGTCGGCAACGCCTTGTGGCATTTTGTCCGCGACATTGACCTGATCGCCCGCGTCGGCCTGGCAACGGCGCTGAAAACCTATGCCAGCTACGCTTTCTACTGCGTCGTCCTCGCCACCGGCGTCGGTATATCGCAAATCCGCGTCAACAGTAGCATCCGTCCGTCACCGACACTGGCCGGAAAACTGTATTCGTTTATTTTTGTCTGGTCCTTCGTCGTCTGCATGCACCTGTTCAGCGACGGCTCACGGCAGCATTCGCTGGGCGAACGCCTGTCTTTCCTGATCAGCCTTTTTGGAGTGATCTGATGCAACCCGAAGAAAAACAAAATCTCCGCGACTTCGTCGCCGACACCCTGATCAAACATGGCGACCGCAACCCGGTGAACGATACCGACCTGCTGTTCACCAACGGACGCCTCGATTCGTTTTCGACCATGAACCTGGTGATGTTCCTCGAAGAAAATTTCGCCATCGACTTTTCAGATTTTGAGTTCGATGTCGGCGTACTCGACTCGATTGACCTGATCGAAAGCTTCGTCGACGCCCGGCGCTGAACTGAACCAACCGGGCTGCTTGCCCAGCTTCCTTGCACCGAGCCCGGTTTTGTATTACCGTTAATACAAATCAAGTCGGAGCCTGCCATGACCACCAGCGTTCGTCTTCCCCTGCGCCTTGAGCAGGCGCTTGGGCGCTACTGTGTCGAGCATCGCCGCAGCAAGTCGGAAGTCATCATCGAATTGCTGGAGCAGCACTTTTCCGCCGAGCAGACGGAGAAAACTCCTTATGAACTCGCCTGCGAAACCGGCTTTCTCGGCTCGCTGGAACTTGACGAAAATACTGCCGGTGAGGCCAAAGCACGCGTCAAGGAAGCCATTGCCCAGAAGCACAGCCGGCAGCCCACGGCATGAACCTGCTGCTGGTCGATACGGGGCCGCTCGTCGCGCTGGCCAACAAGCGCGACGAGCATCACGAGGGATGCACTAATTTTCTCGCCAGCTACCGTGGCCGCCTGCTGACCACCTGGGCTGTGCTCACCGAGTTTTCCCACCTGGCCAGTTCGATTCCCGCGACCATTGCGCTCTACCAATGGATCGAACGCGGCGGCATGGAAATCAATCCGTTGGGCCGTGACGAGTTGGTCAGCACCATCGACTGGATCACGCGCTACGCCGACCGTCCGATGGATCTCGCCGATGCCTCGCTCGTCATCACCGCTCTCAAAACCGGTTGCATCGATGTCTGGACGCTCGACAGAGCAGATTTTGAAACCTACCGCCTGCCTGGGCGGAAGCGTTTTCGATTGGCGTGAAGATTATCACCTGCGTGTTTGCCGTTTTACCAACGCGAGTCGTTCTCGGCTTTTCCCGCTTTTTCCTCAGAGTTCCCAATGAAACCAGAGCTTTCTGTAATCTCAGATGATGACGAAGTACTTAGTTCAATCGTCAAATGCATTACTGACATCGATTGCTCAAAGTATTTTTCAGACCACATCGGAAAATCTCAATCCGATCAAAAGAGGATCGTTACAGCATTTCAAGAGGCTACCACATCCATTTTGACGAGCAAAATACCAAGCATCGAATGGCACATGGAGCATCGTCCTAGCCCCAAAACCAATGACTCAATTGATATTTTCGGCAAGGGCAATGGATTTGTCGTAGTAATTGAATTAGACAAAAATCGAGCCGACCAAGTCACAAAGAAATTTGTTTCGCGAATGGCGATACTGCCATCAACACGAGTTTATTTCATATCACTCTGCTATCCAGGCACCAAAAACATGAGCAGAACCGAGTGCACCAAATACTTCGGTTATTGCTCAGCGTTAGCGCAACGGATGAGTAATCACTATGCCGGTTTCACTTTTGAATGACAGCATAAAATAGTCAGCATTGACGAAGGCTCCCGAAAATCACCCAAAAGCCCGTGATCGAATTCCGCCTCACCACAGCGATATCTGAACTCGCCGCCGCCGGCCTGACCCGCCGCCGTCGCCTCCTCGAATCGCCCTGTGGGCGGACTGCCACGGTCGACGGCAAAAATGTGTTGAATTTCGCCAGCAACGATTATCTTGGGCTGGCCGGCAATGCCGAGATTGCTCAGGCAATGGCCGATGGGGCGCTGCAATGGGGGGCCGGCAGCGGCGCTTCGCATCTGGTCAGCGGGCATCTTGCGCCGCACGAAGCACTGGAAAAAGAAATCGCCGCCTTCGTTGGTTTTCCGCGTGCGCTGACTTTTTCCACCGGCTACCTGGCCAATCTTGCCATCGTACCGACGCTGGCCGGGCGGGGTGCAGCAATCTTTTCCGACAAGCTGAACCACGCTTCGTTGATCGACGCGATGCAACTGGCCAAGGCCAACGGTGCCGAGGTGCAACGCTATCCACATGGCGATGTTACCGCGCTCGAACGACTACTGGCAACCAGCACCACGGCGACCAAGTTGATCGTCACCGATGCCGTGTTCAGCATGGATGGCGACCTCGCACCGCTGCCGTTGCTTTACGCACTGGCCGAGCGTTACGACGCCTGGCTGGTGATCGACGATGCGCACGGCTTCGGCGTGCTTGGCAAAAATGGACGCGGCAGCCTGTCCCACTTCAATCTGCCGGCGACGCCACGCATCCTGCTGATGGGCACGTTGGGCAAGGCGGCCGGCGTTGGCGGCGCCTTCGTCGGCGGCTCGGAAACCGCCATCGAGTTCCTGCTGCAAAAGGCGCGTAGCTACATCTTCACGACCGCCGCCCCACCGGCCATCGCCTGCGCACTGAGCAAAAGTCTGGCCCTCATCGAGAACGGCGACGCCCGGCGCGCCAATCTCTTCGCCCGTATCGGCCAGTTGCGTGACGGCCTGGCAGGCCTGCCGTGGCAGTTGCTGCCCTCGGCCACCGCCATTCAACCGCTGATCGTCGGCGACAACGAAGCGGCGCTGGCGCTGGCCAACGCGCTGTGGGAACGCGGCTTCTGGGTGCCGGCCATTCGCCCGCCGACCGTCCCCAAAGGCACGGCACGGCTGCGGATTTCGCTTTCCGCCGCCCACAATGCGGGCGATATCGACCATCTGATCACTGCCCTGAGGTCGCTGGCATGAGCACACCCCTTGTTTTTCTCCCCGGCTGGTGTCTGGGCCGCGGCCCGCTGAATGCTGCGGTCGACGCACTGAATGGCTCAATTTTTGACCTGCCCGGTTACCGCGACGCACCGCTGATCACCGACTTCTACGCGGCAACCGATGATGTCGCCGCTCGCCTGCACCCGGGAACCCACCTCTGCGGCTGGTCGCTCGGCGCCCAGATGGCGCTGGCCATTGCCGCCCGCGCGCCAGAAAAGGTCGGCAAACTGGTGCTGATCGCCGGCACGGCTTCCTTCGTCCAGCGTGAGGGCTGGCCGCATGCGATGCCGCCGGAAATGCTGGCTGACTTCGCCGCCGACGTCGCAACCGACATCGAGGCCATCCTGCCGCGCTTCGTCGGCGGCTTCAACCGTGGCGATGCCCGAAGCAAGGACGTCACGCGCCAATTACTCGAACTGGCCGACCCGCGCCCACCGGCCGCCACGCTGGCCACCGGCCTGAACTGGCTGCGTGACGTTGATCTGCGCCCGCTCGCCCCTCTGGTCAGGGCACCAACCCTGCTGCTCCACGGTGCCGCCGATCCGCTGATGCCGCTACCCGCCGCCGAGGCGCTGGCGGCGCTGATTCCCGGCGCCCGCCTCGAAGTGCTGGCCGGGTGCGCGCATGCGTCATCCATTTCGCGCCCGGACGAATTCCTCGCCCGCATGCAAGCCTTCCTGAATGACTAGGCCGGCCAAGGCGCGCATCCGTGATTCCTTCGAGCGCGCCGCGCCGAGCTATGACGACGCGGCCTTCGTCCAGCGCCGCGTCTGCACCCGCCTTGCCGCCGGATTGCCGGACGATCTGACGCCAAGCCGCATCCTCGACGCCGGCTGCGGCACCGGCTTCGCCCAACCCCTGCTGCAGCAGCGCTTTCCGACCGCCCACGCCATCGCGCTCGATTTCGCGCCCGCCATGCTGCATCGGGTCGGCGCGCCGTGTTGCCGGCTGGCCGGCGACCTTGAAAATCTGCCGCTGGCCGCGAACAGCATCGACCTCTATTGGTCGAGCCTCGCCGTCCAGTGGTGCGACCTGCCGCGCACGCTGGCCGAAGCGCAGCGGGTACTGACGACCGGCGGCCACCTGGCCCTTGCCAGCCTCGGCCCCGCCACCTTTCATGAACTGCGCACGGCGTTCGCCGGCATCGACGCTCATCGCCACACCCTGGCTTTCCAGACGGCGGAGGAAATGCGCCGTCTGGCCAGTGACTCCTGCTTCGTCGCGGTCGACGTCGAAAAACACACGGAAATCGCCCATTACGCCGACTTCAGATCGCTGCTGCTTGCGGTCAAGGCACTCGGCGCCAACCAGCTCGGCGAGGGGCGGCGCACCGCGCTGCTGAGCCGCACCGCCTTCAACCGCGCCGCCGATGCTTGCGAAAAGCTGCGCACGCCGGCCGGTCTGCCGCTCACCTACGACGGCATCATCCTGCACGCCCGCAAATGAACCGCGCCTACTTCCTGACCGGCACCGATACCGAAATCGGCAAAACCTTTGTTACCTGCGCGTTGCTTCAGCGTGCCCGCCAGCTAGGACTCAAGGCGGCCGGCTTGAAGCCGGTAGCAGCGGGCACAAACGCCACGGGCAGGAACGATGACGTCGAAAATATCCGCGCCGCCAGCAACGTCGCGCTGCCGCTGGAGATAATCAACCCCTACTGCTTCACGCCCGCCATCGCTCCGCATCTGGCTGCCGCCGAGGCGGGCGTGGCCATCGATTTCGCGCGCATCGCCGCCGCCTGCGCCACTGCGCGCCAGCAAAGCGACCTGCTCATCGTCGAAGGCGTTGGCGGATTTCGCGTGCCTTTGGGCGTTGACCGCACCCCAGGGGTACTTCCTGCGGGGCGCGACAGCGCCGATCTTGCTGTCGCCCTCAACCTGCCGCTGATCCTCGTCGTCGGCCTGCGCCTTGGCTGTATCAATCACGCCCTGCTGACCGCCGAGGCGATCGCCGCACGCGGCCTGGTACTGGCTGGCTGGGTCGCCAACCGGATCGATCCGGACATGGCCCGCGTCGAGGACAACATCACCGCCCTGCGCGAACGCATCGCCGCGCCGCTGCTCGGCAGCGTGCCGCGCATCGCCGGCAGCAATCCGTCGGATGCGGCATCATTCATCGAACTTCCATCAGGCGATTGACGGCGTCCGCCCGGCCAATCCACTACAGGTATAATCCCGCGCCATGAAACTGCTCTTCGATCTCTTCCCGGTCATCCTGTTCTTCGCGACCTTCAAGTATTACGTCAGCAATCCGGAAGGTGCCGCCGCACTGGTCGGCAGCCTGCTCGGCAGCGCCGTGCTCGACGTCAAGCAGGCGCCGATCTTGCTCGCGACCATCGTCGTCATCACCGCCACTGTCGCGCAAATCGCCTGGGTGCATTTCCGCCACGGCAAGGTAGACAAGATGTTGTGGGTCAGCCTCGTCCTGGTTTCAGTATTCGGCGGCATGACCCTGATCTTTCAAGACGAAACCTTCATCAAGTGGAAGCCGACCATCCTCTACTGGGTGTTCGCCGGCAGCATGGCCTTCGCGGCGCTGGTGCTGAAGAAAAACCCGATCAAGGCCATGCTCGGCGAGCAGTTGACCCTGCCCGACCCGGTCTGGTACAAAGTCAATCTGTCCTGGGTGACCTTCTTCATGTTCATGGGCGCTCTGAACCTGTTCGTCGCCTTCAACTTTCCGACCGATACCTGGGTCAATTTCAAACTGTTCGGTGGCATGGGCCTATTGCTTCTGTTTGTGCTCGGGCAAGGTCTGTTGCTGTCAAAATACGTCAAGGAGGATAAATAATGCTTTACGTCATCATCGCTGAAGACCACCCCGGCACGCTCGACCAGCGTCTCGCGGCACGCCCCGCCCACCTCGATCGCCTGCAGGCCTTGCAGGCTGATGGTCGCCTCATCCTCGCCGGCCCCTGCCCGGCCATCGACTCGCCCGACCCCGGCCCGGCTGGCTTCTCCGGCAGCGTCATCGTTGCCGAGTTCGCCTCGCTGGCGGCGGCGCAAACCTGGGCCGACGCCGACCCCTATGTCGCCGCCGGTGTCTACGCGAAAATCACCGTCAAGCCCTACAAGAAAACACTGCCGGCGTGAGTGCCGAAACCGTAGCCCTGCTACGCGAACGCCTGGCGGTGCTGGAACCGCAATCGCTCACGATCGAGGACGAATCGCACCGCCATGCTGGCCATGCCGGCGCGAAAGACGGTGGCCATTACAAAATCACCATAGTCGCCGCCGCCTTCGCCGGCCACAATACGGTCAGGCGTCATCGAACGATTTACGCCGCAACCGGCGATCTGATGAGCGGTCGAATTCACGCGATCAGCATCCGCGCTTTTTCACCCGACGAAGTATAATCGGCGGGTTTTTACCCCACACTCAAGGAAAACCGAATGATCAAAGTCTCCCCGCTGGCCGCTCTGCTCTTGGCGGGCGCCCTCGTATCCGCCCCGGTCCTTGCCGCCGACAAGGGCGGTACCGTTGCCACCGTCAATGGCCAGCCCATTTCGCAAAACACCTACGATACCTTCGTCGCCCAGCAAAAGGCCCAGGGCGCGCCGGATTCGCCGCAACTGCAGAACGCCGTCAAGGAAGAACTGATTCGCCGCGAACTGCTGGTCCAGGAAGCCAAGAAGAAGGGCCTCGACAAGAAATCAGAAGTTCAGGGCCAGATGGAACTCGCCCGCCAGGCTGTCCTGATTCAGGCGTTTCTCTCGGGCTATGTGCGCGCCAACCCGGTCAGCGACGAAACCCTGAAGAAGGAATACGAGACGATCAAAACCACTCTCGGCTCAACCGAGTACAAGACCAAGCACATTCTGGTCGCCAACGAGGATGAGGCCAAGGCCATCATCGCCAAACTCGATAAAGGTGAGAAGTTCTCCGAACTAGCCAAGCAGTCCAAGGACCCAGGTTCCAAGGACAACGGCGGCGAACTCGGCTGGAGCTCGCCGAGCACTTACGTCAAGCCGTTCTCCGACGCGCTGACCAAGCTCAAAAAGGGCGAATACACCAAGACCCCGGTCAAGACCGACTTCGGCTATCACGTCATCGTCCTCGAAGACACGCGCCCGCTGACCCCGCCGCCGTTCGACCAGGTCAAGCCGCAACTGCAGCAGCGCGCGCAGCAGCAGCAGATCGAGCAACTGGTCAAGAAGCTTCGCGAGAGCGCCAAGGTCAACTGAGCATTGCCCCCGCACGCGAAAATGCCCGCCATCAGGCGGGCATTTTCGTTTCAGGGCCCGAGCAACGTCTTGCCCGCAAAATTGCGGCTGATGAAGTTTCTCCGCCTTGCCTTTCTCGCCTGCCTGAATACCGCCCTACCGGCGCTCGCCGCGCTGCCGCTCCCGCCGAGCCTCGACAGGGCGCTGCTCGGCGCCCTTTTCCGCGCCATCGCTGATCCTGCGTGGCACGGCGCCGCGCATGACCCCCGGCTGTGCCGTCAAACCCCGCTACAACTGATATTCGGCGCCGCCACCCTGCATCGCCATTTCGACGACGCGCTGCGACAGGTGTGGGGCGAACAGCGCGATCAGGTCGTAGTCGTGGCGCCGCAGGTAGGTACCGCGGCGCAAGGCCAGACGCGTCGTATTGGATTCGAACAGGTGGGCAGCGTCGACCGCGACCAGCCCGGCATCGCGCTGCGCGTCGAACGCCAGCGCCGAAATGATGCCAAGGCCGAGGCCGAGGCTGACGTAGGTCTTTATCACGTCGGCGTCGAGTGCGGTAAGGACGATGTTCGGTTCGGCGCCAATGCGCTCGAAGGCGCGGTTGATGCGCGAGCGGCCGGTGAAGGCGGTGTCGTAGGTGATGAGGGGCCAGCGCGCCAGTTCGTCGAGCGCCAGCGGAACCGATCCGGTTATCGGATGACCTTCCGGCGCGATCACGCAATGGCTCCATTGGCGTACCGGCAGCGAGATCAACCGCGGGTACTGGTCGAGCGCCTCCGTCGCGATACCAATATCGGCTTCGCCGGCAACCACCCATTCGGCGATCTGCGTCGGGCTGCCCTGGTGCATTTCCAGCTTGACTGCCGGATGCCGAGCAACGAAGTCGCGCACCACCAGGGGTAGTGCATAGCGCGCCTGGGTGTGCGTCGCGGCCAGCACCAGGCGCCCGCCTTCGCCGTTGGCGAACTCCGAACTGGCACGCTTGAGATTGTCGGCTTCGCGCAGGATGCGCTCGGCAATCGCCAGCACCGCCTTGCCCGGTTCGCTGACGCCGGTGAAGCGCTTGCCGCTGCGCTCGAAAATCGTCACCCCTAGCTCATCCTCGAGCAGTTTCACCTGCTTGGAAATGCCGGGCTGCGAGGTGAACAGCGTTTCCGCCGCTTCCGTGACATTGAGTCCCTGACGCTGGATTTCAACGATGTAACGAAGTTGCTGAAGTTTCATGGTTATATTAAATAATAAATTGATATAACAATCTAACCCGATATTCTTTTTGATTCAATCTTCCGCTGCTACGATGCGCGCCATGGATTATCTCTACACCCTGTCGGGCTTTGCCGTCGGCGCCATCGTCGGCCTTACGGGCGTCGGCGGCGGCTCGCTGATGACACCGCTGCTGGTGCTGGTGTTTGGCATTCACCCGGCCACCGCGGTCGGCACCGACCTCCTCTACGCGGCGCTGACCAAGGCCGGTGGCACTGTGGCGCACGGCCGCAAGGGCCACATCGACTGGGCGGTCGCTGGTCGTCTGGCGCTCGGCAGCATCCCGGCCGCGGCGCTGACCATCTGGGTTCTGGCACAACTGCCGAAGGGCAGCAACGTCATCGGCGAGATCATTTCGCACGGCCTCGGCTTCGCCCTGCTGTTGACCGCCATCGCCATCCTGTTCGGGCGCAAGCTGCGTGACTGCGCCGGCAGGCATGAAGACTCGCCGCTGCTCCAGCGCCACCGGCCGGCCATCACCGTTGCCGTCGGCGCCATCCTTGGCGTGCTGGTCACGATCTCGTCGGTCGGCGCTGGGGCGCTCGGCGTCGCCGCCCTCTTCTTTCTCTATCCCAGCCTTTCACCGGTGCGTATCGTCGGTTCGGATGTCGCTCATGCGGTGCCGCTGACGCTGGTCGCCGGGCTCGGCCACTGGCTGCTCGGCGGTGTCGACTGGGCATTGCTCGGAGCGCTGCTGCTCGGCTCACTGCCCGGCATCTGGCTCGGCAGCCACATTTCAGCCAAGGTGCCGGAGCACATCCTGCGTCGCCTGCTGGCCTCCATGCTCGTTCTGATCGGCGGCAAGCTGGTCTTTGCCTGAGGAATAACCATGTACAAATACGATGCCATCGACCATCAACTTGTCAACGAACGGGTCGCGCAGTTCCGCGATCAGGTGCGGCGCTGGCAGGGTGGCGAACTCACCGAAGACGAGTTCCGCCCACTGCGCCTGCAGAACGGTCTCTACATCCAGCGCCACGCGCCGATGTTCCGCATCGCCGTTCCCTACGCGCTGATGAACAGCACCCAGTTGCGCAAGCTGGCTTTCATCGCCCGCACCTACGACAAGGGTTACGGCCACTTCACGACGCGCCACAACATGCAGTTCAACTGGCCAAAGATCGAGGATTGCCCGGACATCCTGGCCCACCTCGCCGAAGTCGAGATGCACGCCATCCAGACCTCGGGCAACTGCATCCGCAATATCACCACCGACCAGTTCGCCGGCGTCGCCGCCGACGAGGTGATCGATCCGCGCCCGCTCGCCGAAATCCTCCGCCAGTGGAGCACCTTCCACCCGGAATTCGCCTTCCTGCCGCGCAAGTTCAAGATCGCCATTTCCGGAACGAAGGAGGACCGCGCCGTCACCTGGTTCCACGACATCGGCCTGCATCTCAAGCAACTGGACGGCGAAACCGGCTTCACGGTCATCGTCGGCGGCGGCCTCGGACGGACGCCGATTCGCGGCCAGGTTGTCCGCGAATTCCTGTCCTGGCAGCACATCCTGACCTATTGCGAAGCCATTCTCCGCGTGTACAACCGCTTCGGCCGTCGCGACAATTCCTTCAAAGCGCGCATCAAGATCCTCGTGCAGGCGCTCGGCGTCGAGGAATTCACGCGGCTGGTCGAAGATGAATGGGCACACATCAAGGATAGTCCGGCGACACTGACGCAGGAGGAGTTCGACCGCGTCGCCGCGCACTTCGTGGCACCGGATTACGCGGCAACCCCGGCCGTCGACCTCGGTTTCGAACAGCATCGCCACGCCGAAAAGGCCTTCGCCCGCTGGGTTGAGCGCAACACTCACCCGCACAAGGTCGCCGGCTACGCCGCCGTCACCCTGTCGCTGAAAAAACATGGCGTGCCACCCGGCAACATCAGCGCCGAGCAGATGGATCTCGTCGCCGATCTCGCCGACCGTTACAGCTTCGGCGAACTGCGCATCTCGCACGAGCAGAACATCATCCTTGCCGATGTCCGCAAGTCTGACCTCCACGCCGTCTGGCAGGTGGCACGGGAAAACGGCTTGGCGACGCCCAACGTCGGCCTGCTGACCGGCATCATCTGCTGCCCCGGTGGCGATTTCTGCGACCTCGCCAATGCCAAGTCGATCCCCATCGCTGCCGCCATTCAGGCCCGTTTCGACGACCTTGATTACCTCTTCGACATCGGCGAAATCGACCTCAACATCTCCGGCTGCATGAACGCCTGCGGCCACCACCACGTCGGCCACATCGGCGTGCTCGGTGTCGACAAGAACAATGCCGAGTTCTACCAGGTCACGCTCGGCGGGCGCCAGGGCAACGCTGCCCGTCTCGGCAAGGTCATCGGTCCCTCGTTCTCGGCCAACGAGATGCCCGACGTCGTTGACAAGATCATCAAGGTCTATCTCGCCAACCGCCATGCCGACGAATCATTTCTCGACACCTTCGATCGCATCGGCATCGACCCATTCAAGAACCGCGTCTACGAAGGACGCGCCCACGGCGCGGGCAAGCCCGCAGAAAAGGACGCCGCATGATGGCTCACTTGATCAGGAACAAGGCTGTCGCGGTCGACGCCTGGAAAACCCTCGAACTGACTGACGGCGAAGCGCCGGAAAGCGTCGTCCTGCCAGTTGGCGACGTCATCTTCCCGATCGCCGTATGGCAGGCGCGCAAGGGCGAAATCATCTCCACCCACAAGCGCATCGGCCTGCTGCTGCAGCCGGACGACCGCGTCGAGGAGATCGCCGCCGACCTCGACTACTTCATCGTGATCGCCGTCAACTTCCCGAAATTCGTCGATGGCCGCGGCTATTCCAGCGCCAGCCTGCTGCGCCAGCACTACAATTACCAAGGCGAACTGCGCGCCGTCGGTGATGTGGTGCATGACCAGCTATTCTACCTGCGGCGCGTCGGCTTCGATGCCTATGCCCTCAAGGGCGACAAGGATGCAAGCTACGCAATCGAGCACGGCTTTTCGACTTTCGGCGACGCCTACCAGACCTCCAGCGACCGGCCGCAGCCGTATTTCCGCCGCCGTGCAGCCTGAAACAGAGCGATGAGTCCGGGCCTGCTCAACATCACGCCGGAACTATCGGCCAGCGTCGCTGAAAAAACCCTGACGGCGCAGACGCTGCTTGCCGACATCGCCCGCGACTTCGCGCCGGCAACCTTTGCCAGCAGCCTGGGCGCCGAAGACATGGTGCTGACTGACCTGATTCTCAAGTCGCAACTGCCGATCAGCATCTTCAGCCTCGATACCGGCCGCCTGCCCGCCGAAACCCATGAGCTGATGGGCGCCGTCGAGAAACGCTACGGGCACAAGCTCACGATATTCTTTCCCCGCGCCGACGATGTCGAAACCTACGTACGCAACCAGGGCATCAACGCCTTCCGCGATTCGGTCACGCTGCGCAAGGCCTGCTGCGCCATCCGCAAGGTCGAGCCGCTGCGCCGCGCGCTGGCCGGAAAGCGCGCCTGGATAACCGGCCTGCGCGCCCAGCAGGCCGCCACGCGCGACGCCCTGCCGCTGCGCGAATACGACGCGGGCAATGGCCTCGAGAAGTTCAACCCGCTCGCCGGGTGGACCGAGAAGGAAGTCTGGACCTACATCAGGCAGAACGTCGTGCCCTACAACGCGCTGCACGACAAGTTCTACCCCAGCATCGGCTGCGCGCCATGCACCCGCGCCCTCTCTCCCGGCGAGGATATCCGCGCCGGCCGCTGGTGGTGGGAATCACCTGAGTCCAAGGAGTGCGGACTGCACGTCAAGGGTTGACCCGGGCGGCACCCTGCCCTCGTTCCTTGTTCTTCAGTAGGCCGACGCGTTCGGTGGATTCAATTGGCCGCGAATCTCGCCAGCCTTGTGTTCAGCGGTGTGAACATTCACGTAGAGTTCGCCGGCCTTGTAGGATTGATACGCGGCTTCGCTCAACCTGGTCCCGTCCGGCACCAGCCAGACGTTATCGCCGCTCTTCGCCAGGGTGACGACGACCGCTCCATTGGCCCCGGCCTTACCAACGTGGATATGCGCCATCGTGGCTGCAACCGCGGAGGTCGTGACCTTCCCGCTGACGGTCATGTCCGGATTGATGTTGATCGCGCCGGTGCCCGAGGCCGTCGTGGCAACCGGCGGCACTTCCGCGTCCCCCGACAATTTGAAAAGCAGCTCATCGGCTGTCGCGGACATTGAAAACGCGGACAAGGCAAGGGTCGCGGCCGCGACCATGCCGGGCAGACAATGACGGAAGGTGGGGGTGGAGTTCATGGTGGGCCTCTCATGTATTGGCAATTCAAATTGACCGGGAGAATCCGATGCACTTGCCACCTGACCATACCCGGCTCGTAGCGCTACAAGACCCTTTGATTGCCGGTTATCACTTTTGGTTCAAGAAGTTGCCCCAAGTATTGATCATAGTCCACCTCCGCCGTCTGCCGGGACACTGGGCTCATGACTGATCCCGGTAGCGACGCGAGTCTGCCGGTCGGGCTGCCAGCGTGAGCGTCCCGCTTCCAGCCAACTCGATCGATTCAATGAATCTGTTGTAGCTACCCGCATATAAATGGCAGAATCGCGCTTTCAACCACAAGAGGAGGAGTACCAATGAACAAAGACGAACTGATTGAGGCGCTATCCGCGCGCGCGGAACTGTCAAAGGCCCAAGCCGCAAGCGCAATCGATGGTCTGGTCGACATCATCACCGCAGCGATTACCAAGGGCGAGTCCGTCGCGCTGATCGGCTTTGATACCTTCAAGTCGGTCATGCGTGTGGCCCGCGAAGGCAGTGAACTTGCTAGCGGTGAAAAGATCAAGAAGGCAGCGGCCAAGTTTTCCAAGCTCTCAGGAGGAGCCACCTTGAAGGCCGTCCTGGTGGGCAAGAAAGCCCAGCCGGAAAAAGCTGCCGCCGCCAAGCCTGCTGCTGCCGCCAAGCCTGCTGCTGCCGCCAAGCCCGCTGCTGCCGCCAAGCCTGCTGCTGCCGCCAAGCCTGCCGCTACCGCCGTCAAGCCCGCTGCCGAGAAGTAGAACTGACACGGCGATTTGGCAGAAAGGGAGCGGCCTGCGGGCCGCTCTTTTTATGTACAACGCTGCATCCACGCCAGGCGGTACCCGCGTTCCGCTGCAGCCGCATGGCCGACCGCAACGATGCTCGTAGCAATCGAATCTCCGGCTTTCCCCGGTCGGCCACTGTCGATGCGATCGGCCCGTGCCATCCCGATGGTGTTGCTTGTGCATCTCCGACGGCGGCCGGCAGCGTGAGGCTTGGGGCAACCGTTCGCTTCGCCTGGGATTGCCATCAAGCGAGGCAGCGCGCTCCCGACATCAGGCCGCGGCGGGCAGTCAGGTTCCGGAATCGTTAATTTTCGGATCGGCTTCGCCAGTGGGGCTCGCCTGCTTGCCTTCCTTCATTGCTCGCTTCTTCGCTCGCCTTGCTTTTTTCTCTACCTGCTTCCTGGCCTTCCGGGCTTTCCTCTGGGCTTCCTTCCGCGCCTTCCCGACTTTCTTCTTCCCGGCTGCGGTCTGACAGACTTCGGCCTCGTCAGGAAGGCCCCCCGGAACCGCAGCGCCCAGCAGCCTGGAAATCTGCGCTGCCTTCAAATTTGCCATGACAGCGGCCAGCGCATCGGTCAGGTCCGGTATGCTCGGACCTTTCCCCGATCTCCTCGCGTGGCTCCTTGCCGTGATCCCCTTCGCGGCCTTTTTCGCATGGGTTGGTCGTTTATGTGCTTTTTTCGTCATGAACAACAGATCTCCTTGATCAGAATTCGGCAGCTCGTGAATCACGCTTGCTTGATCTGCCCGCCATCCTGGCAGGCAAACCGATAGTCCAGATTAGCACAGCGCGAATCAGTCGCGTTCAGTGACGCCCGGGACGGTGCCGAAGGACCTCCTGGTATCGCATTCGAGTCACCCGCGACCTCTGATCTGCATCGCCGGTCTTGGCCGCTGACTGACGTCCGCGCCGGTCTTCTCCAGGCCGGACGGAAAACCGCAGTTGACACCGCCACCGCCAGCCTCAGCGCGTGGTGCCATGGAAAGCAATCTGGCCCCCACTTCAAGAAGCCCATAGAAACCGGAAAATGCCGGCACTGCGGATTCCCTGTTATTCCTTCTCCAGGGAATATCGTCCGGGCGTATCATCCCGGCAGGCCAGCCGTGCTTGACCGCGGCGGCTACGGCCAGAGATACTTTCCGCAGCAGCCTTACTCTCGGAGGCAAGCTTGAGCATTCCGCCGGCACGCAAGGAACAAGCGCCGCAAGTTCGCGAGGACCCGCCTTCGCTCCAGCCCGACCGCCGGGTGCAGGAACCCCGAAGCCGTTTGCGAATGCCGGGCTGGCTGCGCTGGGCGCTGATCACCCTGGTCATCACTCTGCTGGCCGTCGCCACTTTTCTCGCGCAACGCCAGGCGCCGCACCCGGACATGTTTCGGCCTGTCGCCGACTGGGACATCGGCAAGGCAGACTGGTGGGCGTATCCGCTCGAGCGCAACGCCTTCAAGCGCCGTGTCGTCGTCGGCAGTTTGTCGGCCGTCTTCGTTCTGCCGAACACGCAAAATGTCTGGGCCGTCGGCGATGGCGGTCTTGTCCTGCACAGCGCGGATGGTGGCAGCAACTGGGTGCAACAGCGGCCCGCTGCCGTGGCGCACGCGGCGGACGGTGGCCGGCAGGCGAGAGCCGGCGCCTGGTCGCCGTTTTCCGAAGCGCTGGCCGGAGAACAGCCGGATCCGAAACAACAGGCAGCGCCCAACCTTGCCGCGCAGCAGAAGCTGAATGCGCCACCGCTGTCGGAGGTGGCAGCCAATCCGGCGGCACAGGTCGTCAATCCCGGGGGCATACCGGACAGCAGTCCCAAGGCCGCACCGGCGCCGGCGAAGCCGCTCGCGAATAAAATCACGCCAATCCCTGCCGCGCCGGGCGCCGTGGTCGCGAAGACCGATGCCAAGGCGCCGGAAGCAGTGCCGGCGCCGACCGGGCCGGGTCCCGACCACGCCGACCTGAACGCGGTGTTCTTCGCTACCGAGCGTCTGGGCTGGGCGGTTGGCGAGAACGGAACAATCCTCGCCACCCGCGACGGTGGCAACTCGTGGACGCCGCAGACCAGTGGCACCCGAAACTTGTTCACCAGCGTGCACTTCACCGCTGACGGCCAGCGCGGCTGGGCGGTCGGCATGGACGGGACGATCCTCGCCACCAGCGATGGCGGCAACGCATGGACGCCGCAGACCAGCGGCACCGGGGCCTGGCTCAACAGCGTGCACTTCACCGCTGACGGCCAGCGCGGCTGGGCGGTCGGCATGGACGGGACGATCCTCGCCACCAGCGATGGCGGCAACGCATGGACGCCGCAGACCAGCGGCACCCAGGCCTGGCTCCACAGCGTGCACTTCACCGCTGACGGCCAGCGCGGCTGGGCGGTCGGCATGGACGGGACGATCCTCGCCACCGGCGACGGCGGCAACAAGTGGACCCCGCAGACCAGCGGCACCCAGGCCACGCTCAGTAGCGTGCACTTCACCGCTGACGGCCAGCGCGGCTGGGCGGTCGGCTCGAACGGGACGATCCTCGCCACCGGCGACGGCGGCAACAAGTGGACCCCGCAGACCAGCGGCACCCAGGCCACGCTCAGTAGCGTGCACTTCACCGCTGGCGGCCAGCGCGGCTGGGCGGTCGGCTCGAACGGGACGATCCTCGCCACCGGCGACGGCGGCAACAAGTGGACCCCGCAGACCAGCGGCACCCAGGCCACGCTCAATAGCGTGCACTTCACCGCTGACGGCCAGCGCGGCTGGGCGGTCGGCTCGAACGGGACGATCCTCGCCACCGGCGACGGCGGCAACAAGTGGACCCCGCAGACCAGCGGCACCCAGGGTGATCTCTACAGCGTGCACTTCACCGCTGACGGCCAGCGCGGCTGGGCGGTCGGCTGGAACGGGACGATCCTCGCCACCGGCGACGGCGGCAACAAGTGGACCCCGCAGACCAGCGGCACCCAGGATTATCTCAACCACGTGCACTTCACCGCTGACGGCCAGCGCGGCTGGGCGGTCGGCTGGAACGGGACGATCCTCGCCACCGGTGACGGCGGCAACAAGTGGACCCCGCAGACCAGCGGCACCCAGGCCGCGCTCATCAGCGTGCACTTCGCCGCTGACGGCCAGCGCGGCTGGGCCGTCGGTACGGACGGGACAATCCTCGCCACCGGCGACGGCGGCAACGTGTGGACGCCGCAGACCAGCGGCACTGGTGCCCAGCTCAACAGCGTGCACTTCGCCGCTGACGGCCAGCGCGGCTGGGCCGTCGGTACGGACGGGACGATCCTCGCCACCGGCGACGGCGGCAACGTGTGGACGCCGCAGACCAGCGGCACCTGGGAATTACTCTTCAGCGTGCAGTTCACCGCTGACGGCCAGCGCGGCTGGGCGGTCGGCTCGGGCGGGACGATTCTCACCACCGGCAACGGCGGCAAGGCGTGGACCCCGCAGACCAGCGGCACCGAGGCCTGGCTCAGCAGCGCGCAGTCCACCGCTGACGGCCAGCGCGGCTGGGCGGTCGGCGGGTTCGGGACGGTCCTCGCCACCGGCGACGGCGGCAGGCTGTGGTCGGCCTCCGCTCCCTACCAGCGTTACTGGGCGCCATGGTACTTCGCGACCCTCGCGCTGCTGGCGTTCACCCTGTTCGTGCTGCTTGGCCTGGTCGAAATCGCGCAGCCGGGGAGCGCTGCCGACACTGGCCCGCCGTTGGCAGATGGCGCGGCAACCCTGCTGCGATCCGACCAGCCGGTGGCCGACAAGCTTTTCGACCGGCTGGGGGTGCGTCCGGCGGTCGAGGCGCTGTCGTCGTTCATCCGCAATCGCGACACCGAGCCGCGCGTGACAATCGCCGTGACCGGCGAATGGGGCAACGGCAAGAGTTCGGTCATGCGCATGTTGCAGACCGAACTCGAGCACGCCGGCTTCCGCACCGCATGGTTCAACGCCTGGCACCACCAGCAGGAGGGGCGCCAGCTCACCGCCTTGTTCGAGGCCGTGCGCAAACAGGCGGTGCCGCGCTGGTGGCGCCAGCCGGTCAGCGCGCTGCGCGTGCGATCACGCCTGATCTGGGGGCGAGGCGGTTTCTACCGGTCGGTTGCCGTCGCGACGGCGCTGCTCGCCGCGCTGCTCGCCGGCGACCTGCTGGCCGACGGTTGGCGCAGCGCGCGCGATCGCCTGCAACTCAACGTCGCGCATCATGTGCTGCAGGAGCGCCGGACGGTAATTACCGGCGCCAGCCTGGCCAAGCTTGACCCCTTCGCCAAGTCCGTGGCGAGCGCTGCCTCGGCACCGGCGAAGAGCGCGCCCGAGTCAGCGAGCGCCGCGCACGCCGCCACCACGGCAACTGCCGCATCCCCACGCGACCACTGCGACCCTCGCAGTTGGTCCACGCTACACAAGGCCGAGCCGATTCGCCCGGCGCTCTATTGCTACTTGCAATCCCGCCTGCAATGGGAGGAAAGCGGTGACGACAGCCACTGCGGCGTGCAGCACGCGTCCGCGGTGGGCGCCGGCCAGCGCTGCGTTTTCGCAAGTGGCGAGGAACTGATCGCAACGCTCGATGCGAACGCCTTCGCCGACCGAAGCAAGCTCTGGCCAAGCGAGAAGAAGGCTATCCTCGCCGCTGCCGAGACGCTGCCGCCACCACCGGTCTTTCCGTGGTTCGAGAATTTCCTGGTCGGCGGGCTGGCGGGCTTCCTGCTGCTGCTGTTCGCCAAGGGAATTACGGTCTATGGGGTGCAATTGGCCGCGCCGCTGCGTGCCTGGCTGGCAGCGTCCACGAAAGACGCCGACGGTGACAAGGAAGCGAACGGCACGATCGAGCGCTACCGCGCGGAATTCAGCCTGCTGTGCGACGCGCTGGGCGGCAGGCTGGTGATCTTTATCGACGATCTCGATCGCTGCACGCCGGCGACCGTGAATGGCATGCTCGAGCTGACCAACTACCTGGTCGACGTCGGCAAGTGCTTTGTGGTGATCGGTGCGGCGATGGAACGGGTAAAGCGCTGCGTCAAGTCGCCGGTTGAGGACGAGGATCGCACTGAACATGATGCCTATGCCACCGCGTACCTGCGCAAGCTGGTGCACATCGAGCTGCCGGTGCCACAGAACCGTGCGTTGCTGGAGGGTCTGGCGGGAGCCGAGGCGACCGCAGGGCCAGCCGACGTAGTACGTTCGCAAGCTTGGCATTTCGCGGGCCGCGGCATGCTGGTCGCGGGCGCCGTGGCAGTTTTGGCCCTGGTCTTCATCCAGGGTGAGCGGCTGCCGCACGGCGGCAAAGCAAAGGCATTGCAGGTTCTCGCGGCGCTGCCTTCCGTCGTCAGCGAGGTCGCTCAGCAGAAACAACCGGACGCCGCGAGTGCCGACCCCAAGCTCAAACCCGAGCGAGACAGTCAGCCGATAGCCATCGGTCTCATGCCGACGCCGCCCACCGTCTCTCCCTTCGGCTGGCTGGGCGCGACGGCGCTGCTGGCACTCGCCGGCTTGCTCTTGAGCTGGCTGCGACGCCATCGCGACAAGGTCGTGCTCGCGCTCGGCGGCGCCCTGCGCGCCGAGGATTCCGACCGCTTCATGCGGGCACTGAAGATCTGGAATCCGGTGGTCGTCAGTTACGATCCGACGCCGCGCCACATCAAGCGCTTCTACAACCGGGCACGCCTGTTTGCCGCTTACGAAACGCAGGGAAACACGTCGGATGCCGCGCGCGATGAATCGCTGGTCGCGCTGGCCGCGATGCATCACCTCGACCCGGCATCGTTGGGCGAACTCGAAAACGCCCTCTTGTCGGCCGAGCAAGAAGGCCGGGCACCAACCGCGGAGGTCGAAGCGTGGCTGGTGCGAAGGGACTTTGAGGAGGGTTACAAAGATGCCAGCGGCGGCGCGCCGACTGACCCGTCAGCCGCGGCACGATCGGCTGCTTTGCACAAAGCCTGGAAAGAGCACCTCGCTACTTTCGGGAGTGTACCGAGCGCCAGCCAGGTGCGCCGCTTCGCCAGCCGCGTCGCGGGCATTCTCGTGCGCTGAAGGGCATCACTCCAAGCGGCGCTACGGTCAACCCCGCGTCGGTGGCCATTTCCGGCAGGTGCTTGGGGGCGATGACGAAGGCGGAGGCGTGGCAGCCGGGGTTGGCGATGCGTTGGCTGGCGCGGATCCCGGCCCACAAGACGGATCACGCTACTGCACCTCAAACGTTTGATACTGCCCGCCACCGCTCTGCAACCCTGTTGCCAAAAACGCATAGCAGCGTACAAAGCGGCTCACCGCGACCGACATCCGCTGAGGCACCGGCGACGCTGCCGCCGATGCTTCGGCCCTGGCACTGACTGCAAGCCGCCTCCTATCAGCCAAGTGCATTCTCAATAAGCCAGGTTTTCCACCTTGGCGAGCAGCGGTCCGCCGCGCATGCGTTCCAGCATTTGGGCGACGACGTCGATATCGTTGTCGAAGGATCCGTGTGCAAGCTTGATCTTTCCGGCCCCTGTCGATACGTATTCACGCTTCTTGTCATGCAGACGCAGGCTCATGTTGGTTGCCAGCACAGGCCAGGATTCGAGCGCCTTCCTGGAATCCTCGTCGGCCGACCACTGGTCTTGCGGCATTCCCTGCGTCTTCCACGACCATTCCATGCCCAGCATCGGCGCCTTGCGGCGTGATTCGAGGGCACGGCTGACCAGGTAAAGCAGGGACTTGCCGTAGGGGCCGACAGAGTCGGCAAGTTCCCGCTCGTCGTTCATGATGTCAACGTGAACGGTGTCGGGCTTCAGCTTGCCGTCGCTGATCGCCGCGCCGTACTGGCGAACGGCAAAATCGAGCGTGCAGGCGGGAGCGAACAGGGACAGGCTGGCGGCCGTCAGTTTCTTGTCGAAAAGTCCGAAAAGGTATCCGAGGACGATAGAGCCGGCTGAATGGCCAGCCAGGTGGATTTCCAGATTCGGAAATTGCTTTTTCAGGGCGAGCAGATGCGTGGCCAGCATGGACAGTCCGGCCCCGCTCTGCGCCGCGGCGGCTGCGTTCTGTTTCATTTGCGACCACAGCGGCCGGACCAGGATCTTCTCGCTGGCGGCCTCGATCGTCCGGTCGCGCGCTTCGCCGAGAGCTTCCGCGAGCTTGTCGACAATCCCGGCGTCGCGTTGCGACGGCAACGATTTGAAAATATCCGGTAACGAGTCTTCGAGAATGCCGCCGATGCTCTCCAGGGCGCCAGTCTTCCAGGTGATGAACAGCGGATAGATACCGTTCTCCTGGAAATAGGGAGCCATGATGCGGATGCGCCCCAGCGAGTCCTCCTCATTGTTGAGCCCGCCATGCACATAAACGGCGAGCTTGCGTGGCTGGTCTGCCGGCAGGGCCGCGAACCACTCCTTCGGCCGCGCAAAACACACTTGTTCGACCGCCCGTTCGGCGTTCTCGGCGATGACAATGCGATTGATCGGTACCCCGTTGTTGCCCAGGACGATGGTCTGCAGGTAGGCATCGCTTTCGCACAGCGGGCGGACCTTGTCGTTCTTGTAGGCAAAACTCCTGGCACTGCCTGACGAACCGGCCGGCAGCGCCACCTCCTGCAGGCCACGGTTGCTGAAGGCGGCTGATCCGGCAGCGACGCGCATCGGTGCCCCGAAAACGGCAACCCACGCATCGCTGCCGCTGGCGACCCAATCTTCGTAGCCGAGGATGGCGAAGCCATGGTAGCCCCAGTCCGGGCCCCAAGAGTTCTGCACAATGAAGCCATCCCCGTTGTAGCCGACGATGGCGAAGGCATGGCCGCCGGCCCTGGTCGGGTCGCGCTTGATGATCGTCAGACTGGCTGTTTTCTTCATGAACCAGCCCTTGTGCACATCGGCCGAACAGTAGATCGCGCCAACTTCGCAAATCGCTGACTGCATGTCGCTGATGCTTCGCTTGTCAACGCGGTAATAGGCCCCTAGCGGCCGCTCACTGGCATCCTGTTCCCAACCGCCAGCGGGCGAAATGAAGGCAACCTTGCTTTTCTTGTTGCGGTAGGGCCACAGGTCCTCGGTGCACACGCCATGCCGATGCCAACCCTTCATCGCCCCGCGGTTGCTCGATCCCTCGTAATCCTCGCCGGCCCACTCGTCGTACAGCTTCGCCATGTGATAGAGCATGCGCGGGCTCACCGGCTTCACACCCTGAACCTGATAGCCGTTGTTCCTGAACTGAAGGTAATTGATCACGGCCGCCAGGCCGAAGCCGGTGCACGCGCCTTCCTGCCCCTGGTCGAGAATCAGCGTCTTGGCATAAGCCGGAAGATAGTTCCTGATCTGTTCGGCGGCCGGCCACACTGGCGGCAAGCTGAGCAGCTTCGGCAGGTAAGCCCGGTCGCGCAGGTCGATGCGGTCCGGCCGGGCGTCGAAGGTACGGTTGCTGATTGTGCGAGTAGGCATGGGATGACCTTTCCATTCTCTTTTCATGCGCCGGCCTTCCTCGAGACGGGCTGGCGGCGCGCGTGATCGACAGGATGCCCGCTCCGGGTTTATGGTAGGCCGTTTCAAGCCTGAAGTGCAACAAGCTGAGATGCTGCTCAGACCCCTCGGGTTCCAGGAAAGACCGAGACCTTTTGAACATACCCGCTCACGAACGAGGAGGCAGAGAGTGCGTCGCTCATCTGTTTTGCACTGCTTCTCCAAGGCTGGCTGGGCCAGGCTGAGCGTATCGTGCAACTTGCGCAAAACAGGGGTCGGCGGAAACGGCGCTCACACCCGCCTGCTGCTCTCCTCGACCCCGAGATGGACCTTCATCGCCCGCACGACGGCGCCCGAGGCGCCCTTGCGGGTGAATTGCCGTGGGTGCAGATAGGCGGTGACGGCCAGGCCCTTGTAGAAGGGGCCAACGATGGGCTGAAAGATGGGTGCTGTGGTCAACCCGGTGTAGGCCTGCATTTCCGGCAGATGGTTGTGGGCGAGGCCGAGCGCGGAGGGGCGCGGCGCATCGATGCGGGCCGGGCTTTCGTAGTGGGTGATCATCGATTTGCCGCCGCCCGAATAGCCGGTGATGGAATTGGCCGCAATTTGTTTGTCGACCGCGACAAGGCCGTCGGCGACCAGCACCACCGATTCCCTGGCCGCGTCGTCGGGCAGACAGGGAAACGTGACATCCGATTCGTTGATCAGGCGCTTCCTATCGGCCTTGAGAAGCCACTCAGGCGCACTGGTGAATCTCCACCGTCACGTGCACGATTTCCTCATGGACCGCCAATTGCGCGCGAACGCGCGCCGCCGTCAGCGCCGGATCGTGGGTGACGAGGCTGATCGCGCAGGCGTAGGTTCCCGTGCCGACGCGCCAGACGTGCAGGTCGGTACAGCGCGTCCCGCTGATCTCCGGCCCGGATTCGACCACTTCGCGAATCTCGGAGACCACGGGATGGTCCATTTCGCGGTCGAGCAGCACCTTGCCGGTGTCGATCATCAGGTTTTTCGCCCACACACCGACGAGAATGGCGCCGACGATGCCCATGACCGGATCGAGCCACGACCAGCCGTACACCCAGCCGCCGGCAAGTGCGGCAATGGCCAGGACCGAGGTCGCTGCATCGGTGACGACGTGGACGTAGGCCGACTTCAGGTTCAAATCGCCGTGATGATGGTCATGGCCCGCGTGATGATCGTGTCCATGGTCATGGTGATCGTGCGCCTTCCCGAGGATCATCGCGCAAACGATGTTGACCACGAGGCCGCTCACAGCAACGACCAGCGCCTCGGCATAGTGGATCGGTTCCGGCGAGAGAATCCGTTCGACCGATTGGAAGAGCATCGACCCCGCCACGCCGACCAGGAAAATCGCACTGGAATAGCCCGCGAGAATCTCGATCTTCCAGGTGCCGAATGCAAAGCGCGGATCACTTGCGTAGCGGCGGGCAGCGGCATAGGCGAATGCCGAGAGGCCGATGGCGAGGGCGTGCGAACTCATGTGCCAACCATCCGCCAGAAGCGCCATCGAATTGAACACGTAGCCGGCAACGATCTCGATCACCATCATCACCAGGGTGATCCACATCACCAGACGCGTGCCCTTCTCGGCGGCCGGATTGCCCTTGTCGAATACGTGGTTGTGTTTCCAGGCCGAAAGGTCGTGTGTGTGCATCATCGATCTCCAGTGTGTTGGGCAACGCCGTGACCGGCCTGCGGAAGCTTGACGAGCGCCCGCTCAGCCGGCGCCAGGTGGCCACGGGCGAAGCATAACAGTAGTTGCATGGCGGACCGAGTTTCGGGGCGACACCGGCGCCGGTATCCCCTCGCCCGGTGTCGATGTTGCGGTTTCGCTTTCGCTTTCGTCGCCAGTTTGGAATCGGAACGATACCGCGTCTTGATCTGGGCAATCTCCTCGAGCCGGAAGCGCAATGCAGTGAGCACATCGCGTTCGTTCGTATCGAGGACCTCCTGTTCCAGCTCGGGGTCGCTGCTGCGGCCAAGGTTGATGTTGACCATCCCAACCTGACTGCTCGCCGAACCGAATGTCCAGGACCAGGGATTGATCGCCTGGTTCACGTCGCCGGACAGCGGCACTTGAACCGCCTGCCAGGCGGAAAGCGGGTTCTGGAACTAATGCAGGAGCGGCGACCAGGGATTCGTGTCAGGCTGTGCCGGTTGCGTCAGACGCGGACTGAAATTGGGCATTGCGAATTCCCCTCCGCTTGGTCTGTTGTCGATCAACCGGCATCGCGCCGGTTCATGCAAGAGGAAACGCTTCCGCTGCCCGGGAGAACAATCAGATCATCCCACCGTTGATCGAGATGACCTGCCCCGAGATGTACGCCGCCTGATCCGACGCCAGAAAAGCGACGAGATTGGCGACCTCTTCCGGCTTGCCGGCACGTTTCATCGGCACCAGGTTCTTGATCGCCTCGGCGTCGAAGCTGCCTTCGCTCATGGCGCTGGCGATGATCCCTGGGGCAACGGCGTTGACCGTGATGCCGCGGCTGGCCAGTTCGAGTGCCAGCGCTTTGCTCGCGGCATGCAGCGCACCCTTGGCCGCCGAATAATTGACCTGGCCGCGATTGCCGGTGATGCCGGCGACCGACGAGATGGTGATGATGCGTCCCCAGCGTGTGCGGATCATCGGCAGGGTCAACGGCTGCGTGACGTTGAAAAAGCCGTTCAGCGAGACAGCGATTACGCTGTCCCATTGCTCGCCCGACATGCCGGGGAAAACCACATCGGCGTGGATGCCGGCATTGTTGACCAGAACCTGGATGGCACCGCTTTCGAGCAATCTCTCCAGTGCGACGGCTGTGCCGGCGCGGTCGGTGACATCGAAGGCAATACTTTCGGCGCTGCCGCCGGTGGCGAGGATTTCACCGACGACCGCGTCGGCCTTGTCACGGCCACGATTGCCATGGACGACGACGTGATGACCGGACGCGGCGAGGCGCCGGCAGATCGCGGCGCCGATGCCACCACTGCCGCCGGTGACGAGCGCCCGCCTCACGACCGCGCTTCCCGTGGCGAGCCAGTGTCAAGCACGACGGCGGCGCGACCCTCGACCAGGCAATCCCCGGCGTGACTGACCGAGAACCGGTAGAGGATGTGGTCGGCGTCGCCGGAAAGACGTTCGGCCCGAACATCGAGTTCGCCCGGCAGGTCGTCAAGACGCGCGACATGCAGGTGGACGCTGCGCACGCTGGTCAGGTAGCCCTGGCGCGGCCCATCGTCCCTCGCCAGCAACGAGCCATGCAGCGCCATTGCCTGGGCGGCATATTCGATGCCGATGGCGGCACCAAGACGTCCTTCGGCGCGCAACGGGTTGGCCGGATCGGCATGGCTGACGGCGCGGCACGAAATGAGGTCCCGCGACCAGTCGACCACGGCAGCGAGCAGGCACATGTCGCCCTGGTGCGGGATACGGGCGGCGATGGCGGCGCGGTCTAGCATTGCTGGAGAGTGACGTTCAGTTGCATGGGCGCCAGGTAGTCGAGACGGACCTGCCCCGGCTCGCCCCGGGCCAGATTCGCCAGCAAGGGCAGGCTGCGCATTGCCGGAATGTTCTGGCGCAGGCCTTCGAGCTCGGCATCAGCGAGGGCTTGAGCAGGCTCGGTGGTCGCCGTCACGGTAATCCGCACCAGCGAGCGTCGGGTTCTTGCCGGCGTCAGCAGCAGCGCGACGCCGCCGCAATCGGATATCTTACGTTTGCCATGCAGCGGCTCCGGATATTCGCTGTCGTAGGCGATCAGCAGTGTTGGCTGCCCGTCCACAACCACCTGGCCGAGCGCGTCGAGCAGACCGGCGCCGAAGCTGGCGTCGAAGGCGCAGAGGACCTGGCACGGCGCCATGGACCCGGTGGCGATGCCCCAGTAGCCGGCAGCGGCATTGTGCACGGAATTGTGGAAGCGGGTAGGCGAAACCTGGCGGTCATCACTGGCCAGTTGCTCGCACAGGGCGTGGCAATTATGGCCGTCGGCGCCGGAAGAGGCAAACACAGTCGCCAGCGTGCTGGCATCGGCTCCGGCGTGGGCGGCGGCTTCCAGCCCGATGGCAAGGGTGAGTCTGACGATGCGGCTGGCCCGCCGGCGCTCCGCTGGCGGCAGGATGGCGGGCGGCGGGAGCGCCGAGGGGGCCGGTGAGTAGCGCTGTTCGCCACGCAGCACCGCTCGGGCCGACGGCCAGTCCGCAAGACCGGGGGCGAGAAAGCCGATGCCTTCGATCCAGGCGGCGAGCGGCGTTGGCGTCATCGCGTGACTCCGAGAATCAGGCTGCAGTTGCTGCCGCCAAAGCCGAAGGAATTGCTTAACGCATGGCGCAACCTGCCGGGCCGGGATTTCAGAAAACAGGCGAGAGGGATGTCCGGGTCGGGCGTTTCGGTATTCGTGCACCCGGGCAGCAGGTCGTTGCTCAGGGCCAGCGCGCAGACGACGGCTTCGACGGCGCCGGCGGCGCCCAGGGTATGCCCGGTGGCGCCCTTGGTCGAACTGCACGGTACGCGATGGCCGAACAGCGCGTTGACCGCCTTGCCTTCGGCAGCGTCGTTGGCAGGCGTGGCCGTACCATGTAGATTGATGTAGTCGATGTCCTCCGGGTTCAGCCCGGCCGAACGCAGGGCTGCCGCCATCGCCATGCGGGCACCGAGGCCTTCTGGGTGAGGTGACGACATGTGATAAGCGTCGCTCGACTCGCCGGCGCCAAGCAGGAGCAGCGTCCCGGCTGCCGGCGCTTCCGGCGCCCGTTCGAGCAGCGCGAAGGCCGCGCCCTCGCCAATCGAAATGCCATCGCGGGCCGCATCGCAGGGACGGCACGGTGTCGTTGAAGTAAGTTGCAGCGAGGCGAAGCCGTAGAGCGTCGTCAGGCACAAGGAATCGACGCCGCCGACGAGCGCCGCGTCGATGGTGCCGCAGGCCAGTTGGCGGACGGCAACGGCGAACACCTTGGCGCTCGAGGAACAGGCGGTGGAAACAACCATTGCCAGCCCTTCCAGCCCGAAATACTCGCGCACGAATTCGGCCAGCGAAAACGAGTTGTGGGTCGTGCGGTAGAAGAAATCATCGGGCAAGGCGCCGGTATCCGGATTGCGCCGGCGATAGGCCAGCTCGGTCTGCAGGATGCCGGCGGTGCTGGTGCCGAGAAAGACGCCGACACGGGTTCTGCCGTAACGGACGATTGCCGCGCGGACCTCGTCGGCGAAACCGTCGGCTTCAAGCCCAAGCCGCGCCAGGCGGTTGTTGCGGCAGTCGTAACGGGCGAGGGAATCGGCCAGTTTTTCGGCGTCGACCGCGGCAACCTCACCAATCCAGGTTTCCAGCTTCACCGTCTCGAAAGCGCAGGGCGTGAGGCCGCTCCGCCCTTCGCGCAGCCCGGCCAGCAGCGCATCGCGACCATGGCCGAGACAGGTGGTGGCGGTGTAACAGGAAATCAGCAACGGGGTCACGGCGGGCCTCGAATTCGTCAAAAGACTATTTTAACCGCACGGATTGGCGCATCGTCAGCCGCTGCCGGCGCGTGCCAGGCAATTGCGATAACGCCCTTCGACGCGCCGGGCAAACCATTCGGTGGTCAGTTTGCGGGTGATCTTGGGACTCTTCAGATCGATCTGCGGCATGGCCTGACGCGGCAGCTTGCTGCCCGCGGCCTGGTCGGCCACGGCGAAAAGGCGCAAATACAGCGGGCTCTGGCCGAAGGCGGCGCTCTTTTCGAGCAGCAGGTCACGGCGGATTTCGCGCGGACTCAGGCGCAGCTTGCCGGACAACGCCTGCAATGCGGCCTCGACCTCGCTCGGCTGCTCCAGCGGCTTGCCACCCTTGTAGCGCAGCAGGTCGCCGTCGAGCGCCATCGGCTTGCCGCCGACTCTAACGAGCGCAGCCTGAAAGGCGGCATTGCGGCTGCTGTAGCGCCCGGCATTGAAGTCGGCGAAGCGGTAGACGACATCGTCGTACGGCGCCGGGTAGTCGAGCAGGATGGCGCTGCCGAAGTAGAGGCCGCCGCGGCGGGTGAATACTTCGTCGCGGATTCCGCGGTTGACTGGATACGGATAGGCCCTTTCGCGGGCAAATTCCTCCGCGAAGGCAATGCTGACCTGCATCGGGCCGCCCGTGCGCACCGGGTTGTAGTCGGCGAACAGCGTCTTGCCGGCGGGCAGTTCGGCAATCATGTCCTCGAACAGCGCATTGAGCTGCTTCTCGGTCTTGAGCATGGCGATGCGCTGGCTGTAGCTGCGACCGTCCGGAGAGGTCTTCAGCATCGCCGCGGATATCAGCAGTCTGGGAATGCCGTATTTCCCCCCGCGCTGTTCCAGTTCGCGCCAGACGATGTCGGGCAGGTTGGGAACCACCGGGTCGGCCTGAAAGCTCGATTCCTGCTCGATGATGGCGATGGCGGCGCAATAGACCTGCGGCGCGTGCGGCAGGCCGAGGCTGCCGAAGGCGCTATACAGGTCGTCGGCCCAGCCGCCGCGGTCCCTGGTGGTGGCCGGAATCAGCCGGGTGACCATGGCGCGGATCTCACCTTCGGTCGGGGGTGCTTGCGGGCGGGCCGGCGCCACACCGCCGGCGAGCGGCTGCGCGAGATCGGGCGGCAGGCGGGCAGCCGGAGCCTGCTCGCCTGTGCCCGCACAGCCGGCGAGAATTGCAACCGGCAGCAGCAACACGGCCGCCCTGGCTCGCCTGAACATCAGAAGAGGTAAGGTATGAAGCGGCGGGTTCGTCGCATATAGGCGGCGTAGGGAGCGCCGAAATAGGCCAGGCATTCGTTCTCGTCGGCACGGGCGGTCAGTACCAGCAACAGCGACGCGAAACCGGCGAGCGCGGTACCCGGCCAGGATGGCGCCTGGAAATAGGCGCCCCAGATCAGCGCCAGCAACGAGGCGTACATCGGGTGGCGGATGTGGCGGAAGATACCGGACGTCACCAGCGCCGTCGTCTTTTCGAAAGCGTACAGGGTGCCATCGGTACGTGCCTCGCTGGCCGCACCATGGCGACACAGTGCCCGATAGCTGCGAGTGACCAGGTAGATGCTGACCAGCATAAGACCCCAGGAAATGCTCTGATGGACCGAGGTCGGCTGTTCGCCCCAGGGTTGGCGATTGAGCACGATCAGGCCGAGGATCGCCTCCCAGACAAAAAAACGGTAGAAGCCGTGGCGACCGGGGTGGCGCAGTGACTTGCGCGACAACCAGATCAGCGCGAGGGTGCCGACGGCAAGCAGCACCAGGTCGACCCGCTCCGGGCTCATGCCGGCACCCGCGAGATAAGCATGATGTTGGCAAAAGGCTTGCCTTGGCTCATCGGCATGGGCTCGACCTCAAAGCCATGAGCCCTCAGCAGTTCGATCCATTGCGCGAGCTGGCGGCCGTGGAGCCTGGGCAGGCGATGGCCGCGGACGAAGGTGACCGCATGATCGAGCCAGTTGCAGATGTGGTACGGCAGGCCTGCCCCGGCATCGCCGACTCGGGTGAGGAACAGCCCGCCGCCGGGCAGCGCGGCGCGAATGCGCCCGAGCAGGTCGTCCTGCCGGGCGTGGTCGATGTAGTGAAGGGCATCCAGGATGGTGACGACATCGGCCTCGCCAAAATCGACCTCGCACATGTCGCCTTGGCGGATGCTGACGAGCGGATGATTGGCCCCGAACGCGCGCGCCGCGCGACCGACGTCCTTCTCCATCAATTCGATGCCACGCAGGCTGAGTGGATTCGGCGGAATGGCCCAGTCGCCCGGCCAGCGGCCTTGCGCATGGAAATTCCTGGCGGCCAGCAGCCAGGCGAAGAGGCTGCCCTGCCCGCAGCCGAGGTCGAGAAAGCGGGCTTCCGGCGGAAAGATCCCACGCTTCAGGACTTCGCGGAAGATGCAGTCCGAGGACAGTTTGCCGCGCGCATAGTGGTAGGCGAAACGACCACCGCCACGGAATGGGAGACTGGCGGCGTCGACCAGGTCATGCTGGAAGCGCGTCGTCATCGCCCGGCCGCCACGAGCGTGACCGGCGACAGACGGGCTTCGGCGGCGGCAGCCAGTAGCGGCGGCAGCACGGCAAGGATGAGCGGCTCGCCGGCCGGGGTCAGGCCGGCGTTGCCGTCGTGCAGGAGCAGGATGTCGCCGGGACCGAGACGACCGGTCAGGCGCTCGAGAACCCGCCGCCCGTCGCTGGCTCGCGTATCGTAGGGACGGCGTGTCCACGAGGCGAGTCGCAGGTCGAGACTGGCCAGGACCGGGTCGAGCAGCGGATTGCGCAGGCCGGCCGTCGGCCGGAAGAACTGCGGCGCCTGGCCGGTGACATCGCTCAGCGTGGTCTGGGCGGCGGCGATGTCGGCACGCATCCGGGTGCGGCCGAAGGTGGCAAACAGCCAGGAATGCGAGTCACCGTGATTCTCGACGCGATGGCCGCGCGCGACAATCTCGCGACACAGGCGGGGGTATTGCCGGGCGCGCGCGCCGATGCAGAAGAAGCTGGCCCGCGCTCCCGCCGCATCGAGAATGTCGAGGACACGCGGGGTCACCTCGGGGTCCGGCCCATCGTCGATGGTCAGCGCGATCTCGCGCCGCGCCGCCGCCAGCGCCGGCAAGCGGTTCAGGTTGGCGCCAAGGAGCGCGGAACGCGGCAGCATGCCGGCGCCGGAAAGCAGCAACTGGTTTACGGCGACGGCGCCGAGCGCCCACGGCCACGACCCGGGAAAGGCAAGCAGGCTAACGGCGGCGGCGCCATGAGCGGCGAACGAAATCTGAATGGCTGGCGAGGGTTTCCAGGGCTGCGGCATGGGTTCAGTTGGCGAGAGGTCCGCGATCGGCAAAATTCTCCCACAAAACCAGCCACGCCGCCCGGTCTTGGCCGCCGGGAACGACCGGTCGCGATGCCTCGGGAAAACCCCCTGAGCCGCCAGATTGCGGGCCGCGCGAGTATACCGTCCTGTCCGCGCGGCAGGCTTCATCGCGGCGCCGGCCGGGGAACGAAAATGGCCGCCAGCAGCAGGGCGAGAAGCGCTCCCGGTCCGACGGTGACGCCGATCGCATGCAGCACCGGGACCTTGGAGAGCGCCAGGGTGCCGAAGCCGATGGCCGTCGTCAGGTTGGCGATCAGCATCGACGCCAGCGTTTCCGGTTCGATCGCGCCGCGAACCTTGGCGCGGTCGAAGAACAGCGCGTAATTGGAGCCGACGGCGACGATCAGCAGCATACCGATCAGGTGCAACAGATGGAGCCGTTGTTCGCCGACGCTCAGGCCCGCAATCACCAGGACGACCGCCAGCAGTAGCGGCAGCAGAACGCCGGCAAGCCGCTTCGCCGAGCGCAGGGTGACGGCCAGCAGGGCGACGATGGCGGCGAATCCGGCCAGGGAGAGCAGCATCGCTTCGTGCAGGTAATCATTGTAGAGTTTGTCGAGTTCGCCTTTCATGTCGATGAACAGCGCGCCGCTCCCGGCCAGCGCGGCGCGCACCGGCGCACCGGCGATGTCCGGGCGTTTATCGCCAACCGGCGGATGCAGCGGCAGCAGAGCGCTCCAGCCTTCGGCGCGCTGCAGCAACAGCGCGTCGACAGCGAGCGCCAGACTGGTGCCGGCCAACGACTCGCGGCTCAGCGCGCACCGTTCCCTGGCGCTGGCGACATCGTCGATGAAGGCGCCGAGCTTGCCGGCCGCCAGTGGCGACCCGGCCTGTGCCGTCTGCAGGCGGGCACGCAGTTCCGCCGCCTCGGGCAGGCTGGCGCAACGCGCCCTCTGGGTCGCCAGGCTGGGCAGAAAACGCGCCGGACTGTCGTAGCCGCCGATGACACCGCTGGCGACCAGGCGGTCGAGCCTCTCCCCGGCCCTTTCGGCAGCCACGAGCGCGCCATCCAGATCGGCGCCACTGACGACGACCATGTAGCGCGAATCCGGGGCCGCGATGTCGGTGCGCAAGGCCTGGTCAGCCGCCGACTCGCCGGCACTGACCGAACTCAGGGCCGAAATGCTCGAATGCCACATGACGTCGCGGTGCGTAAACAGGTGTACGGCGGCGAGCGCGGCGAGGAACAGCAGCGGCCAGCGCCCGACGCGCAGGGCGTCGATGCCGCGTGCCGCGGATCTGCCAAGGCCAGCCAGATCGCGCGCCGGGGTCCGGTTCCCGGCGAGCTGCGGCAGGACGAAGCGGGTAACCAGCGCGGCGGTCAGCACACCGCTCAGGGAATACAAGCCGAGCTGGGAGAGTCCCGGGAAACCCGAAAAGACCAGCGCGCCGAAGCCGCACACGGAGGTCAGCACGCCGAGGCGGATCGTCGGCCAGAAGCGTTCGCGCCAGCCAGCGACACCGATGCGGCCGGACTGCACGAAGAAATAGATCGAGTAATCGACTGCCTCGCCGATCAGGGCCGAACCGAAGCCGATGGTGATGCCGAACACCATGCCGTAGGCCAGGCTGACGGCCACGATACCAGCCAGCGCACCGGAAGCGACCGGCAGCAGGCCGAGCAGCAACAGCCGCGGCGAGCGATAGACGAACAACAGGACAGCAACGATGGCGAACGTGCTGATCAGCGACAGGCGCGTCACGTCACTCCTGATCGTCTCGCGCGAATTGACCGCGAAGAGACCGGGGCCGGAGAGTTGCAGCCTGGCGTCGTGAACGCCCGCTGCCCCGGCGGCGGCGGCAAACTCCCTGCGGATGGCGGCGATCGCCGCTTCCTGGCCATCGGTATCGGAGCCGAGCGCCCGGGTCTGGACCAGCAGCATTGCCCGCTCGCCATCGCGTGAGCCCCAGACCCCTTCAACGCTGCGCGGCTGGGCGCCGGCATTCAGGCTGCCCAGCAATTCGACCAATTCCCCGGTCGGATCGCGCGCCAGCAACGGCTTCAGCATCAGTCCGGCCGGCGACGCCAGGAGGTCGATGCTGTTGGCGATGGCGGCACGCAAGCCGTCGACCGTAAACCGTTCCGGGCTCACCGCCGGACTGAGCAGGTAGCGATGACGGATCAGGAAGTCACGGTCGATATCGATGTTGCCGGCTTCGCCGTTCTGGACCGAAACGAACTCGGGCATGGCGGCCAGCCGGCGCCGCAGGTCGCGCGACAGGCCGGCGCGCTGGCGCGCATCGCCACCGGCGACGGCGAGCATCAGCAGGCGGGAAACGGCGCCCGTCCTGATCTGGTCGACCAGCACCTGCTGCCCGGCGCTCGGGTGGGCCGGCAGGAAGAATGACATGTCGGCGACGAAGCGGCTGTTCCAGACGATCGCCACGCCGGCCAGCATCGCCAGCAGCCAGATCAGGAGGGAGCGCCGCGCGACTCCGGTCACCGCGACTCGATCGGTTCGATGGTCAACAGCGAACGATCGCCGTCGGCCTGCAGATACTCGATGCTGCGCACCCGGCCCCGGCTGCCGCTGACCGTGATGCGCTGAACGAGCGCCGCCATCTTCTGTTCGCTCGGCAGCAGGGTCAGTGTCCACTTTTCGGGAGTGCCGGCCAGGTGCAGCAGATAATTCCTTTCCAGGGCCGCGCGGTTGCCGGTCAGCGTCCCGCGTATGCTGTCGATAAACGCAAGCGCCTCCGGCTGACTGGCAAGATCGATGGTCAGTTTCTGCTTGTCACGCTCGATGCTCAGCACCTCGCCGTCAAGCACCAGGGTCTCCGGCTTCGGCGTCAGCGTGCGCTTTTCGAGGCGGCCAGGGGCGCTGTAGCTCATTTCGCCGGTGGACACCAGCGGCTTGTCGAGCAGTGAGATGGTCTTCTTCTCGACGAATTTCGCCCGGCCGCCCCGATGTCTGGCAAGCTCGCCCATCAGTTCGCCGACATCGAAGGCGGCAAGCGCCGGCATGGTCAGCAAGGCCAGCAGCAGGGAGCAGAAAAATCGTCTCATCGGTCCTTCCGCCAGAAATCGAAGAAATTGAACCAGTTGTAGGGCGCCAGCCGGCAGTAGCGCCCCAGACGCCCGGCGTAGTCCCGCTGCGCCGCGCCGATCGCGGCGGCGACATCGGCGCGCGGCGTCGCGGAGAAATCGGCCAGCGGCTCGAAGTGTATCCGGTAGCGGTTGCCACCGAGGTAGAGCCCGGTCATGAAAAACACCGGCCGCCGCAACATCGCCGCCATGCGCCATGGCCCGACCGGAAACGGAGCCATTTCACCGAGAAATTCGCAGTCGACCGTGGCATCGCCACCCAGACCGCGGTCGGCCAGCATGCCGACCACGTAGCCCTGATCCAGTTTGTCGCGGGCCTGCAGCATCGAGTCCATGCGCCCGAGCGCAATGATGTCCTCGGTCGCCGCCGGGTTGATCGCCGCCAGCGTCGCGTTGATCTTGCGCGCGTTCTCCTCGTACATCAGCATCGCCACCTTGAGCCCCGCCCTGCCCCGGCCGACGGCGCGCAGCACCTCGAAGCTGCCGAGATGGGCGCCGATCAGCAGCGCGCCGGGCTGCCTCTCAAGCGAGGCAAGCAGCGCCCCGGCGCCGACCACCTCGATGTCGAAGAGGTCGAAACGGTCGTTAAGCAGGTAGATGCGGTCGTGGATGGTGCTGGCAAAGCTCAGGACATGGCGGAAGCCATCCGACCATTCGGCCCAGCGCCCGAGAGCGCGCCCAAGGTAGGCGCGGCTGGCGCGCCGGGCGGCGGCGGTGAACAGCACGTAATAGGCGGCGATTCCGTAGAGGACGACGCGCCCGATCCGGCGACCGAAAGTCAGCGAAATCCAGACCATCAGCTTCAGGATCAGCAGATGACTCTTCTCCTGCTGGCGCCGCCAGTCGACGGTCGCCGCCTGGTGGCCGTTCATGGGGTGGTCGGCGTCAGGCGGCCGGAAGCGACGGCGCGTCCGCCGGCATGTACGCCGAAGGCAATCGCGCCGTTGCCCCTGACCTCGAGCGTGAACAAGAGCGCTTCACCCGGCCCGGCCGGGCTGAAGAACTTGGCGCTGGCAATCTGCCAGCGAATGTCGGCGCGACCGTGGAGGTGTTCGGCGAACAGGATGGCGCGGTCGATGAGGACGACGCCAGGCACGATCGGACGGCCAGGAAAGTGTCCGCTCAGCGCCGGATGGTCCGGCGGCACGATCCAGGCAAACTCAGCGGACTGCATCGGACTTGTGGCTGGCATACAGCCCGAGCAGCCGCTCGCGCGGCAATTTGCCGGTCGCGTCGCGCGGCAAGGCGTCGACCAGGATCAGCGGCCGCGGCAAGAAAGCCGGATCGATACGTTCGCGCAGCGCCGCCAGCAGTTGCCGGCGCGCGACCCCGGGCGCGACGACGAGGGCGCACAGGCGGCCGATGCCATCGGTCGTTTCGTCGTCGGGCAGGAAGAAGACGGCATCGGCCACGCCCGGCAGCGCGGCGATCTGGTGGTTCAGGTAAGCGAGCGAAGAGCGCTTGCCGGCGATGTTGACGAGGTCGGCATGGCGGCCATGCAACAGGAAACGCCCGTCGCCAAGGATCTCGATGCTGTCGGACAACACCACGCGGCCCTCGACATGGCCGCCAAAAGCCGTCGTCCGCTCACCATCCTGCTCCAGCCGGACATCGGCCAGCAAGCGCCAGGCCTGATCGGCGGTCGTGCGCCGGCTGGCGATCTGGCCGGCTTCGGTGCAGCCGTAGATCTCGTGCAGCGGCGCGGCGAAGCGCCTCTCGGCCTCGGCGGCCAACTGCGCGGAGAGCGGTGCGGTGGCCGAGAGCAACAGGTCGACGGCCGGCAGGTCGAGGCCCGCCGCCAGCAGGGCAGCGAGATGAAAGGGCGTGGTCACCAGCATCCGCGGCCGCGGGACCGCGTCGAGGGCAGTGATGATGTCCTGCGGGTAGAACGGCTTGCCCGTCCAGAAGGGGCAGTTTCCGTGCAGCGCGAGCAGCACTGTCGATTCAAAGCCGTAGCTGTGCTGGGCCGGTACGGTGGCGACGATCGCGTGCGGGCGGGCGACCATTCCCAGCCGCCTGGCGCCAGCCCGTCCGTTCCTCGCCAGGCCGCCCCAGGTCTTGTCGTGCGGCAGCGGCAGGCCCGTCGAGCCCGAGGTGAACAGGCGGGCGGCGATGCGGGCGGCGGGAATCTCGGGGATTTTGACCACTTTTTCCGGGTCGACCGCAATAAGCTCCGGAAAGTCGAAGCGCGGCAGATCGCCGCTGTCGAAATCACCATCGCACAGGCAGAAGACGTCGGGGCAAGCGGCCCGCACCTGACGCAGCGTATCCGCTGATTGCGCGGCAGGTTGCAGACTGGTCCGCCCGCTGATCAGCCCGGCCGCCAGCCCCACGGTGAAGCGGTAGCGGTCGTGGCAGAGGTTGAGGAAGTTGCGACCGGCCGGCAGTTGTGCCGCCAGCGACGCCGCGTCGGCGAGGAATTCGCGCACGCGGACCGGACCCGACGGCCGCCAGGCAAGAACATCGTCGAGGCTGGCGTGCCCGAGCAGCGGCACCGCGTTCATGGGCGCCTGGCCAGATTGTCGGCGTGGCGCTGGCGCATCGCCGCCCGGTAGCCGCGAATGGTGTCGGCAATAGTGGAACGGTCTGCCGGCGACAGAACGCACCAGCGGAAGCAGTACTCGACGGCGAACATTAGCCCGATCAGCGGCAGCGTCAGCAGATTGGCAAAGACCGACCAGACGGCCGGCGGGGCCAGCCAGAACAGCGCGGTCGACAGCAGCGCTGTGGTGATGAAGAAAATGCTCCAGGCGATCGTCACCTGGCGCGTGTAATCTGCCTTGGCGGCGGAGATGACGCCGCCATGCGCCTTCCGCGAGAACTGTGTGACCAGGGCTTCGCGCGGGCCGAACAGGCTGCGTCCGAACAGAATGGCAAGCGCCAGGTTGGTGCCGAGGTGCTGGATGTAATAGAGCAACGCGACGTTGTGGCGCAGCGCCGGCCACAGCCAGGCAAGCAGGCCGAGCACGGCGAGACCGCCGCCGGCGATCCATAGCGGGTTACGGACGCGCCACAGCAGCATGACGACGATGGCGACGACCGGCAAGGCAGCCAGCGCGGCGGCAAAATCCGGATTACCCTCCCCGGCGCTGCCCTGATGCGCCAGCCAGGCCCATGCCGCCGCCAGGGCGAACAGCGCGAGGGCACGCAGCAGGTTGGCCGGAGTCAGGGTCATTTGCTGCGCTGGGCGGCGATGTGTGAAGCCAGGGTGCGCAGCGAGGAAAAGATGCGGACGTTGTCCTCGTTGTCCGAGCGCAACTGGAAGCCGTAGCGCTTGGAAATGACCAGCGCGATTTCCAGGACGTCGATCGAGTCGAGACCGAGTCCCTCGCCGAACAGCGGCGCGTCGGGCTCGATCTCGGCCGACGTCATTTCCAGATTGAGGGCCTCGACGATCATCTCGGCGACCTCCGGGAGCAGGTTTTCGACGGTTTCCGGGGAAATTTCTTGGGTCATGGCAGTTGTTCCGTGATTCGATCAGGCAACAGCGCGGAAAGCGAGCACCGCGTTGCTGCCGCCAAAGGCGAATGTGTTGGACAGGGCCGCCCGCAGGTTCTGGCCACGGCGGGCGGTGAGGACGTGGCCGACACCGGCACAGGCGGGGTCGAGGTCAGCGAGATGGGCCGTCGGCGGCAACGCCTGCTCGCGCAGGGCGAGCACGGTGACGATCGCCTCGACAGCTCCGGCGGCGCCGAGCTGGTGACCGTGCATCGACTTGGTCGCGCTGACCGGCAGCCGCGCCGCGCGTTCGCCGAATACCGTGCGTAGCGCCGCCACCTCCACCGGATCGCCTTCAGCAGTCGCCGTGCCGTGGGCGTTAACGTAGTCGATGTCACCAGGGGCCAGGCCGGCATCGGCCAGCGCGGCGTGCAGCGCCCGGACCTGCCCGGCCGCCACCGGGCGCACCAGGTGGCTATGGTCGCAGGTCGTGCCGTAACCGAGCATCTCGCCGTGGATGCGGGCGCCGCGAGCGACGGCATGGTCCCAGTCCTCGAGCACCAGCGCTGCCCCGCCCTCGCCGAGGACAAGACCGCCGCGGTCAACGCTGAACGGGCGGCAGGACTGCGGCGCGGTAAATTCGTCGCCGCTGGCGAGGACGTGAAAGGCCTCCCAGGCCCGGGCCACGGCGTAGGCCTGCGGCGCATCCGAGCCGCCGCTCACCATGACCGGCGCCTCGCCGCTTCGCACGCGGCGAAAGGCCTCGCCGATGGCGATGGCGGAAGAGGCGCAGGCGACGGTATGGGTCATGCTGACGCCTCCCAGCCCAAGCTGGATCGAAATATGAGCATTCGCCGCGTTGTTCAGGCCATGGATCAGCGAGAGCGGTGACAGGCGCTCGCGGCCTCGTTGCCAGAGATCCCGGTAACCCTTCTCGTAAGCGAGCGTGCCGCCGAGCGCAGTGCCCCACGCCACCCCCCAGCTTTCCCGATCCGGAGCCGCGTCCTTGCGCGGGAAGCCGGCATCGTCCCACGCGGCGAAGGCTGCGGCGACGCCAAGCTGGGCGAAGCGGTCGAGTGTTCCCGCCAGCGCGCGACCGAGCGTAGCATCGGCGGAGAAGCCGGTACAACTGACGAAAGGCATGGCCAGCGGGCGGGGAACGTCGTCGGTACGCAGGAAACCGATCGCCGATTCCCCGGCCAGCAGACGGGTAAAGAAGTCAACAGTATCGCCGCCATAGGGGCTGACCAAGCCCAGGCCGGTCACCGCAACTCGCCGCCGGGTCATCTTCTCAGCCCTGCTCGCCGCGTAGCCGGTCCATGAGCGCAACCAACTCGCCGACCGTGCGCGGACTCTTGATACCCCTGCGCAGAGTCAGATTGAAGCGATCCTCGAATTCGAACACGATCTCGGCCAGCATCAGCGAGTCGACATCGAGATCGTCAAGTTTCGCTTCGGGAAGGACCCTCTCCGGAGCAATTTCCAGGCGGCTGTCGAGAAACTCGCGAATAATGGTCAGGGAATCCATGATGGGTGGAATTATAGGTCAAAATGCCTGTCCGACCTTCCCCGCGCCGCTTGGCGCGGGCCACGGAGGACGCCGGCAACCTTCTTGCGGAGATGGTTTGAGCATTTCTTCAGTCAGTCCACTTCCCGTCGAGCATGGCCCGGCAGCTCCCTGGTACCGGCAGGCAGCGCTTCGCGCCTCCAGGTTGCGCGCGCTCAAGACGTTCGGCACGATGGGCTTCATGCTCCTGTTCTTCGCCGGCTACTTCGGCGTGATGCGTCACCCGCTGGCGCCGCCGACGGTGATGCCACTGACGATCATCGACGAGTGGATTCCCTTCACGCCGGCCGCCTTTGGAGCCTACGCCTCGCTCTGGGTCTACGTGTCCCTGGCGCCGGCATTTCTGCCTGATCGCCGCCAGTTGCTCGGCTACGGACTGTGGATCGGCGCCTTGTGCCTGTTCTGCCTGGTCGTGTTCTGGCTGTGGCCGACGACGATTCCGCAGGATAGCGTGGATTGGGCCGCCCATCCCGGCCTCGCCATGATCAAGGGCATCGATCTTTCGGGCAATGCCTGCCCCTCGCTGCATGTGGCGACTGCCGTGTTCTCGGCCGTCTGGCTGCAGCACATCCTGAACAGCATCAACGCCCCGCGCTGGCTGGCCGTCGCCAACTGGTTGCATTGCGCGGCAATCGTCTGGTCGACCATGGCGATACGCCAGCATGTCGCGGTCGACGTGCTGGCTGGCATCGCGGTCGGCCTGGCCTTCGCGGCGCTGTCGCTGCGTCATCTGGCCCACCGCTAAACGGGTTGCCGGCTGAAGCAGAATTGCCGTCAGGCCGGCGAAACCGCAGCACCGCCCGATGCACTTGCCCCGCTGGCCGGTCCCGGCGGCGCTACCCATTCGTCTTCTCGGGGCAAGGCGATACGCCCTACAATTCATTTACCCTCCGGCCTGCTCCCCAACCACCCCATGATCGACCACCCACCGCACGTTTTCATCAGCTACTCCCAGGAATCCGACGCCCATTCCGCCTGGGTTCTGGCACTCGCCAGGGGGCTGTGCAACGATGGTGTCGAAGCCGTCATCGACCAATTCCAGACCTGGCTCGAAAAAGGCTGGCGTCCCTGGATGAACGAGCAGATCGAACAGGCCGACTGGGTATTGGTCGTGTGCACCGAGGAATACAACAAGCGCTTCGACGGCAACGCGCCGGCCGACAGCGGTCGTGGCGTGCGCTGGGAATCGCAGCACATCACGCAGGCGCTCTACGACCAGAAATTCAGCAACAAGCGCTTCGTCCCGGTGCTGCCGCCGGCCGGTGACCCGCGCCACATCCCGTTGCCGCTACGCGACTACAAAAACTTCCGCCTCGACGACGACTACGAAGCGCTCTTTCGACTGCTGACCGACCAGCCCGCGACACCGGCGCCGGTGCTCGGAGCGCTGCGGCGCCTACCGCCGCTGGCGGCGCCCCAACCGGCGACGCCGTCCTCACCGGCAGCCGCTCCACCGCCCCGGCCGGAGATCGCCAACCCCTACCCCGGGCTCGCCGCCTTCAAGCCCGAGGGATGTGACTTCTTTTTCGGCCGCCAGGCGGACAGCGAGTCCGTCGTCGAGCGTCTCGAACAGACACGCTTCGTCAGCGTCGTCGGCGGTTCGGGAACCGGCAAGTCGTCGCTGGTCGCCGCCGGCGTCGAGCCGGCGCTGAAGAAAAAGCACCCGCTTCTCACCTACCTGCGCTTTAAGCCGCAGGCCGATCCCTTCGCCCAGCTCGCCGCAACGCTCGACGCCACCCTGCCCGAAGAGCGCCTGCCGCTCGGCAAGCCGCGCGCTGAGCGCCTCCGGCAACTGCTCGCCGCCGACCCGGCCAAGGCGCTGGCCGATAGCCTCGGCAAGCTGCCGGCGCCGATCCTGCTCTTCGCCGACCAGTTCGAGGAGTTGTTTACCCAGACGCCGCCGGCCATAGCCGCCCGCTTCCAGGCATTGATCGAGCCGCTGCGGCGCAACGAGGCGGTCTACCTCGTGCTGACGCTGCGCCGCGAGTTCATGCCCCGGCTGCTGGACTGGCTGGGCGGCGAGTTGTTCACCCGTTCCCTGTTCGCCCTCGACCCCATCAAGGGAGAAGACCGCCTGCGCGAAATCATCGTCCGCCCGGCCGAGCAAAGCGGTGTCGCGGTACAGCCCGACCTGCTTGCCGAGCTGCTGCCGGCGGCGCAGGAAATGGGTGGCGCGCTGCCACTGCTCGCGCTGGCGCTGGCGCAGTTGTTCGAGCGGCGCGACCCTGAGAAAGGCCTGACCCTCGCCGGCTACCGGCACATGGGCGGACTGCGGAAGGTGGTCGAGACCGCCGCCAGGGATATCGACGAGGCGATCGCCAGCGATCCGGCGCTGGCCCGTGCCGGCGAGCGCCTGTTCGCCGAGCTGGCGACGGTGATCGACGAGTTGCCGACCCGGCGCACCGCCGAAGTCGTGCCCTTGCGCAGCGACCCCGAGGTCAGCACGCTGGTCGACGCGCTGCGCGCGCAGGGATTTCTCGTCGACCCCGACGAACGCCACATCGAGCTAGCGCACGAGACGCTGCTGAGCCACTGGCCGCGCCTGCACGCCTGGTGCCAGCAGTATGGCGACAAGCTGGCGCTGCGTCGCCAGGCCGAGCAGGCGGCCGGCGAATGGCAGAAGGCTCGACAGCAAGAGGCGTCATCCGGCCAGCTCGCAGCAGTTCGCCGCAGCGACCTTCTGGGCTGGACCTGGGAACGCCAGAAGCCCGCCTTGGAAGCACTTCTCGCGCTCGCTCCCCACCGGTCAGTGCCACCCGACCCCGATTTCGCCGACGCCGGCATCGACGCCTGGCGCAGCCTCGAAGGCGGGCTACGCGAACCACTGAAGAGCTTCCTCGCGCCCGAACCGCTGCGCCTGCTCGCCGAACTGGAGTCCGACACCACCCCGCAGCATCGCCGCGAGGAAATCGGCCTGCGCCTCAACCAGATGGGCGATCCGCGCCGCGGGGTCGGCCTTGATACGGCAGGGCTGCCCGACATTGTCTGGGTCGACATTCCAGGGGGCAAAGTCATACTGGAAAGCGACCAGCACGAGACCTTTGCGGTCCACCCTTTCAGCATCGCCAAATACTCGGTCACTTGGCAGCAGTATGCCGTTTTCCGGGACGCCGCCGATGGCTACCGCAATCCCCGCTGGTGGCATGACCTCAAGTGGGAAGACCAACCCGGCGTGGCCCGCTGGGGGTTCGCCAATTATCCGGCGATCAACGTCTCGTGGTACGACGCGATCGCTTTCTGCCGCTGGCTGAGCGAAAAGCTCGGGCTGACCGGACCTGAGGTCGTCCGCTTGCCGACCGAATGGGAATGGCAGTGGGTCGCCCAGGCCGGCACCGAGGAACGGGAATATCCGTGGTCCGGCGAATGGCTTGCAAGTCGCGCCAACAGCTACGAAAGCGGTATCGGCCGGACGACGGCCGTCGGCGTGTATCCGCTCGCGGCGCCCGATCCATGGCCGATCATGGACCTCGTCGGGAATGTTTGGGAACGGTGCCTGAACGATTTCCAAGCGCCGGGCAATACCCGGATAGAAAAAATGTTCATCCGGTATTGCGTGGTGGGTCTTGGGGTAGCCCACCAGATCTATGTCGTCCGGAACGCCGCGGCGGCGGCGGTGAGCCCAGCTACAGAGGTAACGACGTCGGCTTCCGGGTGTGTCGTGGTGCCTCCATTGAAGCGCTGCCCGCGGCGCCGCTGGACACTGTTGCGCTGTCGCGCTGAGCACTGGGCGCCGCGCAGCGGCGCCTGAAAATTTATCGCCGCTGCTTGCGTTCACCGCAGCCGGTCAACCGCCACCGCCCCGGCGCCGCGGCACATCTCCCGGCTGCAACAACAAGGGCGTCAGCAGGTGTCGGCGCAAACCCCACGAATCGGCGTGGCGCACATGGGCGATTCAGCCGCGGACGCCGGCATCGAAGGCGACAAAGGGCAGCGCGCCCGCCTGGTGGGCGGCGTAGCGCTCAGCCAGGCGGCGCGTCGCATGGCGCACCTTGCGCGCCTTCACCTGGCGATAATCGGGAAAGACGACGAACCCCAGCCAGGGGATGCCGCTCGCCGTCGGCGTCACCTGCGCGCTGCTTTCGTGGATCGTCTGCCGCAGCCGCGACCCCAGCCGCGCCTCGATCGCCTCCTTCCACGTCCACAGTGTCGCCTTGCTGTCGGCGAACAGAGCGAAATCGTCGACATAGCGCAGGTAGTCGCGGCAGCCGAGTTCGCGCTTGACGAACAGATCGAACGGGTGGAGGTAGCAGTTCGACCAGAACTGCGAGGTCAGATTGCCGATCGGCAGGCCGCGCGGCCGGCAGGCGGCGAGCAGATCGTAGCCGGGGAACCAGACCATGTCGTACTGGTCGCGCAACACCTCGCGACCGCTGTCGAGAATGCGCTCGATCAGACGCATGATGTCCGATTCGGGGATCTGTGTGCGCAGGCTGGCGAGCAGATGCGCATGGTCGATCGACGCGAAATGCTGGCGCAGGTCGGCGCGCAGCACGTAACGCTGGCGGCGGGCAAACTGCTGCAGGCGGTCGATGGCGCGGTGACTGCCCTTGCCGATCCGGTTGGCGTAGCTGTCGGGAATGAAGACGCGTTCGAAGCGCGGCTCGATGATCGCGCACAGCGCGTGGTGCACGACCCGGTCGCGAAACGTCGCGGCGCTGATCTTGCGCCGCTTCGGCTCATGGATGAAAAAATGCGTGTAGGGGCCGGGCGCATACTCGCCGCCAAGCAGTTCGTCGCGCAGGCAGAGCAGACGATCGGCCATCTGGAACTCGAACCCGGCGACGGCCGGTCGCCGGCGCTTGCCGCTGGCCGCGCGCTGAAACGCCTGCAGCAAGTGCGGCCAGGCGCACAGTGCGGCGAAGGCGGGACTATGACTGGAGGAGATGGCGATGGCGGAAGAACTCGTATTGCTGACGCGGCTGTTCGATCTGTTGACCTGGTTGCTGCCCAAGGCGGAACGCTTTCCGCGCGTGTACCGCCAGACCGTGACCTTGCGCCTGATGGCTGCCGCGCTCGACTGCCAGGAAGCCGTCTTCGTCGCCCAGAGTGCGCGTGGCGCCCGCCGGCAGACGGCGCTGCAGGACGCCGATGCGGCGCTCAATCGCCTGCGTCTCTACCTGCGCCTGGCGCATCGCTGGTGCTGGCTCAACGACAGTCAGTACGCGCACGTCAGCACCCTGGTCGCGGAAATCGGCCGACTGCTCGGCGGCTGGATCAGGCAAAGCACTCCCTGAAAAGGGTGGGCGCCACGGGAGCGAATCCAGGTGGCGCCCGGTCTTGCTATGCGCCCGACGCAATGCCGCCGCGTGCGGACGGGACTCACCTGCGCCATCGATCGCTCCCCGGCCTCGTCCGGCAAACCGTGGTCGGCCGGCATTTCCGGCAGCGCCAGAATGGTCTCCGACGCTCTCCGGGGTTGATCACGATGTGGGCACCACGACACACCCGGAAGCCGATGTTGTTGTTGCGGTTGTCCGGATTGTTGTCGTTGCGGTTGGCCGCGCGACAGTTCCTCGGGTTGTTGTTCCACGCCCCGCCGCGCAGCACGCGGGACACGTTTCAGGCAGCCCCGCAGGCCGAAGCCTGCGCGTGAAGTATGGACCCACCCGCAGGCCAAGGCAAAAAAATTCTGGCGCCGCTGCGCGGCGCACAGTGCTCAGCGCTTCGGCGATACAGTGTTCGGCGCCGCCGCGGGCAGCGGTTCGCTGGGGGCACCACGACACACCCGGAAGCCGAAGTCGTAGCTGCGGCCGACCGGACTGCCGACGAAGCGGGAGGCCGCGCGACAGAACCTCGGGAAGTAGCTCCACGCCCCGCCGCGCAGCACGCGGGACGATGAGCCGCCTGTTTCCCAGACTGAACCGTCGGTCGGCGCTCCCTGGTAGTCCCCATGCCATGGATCCTGGCACCACTCCCAGACGTTGCCGTGCATGTCGTAAAGACCGAAAGCGTTGGGCGGAAACGAGCCCACCGGCAGTGTCTTCTCTCGATACTCGCCTTGCGCCGAGCCGTTGTAGGTGTAATTTCCATCAAAGTTGGCCTGATCGCTGGTCATCCGGCTGCCGAAGTGGAACGGCGTCGTCGTCCCCGCGCGGCAGGCATATTCCCATTCCGCTTCGCTCGGCAAACGGTAAACGTTGCCGGTCTGTTCGCCGAGCCACTGGCAATAATCCCGCGCGTCCTCCCACGAGACGTTGATCACCGGCCGGCGGCCACGGCCCCAGCCTTTGTCATCCGGCTTCTTCTCGCCGCTGGCCTCGGCATAACGATCGTAGTCAGCAAAGGTCAGCGCATGGACCCCCATCGCGAAGGGCTGTGCGATCCTGACCTCGTGTTGCGGGTCCCCGTCCTCCGAACGCTCCGGTTCGTCCGGGGGCGAGCCCATCAGGAAACGCCCCGCGGGAATCACCACCAGCAGCGGGCCTTCGCCGCCTGTCCGCAGCGGGTCGCGGAAGGTCTGGCCCGGCGCGAACACTGGCACTGGAACAGAACGCGGTGGCGACGGCGGCGCAGATGAACCCGGTGACGGGGTCGCCAACTGCTCCCCAAGCTGTTGCCGCAGCCCGTCGACAAGCTGCGCCAGGCCGGGATGGTCCGCCTCGCCGGCCCAGCCGACGAGATCGGCGGTCTGAATCCGGCTGAATCCGTAGGGGAAGTCGACGCGCTCGATGAAGGCCGGCAACAGGATGCCCTTGCGCTTGCCGTAATCGGCTTCCTCGAGCACGTAGTCGCTATCGACTGAGCGCTTCGACCACAGCGCGACGAAGGTACGCGCCGCCTGCATCTCCCGCTCGATCGTCTTGTGCCAGCGCTCGCCGACACGTGTCTGGACGTCGAGGAAAACGGACCAGCCAGCCGAGCGCAATCGTTGCACGAGCTGGTCGGCAAGCACGCGATCACTTCTGGAGTAGCAGATGAAGATGTCGCTCACGTAGACTCCTGATTGCCCCTGGCTGCGGCGTGCGTGGCGTCGCAGCCGGGCCACCGCCGATACCACAGGCATTATCGCCGAATTTCCGTGCCGGTGGAAACTGCCGATGCACTCGCGGCCAGCAAACGGGCGACGGGCAATCAAGCATCCGGCCCTCCACGCCGCTTTGGCGGCCAGAATGCCGGCCAGCGTCTTGTCCTCGACGAACTCGTGCGGCGCCATCACGATCACAACGAGCGGACCCGCGCCAGTCCAGGTTGTCTCCGGACCACCGGCTCACCGGCAGCCTCCGACCTCTCGCGAGCGCAATTGCGGGATCGTCGACTTGTCACTAGCCCGCTCGGCCCCGACGACAAGTCGCTGCCCAAGGACGAGCGCAAGTCCCTGCAGATCGAACATGCCCCGCACAAGTCGGCCTGGGCCAACGGCGTCGCCTGCGGGTTACGCGATGGCAGCCTGGCTCTTGAAGCCCCGGCGCTCCTCGCCGAGTTCGATGCCCTGTTCGCCCGGTTTGAAGAACTGAAGGCTGGCTCGACGCTTCATCCACTGGCCCTGGCGGTCAAGATCGCTGCCCATGCCACCCACAAGCCGGACAAGGGCGGCGCACCGTACATCCTGCATCCGCTGCGCATGATGCTGCGGATGGACAACGATGAAGCACGGATGACCGCCGTGCTGCACGATGTAGTCGAAGACCACGCCGACGAGGGCTGGACCTTCGAACGGCTTGGCAAGGCGGGCATCCCGGAGAGCGTCATCGAAGCCGTCCACTGCGTCACCAAGCTGACAGACGACGAAGACTACGTTGCCTTCATCGAACGTGCCGCGACCAACCCGATTGCCAAGGCGGTAACAATTGCCGACCTCGAAGACATCATGAACCTTTTGCGCCTGGACGAACTGCTGGACAAAGACGTCGAGCGTCTGCACAAGTACCACGTGAGCTGGAAACGCCTGTCCTGAAAAGGATGGCCCACCTTGAGGGCGCCTTCAAACCCCCGCCCAGCGCTGCATGGGGCGACAAAGGCATTCTCGGTAGTCTGGTTGCAGCACATCCAGAACTGCATCAATGCGCCCCACTCACTGCCTGGCTGTCGCGAGCCAGCTGCATTGCACGGCGATTGCCTGCCACCGTGGCAATCCGTCAGCATGTCGCGGTCAATGTGCTGGCCGGCATCACGTTCGGCCTGATCTTCGTAGCGCTGTCGCTGCGTTTGTAGCGCGCCGATGACCGGGTTACGGGCTGGACAAACCGCAATAAGTTTCCGCTACAAAATTATCTTGTGTTTTCCAACCGGCATGCCTAGACTCAAAGTCGTAAGCGGCAGGATCTTGAAACTAATTGCGCATCATGCAGCACGTTGGTTCTTGCAGTCCTTTCTCGGTAGCAATCAGCGATACTCGCGGCAACCGGGTTGTTTTGATTGGCGTTTAAGTAACGCTTTCACCGTTTCGCTCAGATGACACGATAAGAATTTTCAGGGTGCCTACCTTGACGTGGTTCTGGATCATCCATCCAGCCCACCTTCGGACCCCGGCTTGAGGGGTCTTCTCAGTGGTAACCTGGACGCCCGTCGACGATCATTGTTCGACATGGATTCCGGGGCCGGCAGAAGTATCGATGTGATCTTGAATGGAATGGCCGCTGGCCGTTCCGCAGAAAGGAGTCCGTCATGCCCGTACAGCTTGCGTCCCCCGGGGTCTATATCCAGGAAGTTTCCAGCGGCGTCCGCACCATTGCCGGCGTTGCCACCTCGGTCGCCGCCTTCCTAGGCGCCGCGCCCCGAGGGCCGATCAACAAGGCGACCCGCATCTATAGCTTTGCCGATTTTGAGCGCGCCTTCGGCGGCCTCTCGGCAGACTCGGAGATGAGCTACGGCGTACGCCAGTTCTTCCTCAACGGCGGCACCGACGCCTGGATCGTCCGCATCGTCAAGGATGCGGCGCCGGCCAGCCGTTCGCTACTCAATTCGACGCCAATTCCGGTGTTGACCGTAACAGCGCTCGATGCCGGCGCTTCCGGCAACGCCATACAGATCCGCGCCGATTTTGCGACTGCCTACCCGGACAGCACCTTCAACATCAGCTTTATCCGCAACAGCGACGGCCGGGCCGAGCAGTACCCGAATGTCTCGATGAACTCGGCCGACGCGCGCTACCTGCCCGATCTGGTCAATGGCGTGTCGCAGCTGGTCAAGATCAGCCGAGACGTACCCCAATTGACGCTCAACGGCCTGGCCGCCGGCACCTCGACGAGCGACACGCTGGCCGATGTCCAAACGCTGCTCGATGCCACCCACACCGATTTCCGCGTCGTGGTCAACGGCCTGCCGCCGGTCACCGTCAGCATCACGCTGCCGGCGGATATCGCTGGCGGTACCGCGAACGCACGCCTGACCGCGCTGGCCGCCGCCATTCAGGCCAAGGTTCAGGCTCAGGCCAGCGGCAAGGCTGCGCTCTCGGGATTCACCTGCGCCCGCAGCGGCAGCACGCTGGTCATGACGTCGGGCACTGGCGGTGAGTTTTCATCCATCCGCGCCCTGCCCGGTAGCAGCAACAATGCCGCCGGTGCGCTCAAGCTGGGCGTTGCCAATGGTGGCATTGAGGTCGATGCCGTTGCCAGCCTTCGCCCGGCACCACTGCCCGACCCGGCAACGCTAACCAGCGGCGCCTTCGCCGCCACCGATCTCGATACGCAGCCCGACGCAACCCATATCAGCCTGCGCATCAGCCTCGATGGCTATGGCCCGGATGTCGTCGATCTCGGCAGCGCAGCCGCGGCCGGTGCCAACCTCGCGGCCAAACTGGGCGACATGGCCAGCCGGCTGCAGGCTGCCGTGCGCGCCCTGAAACCCGGTAATCCGGCCTACAGCAATTTCACCGTCACGGCAGGCGCCACCGCACTGGTCCTGGCCAGCGGTTCGCGCGGCGCCGGTTCGGCCATCGCCGTCAGCGCTGCGCCGGCCAACGACATCGCCGCCGGCCTGCATCTGCTGGCCGGGGCCACACTGGCCACTCCGCCAACCGATGCCTTCCTCGGCGGCGGCGCCGAAACGCCTTACGGGCCGGCCGATGTCTATCCGGCCTTCATCGGCAGCCGAACCAATCGCGAAGGCTTGTATGCCCTGGAAGACGCTGACATCTTCAACATCCTCGTCATGCCCGGCATCACCGACCCCGGCGTGCTGGCCGACGCCGCCTCGTATTGCGAGGAGCGTCGCGCCTTCTTCATCGTCGATGCACCGCCGGCTGCCAACAGCGTCGCCACCATGGTCACCGCAGCATCCGGCACCGAGCTGCCGAAATCCGATCACGCTGCCGTCTATTTCCCCTGGACCTATGTTGCCGACCCACTGAAAAACGGCAAGCCCCGCCTGACGCCGCCCGGCGGTACGATGGCCGGCCTCTACGCCCGTACCGACGGCAACCGCGGCGTCTGGAAGGCGCCGGCCGGTACCGACGCCAATCTGGCCGGCGTGCAGTCGATGGCCGTGCCACTGACCGATGGTGAAAACGGCAGCCTCAATCCCCTCGGCGTCAATTGCCTGCGCACCTTCCCGGTCTATGGCGCGATTGCCTGGGGCGCCCGCACCCTGCGCGGCGCCGACCAGATGGCGTCCGAATACAAGTACGTGCCGGTGCGCCGCCTCGCCCTCTACATCGAGGAATCGCTCTACCGCGGCACGCAATGGGTCGTTTTCGAGCCGAACGACGAGCCTTTATGGGCGCAGATCCGCCTCAACATCGGCGCCTTCATGAACGGCCTGTTCCGCCAGGGCGCTTTCCAGGGCAGTTCGCCGCGCGACGCCTACCTCGTCAAGTGCGACCGTGAGACGACGACGCAGGACGACATCAATCGCGGCGTGGTGAACATTCTGGTCGGCTTCGCCCCGCTCAAGCCGGCCGAATTCGTGGTCATCAGCATCCAGCAGCTGGCCGGACAGATCCAGGTCTGATTCTGAAGCGAATTACGAGGAGATAGAAAATGGCCCAGTTCACCGTCAATGCCCAGCGCTTCGATCCCTACAAAAACTTCAAATTCCGCGTCAAATGGGATGGCCGCTACGTCGCCGGCATCAGCAAGGTTTCATCGCTCAAGCGGACGACCGAAGTCGTCGAGCACCGCGAAGGGGGCAGTCCGTCCACCGGCCACAAGTCGCCCGGCCGCACCAAGTTCGAGGCCATCACGCTGGAGCGTGGCGTCACCCACGACACCAATTTCGAGCAATGGGCGAACAAGGTCTGGAACCTCGGCTCCGGCCTGGGCAGCGAAGTCTCGCTCAAGGACTTCCGCAAGGACCTGATCATCGAGGTCTATAATGAGGCCGGGCAACTGGCGCTGGCCTACAAGGTCTTCCGCTGCTGGGTCTCGGAATACCAGGCGCTGCCAGACCTCGACGCCAATGCCAACGCCGTGGCGATTCAACACATCAAGCTCGAAAACGAAGGCTGGGAACGCGACTATGAAGTGAGCGAGCCGGCGGAACCGAGCTTTGTCGAGCCGGGCTGATAGCGCGAATGGAACCACGCCATGTGCCCGTTAAGTGCCGCTCAAGTTCTCGCCCTGTGGGACGCCGGACAGACACGCCATCCGATTGACCGCGCCCTGCTGGCGCTGGCCCTGTCCATGCCGGAAGAAGCACCCGACAAACTGGCCGACCGCCCGGTCGGCTGGCGCGAAGTCAATCTGCTCGCCCTGCGCAACGCCACCTTCGGCAACGCGCTGGATGGCTATGCGCCATGTCCGTCCTGCGCCGCGCTGATGGAGTTCAGCCTTGATGGCAAAACGCTGCTCGACGGACTTCCGGCGCCCGACGCCAACGCCCGCATCACGCTCGACGGCCGGCAATGGCGGCTGCCGAGCAGTCGTGATCAGGCGATGATTCTCGACGCGCCGGATCCGGAAACGGCGGTCGCCTGGCTGCTTGATCGTTGCCGGATGGACGAAGGCGGTTTGACCGACATTCCCACGGTCAACCGGAAAAAAGTCCCAAAAATGAAATCCTCGCCGGCGCTTATCGGCGAACTTGAATCGCACATGGAAGCGCTCGACCCGGCTGCCGATATCCGTCTCGGCCTGCGCTGCACCGATTGCGGACACGTCTGGAACGCCGTGCTCGACATCGGCGCCTGCTTCTGGGATGAACTCGGCAGCCGCGCCCACCAGCTACTCGAATCCGTTCATCGGCTGGCCAGCGCCTATGGCTGGCGTGAATCCGAGATTCTCGCCCTCAGCCCGGCCCGCCGTGCCGCCTATCTGAACATGATCGGCTGAGACGACCATGAGCGGCTTCCTCCATCAACTTGCCAGCCGCAGCCTGGGCCTCGCCCCGCAGATCAAGTCGCGGGCGGCACTGCCCTACGCCGCGCCGACGGCCGACTTTTCAATGGTGGAAGCGGCCAGTCACGAAACAACGCTAGCCGTCGAGCGTCCTGGATTTGAGCCGGTGCACAATACCCGACGCAATGAGCAGGCGATGGACAACGCACTGCCGGCGCCCATCGTCGCCGTGAATCCAGCGCCAGCCACGCACATCGAAAGGCAAACCTCGACGCCAAGCGCCAGCCAGCCGCCCCACATTTCCGCTCAGCAGTTGCCCGACGATACTCCGTTCGAAATAACGGACAACAGGCAGGCCCCGACACCTGCCATCCTCGTCAGCCCGATCGCGGCTGAACAGAAATCCATTCAGCGACACCCGGAACCGGCGCCAGAAACTCGCCGCCCAGCCGAAAACCCCCGGCCAGCATTCACGGACCTCGAATCCCTGGTCACCCGACTGCTCGGCGACAACCAAACCCCTCCCGAAAAATCACCGGAAGCTTCCGCGCCGCCCACCATCGTCACGCCGCGCCAAGCCAACCAGCGCCCTGCCGAAATCAGCACGATCCGCCCGCCAGCCAGCCGTGAACGCCAGAGCCCCGCCCCGGAACCCGACAACACCCCCGAAGTGCACATCACCATCGGCCGCCTCGAAGTCAATCCGCCCAGCCGCCCGGCCCCCGCCGCCCAGCCACCACGCCCGCGCGGCCCGGCGCCGCTTTCGCTCTCCGACTACCTGGCACGCCGCAACGGAGGCCACTCATGAGCAACGCCCTGGCCATCGCCGGCGTCACGGCCGTCATCAAGGACCTGCTCGATTCCGGGATGATTGATCAAGCGATCAGTGACACGCTGGGTGCCGGCGTCCTGGTCACCAGCATGGCCCCGGATACGGTTTCGCTCGACAGCAAAGATTCACCCCAACTCAATCTGTTTCTTCATCAGGTCACGCCAAACGTTGCCTGGCGCAACGCCGCACTACCCTCGCTGGATGCTGCCGGCAATCGCATCACCAATCCACCGCTTGCCCTCGATCTTCACTATCTGCTGACCGCCTACGGTCGGGCCGAACTGCAGGCCGAAGTGCTGCTCGGCTACGCCCTTCAACTGCTCCACGAAACGCCCGTATTGCCTAGAGCAGCCATTCGTAGAGCATTGGCGCCGGCGGTACTCGACGGCGCCATCCTGCCAACGGTCTATAAAAGCCTGCGCGGCGCCGATCTGGCCGAACAGATCGAGTTACTCAAGATCACCCCATCCGCCCTTGGCAGCGAAGAAATGTCCCGCCTGTGGTCGGCACTGCAGGCGCGTTATCGGCCGACCGCCGCCTTTCAGGTCTCGGTCGTCCTCATCGAATCGCGCAAGGCCTCGCGCAGCCCGCTGCCGGTGCTCAGTCGCGGCGAAACCGATCCGGTATCGCAGCGCGAACGCGGCGTACTCGCCTTCAGTGGCCTGACCCCGCCATTGCCGACCCTCGAAGCCGTTGTTCCGGCCGGCCGTCAGCCTGTCGCCATTCCAGGTGGCGAGGTGACGCTCGAAGGACATCATCTCGACGGCGTCGACCGCCAAGTCACACTCAGCCTTGCCGCCTTCCAGATCAGTCGCAGCATCGCGGTCACCGGCGGCGGGCCGGACAAAGTCGGCTTCATCGTCCCGAACGACCTGCCGGTTGGCCTCTATCGTGTCGAACTCTCGGTGCAACGACTCGACGAAAGCCATGCCCGCCGCACCAACCAGTTGCCGCTGGCGCTGGCTCCGCAGCCTATACTACCGCCGGCCAGCGCCGGCCGCAACGCCGATACGGTTACCGTGAAACTGGATGTCCTCCCGCCGGTGCGGCCCGGCCAATCGGTCACCTTGATCCTTGGCGAACGCGAAATTATTGCCGAGCAGTTCACCGCCCCAGCCAGCCAGTTGACCTTCAAGATCGCCGCCCCACCACCGGCCGGCAGCACGCATCTGGCGCGCCTGCGGGTCGACGGCTTTGAAAGCCCGATCATCGACCGCACGGCGACCCCGGTTGCCTACCTCGACCGCCGGATCACCCTGCCATGAACGCCCCGCTCGCCCAGGACTGGACCATCGCCAACCAGCAACTGCTGGTCGCCGAATTCGCCCGGCTAAAAGGCATGCTTCCACGGTCAACCGGAAAAAACACCCAAAATGCGAAAGCCGAGGTGGGCTCAGCCCTCGCCGACGCCCGTAAGCTGCTTCACACTGAAAGCGCCATCGACTGGCTGACTACCGCCTTCGGCCTCTCTGCTTTCGAGCGCGATCTCCTGCTGCTCTGCGCCGGCGCCGAAATGGATGCCGATCTCGCCCGCGCATGCGCAGTTGCCCAGGGCGACACGACGCGGCCCTGGGTCACCTTCAGCCTCGCCCTGGCGACACTCGAATCACCGCACTGGAGCGCCCTGACGCCACAAGGCCCGCTCCGCCGCTGGCGCCTCATTGAGGTCGACGACCATGCCGGCCTGGCAGCCAGTCGCCTGCGCATCGACGAACGCGTGCTGCACTTTCTCGTCGGCATCAATGAACAGGATGTCCGTCTCGCCCACCTGCTCCGGCCCGCCATAGCCCTACCCCGGCAAGCCGGCAGCCACGCGGCGGCGACGCAAGCGGCGATTGCGGCGCTCAATGCCGAGCGCGAAGCCGACCCCGGCCAATGGCCAGTCATCGTCCTCGAAGGCGATGACCCGGCCGCCCAGGAAGACATCGCGACGCGCAGTGCCGAGGCGCTCGGCCTGAACTGTCTGGTCCTTCAGGCCGAGGACATTCCCCTCACCGCCGAAGAACGCGCCGCCCTGATCACCCTCTGGCAACGCGAAGCCACGCTGCTGGGCACCACCTTGCTGGTCGTCATCAGCGATCCCGTCTCTGCGGCCGGCGCGGCAGCCCGCGCCATGATCGAGCGGTTCGGCGGCCTGTGCCTGGTGGCCTGCCCGAGCGCACCGGCGCTCCTGACGAAAAACCAGCGCTTCCCGGTCAATAAACCGGCCGGAGTCGATCGCCGGCAACTGTGGATCGACGCCCTTGGCCCCAATGGCGCTCGCCATGCCGGCCCGGAACTCGACCGCGCCGCAAGCCATTTCCGCCTCGGCAGCCGGGCCGTCCAGAACATTGCAAAAACCTTGCAGGCCAGCCTCGCCATGCCGGCCATCGGTAAAACAAAGCCAAGCCCATTGTGGAATGGCTGCCGTCAGGAAAGCCGCGGCGGACTCGACAATCTCGCCCAGCGCCTCGAGACAACGGCCGACTGGGACAGCCTGGTCCTGCCGGAAGCCCAGCTTGCCATACTGCGGCAGATCGCAGCCCACCTGCGTCAGCGCTTCAAGGTCCAGGAAGAGTGGGGCTTTGCCGCCAAAGGCAGCCGCGGGCTCGGCCTTGCCACGCTGTTTGCCGGCGAGAGCGGCACCGGCAAGACGCTCGCCGCCGAGGTGCTGGCCCACACTCTGCAACTCGACCTTTACCGTATCGATCTCTCGGCCGTGGTCAGCAAATACATCGGCGAAACCGAGAAAAATCTGCGCCGGGTTTTCGACGAAGCTGAAAATTCCGGCGCTGTCCTGCTCTTCGACGAAGCCGACGCCCTGTTCGGCAAGCGCACCGAGGTCAAGGACAGCCACGACCGCTACGCCAACATCGAGGTCAGCTACCTGCTGCAACGCATGGAGGCCTATCACGGCCTCGCCGTGCTCACCACCAACCTCAAGTCGAGCCTCGATACCGCCTTCCTGCGCCGCCTGCGCTTCGTCGTCCAATTCCCCTTCCCCGACCAGGAGCAACGCCTCGCCCTCTGGCAGCGCGCCTTCCCGGCCGCCACGCCAACCCGCAACCTCGATCTCGACAAACTCTCCCGCCTCTCGATGACCGGCGGCAGCATCCGCAACATCGCCCTCAACGCCGCCTTCCTCGCCGCCGACGCCGGCGAAGCGGTGAGCATGAGCCACCTGCTGCAAGCCGCCCACGCCGAAGCCTCAAAGCGCGAACGGCCACTGGCCGATGCCGAAACGCGAGGCTGGACATGAAAAAAATCCATCTCCATATCGAGCATCTAAGCCTGCCGGGCTACACCCCGGCCGAGCGCTGCGCCTTTGTGGCGGCACTGGAACGCGAACTGATGACCAGCATTTCCTCCACCGTTGTTCCGCCAAAACACCAAACCGAGCAGCGCGCGGTGCTTCGCGTCACTTCGCCGGACCAGCGCCCGCAATCCGTGGCTCATAGCGCCATAGCAGGCCTGTCGCTTGGCTCTGGCAAGGAGACAACGAAATGAGCACGGCCCCCTTGCAGAGACTTGCCGCCAGGTCACATCCTTCAGGCAATTCAAGCCACACGAGCCTGGTTCTGCGCCGAAAATGCGTGTGTGGTTCGCCGACCTCATCGCTGACCGGTGAATGCGCGGAATGCAAAAGCAAAAAACTCCTGCAGACCAAGCGCCGCATTGGCGCTAGTAACGATCCGCAGGAACGAGAAGCCGACCGGGTCGCGGATCAGGTAATCGGCAACGGCTTGCCCGCATCGCCTTTGGTTTCAAGTCCGGCTTCCGGGCTATTGCAGCGACAGGAGGCACCCAAGGAGAAAACCAATCAGGAGAAATACCAAGAAGGCCTCGAAAAACTCGGTGATGCTTTCCTGAAAACTCCGCTGGGCAAGGAGATTCAGGAAAAGATAAAACAGGATGCCCTAGTCAAAGGGGCTACAGCACTCGGCAAGGACTTTATTTCAACGTGGCCGGGGAAAATTGTCACCGGCGCTGCCGCAACTGGTGCAGTTGCGGCATTGGCTGCCACGCACAAAGAGTTGCCGGCACAGATTCCCGAGATTCCGCTGGACATATTGACGCCGGGGCTCAGCGTGCAACTGACCTACAAAGGCCCAGTCGACAAGCCCACCGAGGCGATGATTACATTCAAATTTACCGAGCAGGCCCCGAAGGCTAGCGGAGACCGGAAACCGCTCAGCGCCAGCGAGAAATACCGCGCCGAAACCGCCCGACTGGCCGCCGAGAACGCCAAGTTCCGGGCCGGCATGACTTACCAGCCGGGTTCGCCGGAAGACCTGCAGCAAAAAGCCGAGCAGGATGCGATCAGAAAGGCCGTACTGAAGTCCTCCGGTGGTCCGGAAATCGAAGGGAGCATCAAGAAATATCCATGGCTGGCCGCTCCCCAGCCCAAGGGTGGGCTACAGCTGACCATGCCCAAGCCATCGTTCGGCGTTCAGCCGTCATCGCCGTTTGGCGACCAGTTCAAGCTCAAGCTGCTTGGTGAGCAAAAGAAAAAACCGGACGATGAACCAGAATTGCAGAAAAAGCTCAGCGTCGGCGCCAGCAATGATCCGCTGGAACAGGAAGCGGATCGGGTTGCGGATCAAGTGTTGGCTTCGTCGGCGCCTTCTGCAGCCAGCGGCGCCCCTCTTCGCATCCAGCGCTTTACAGCGCAGACCACCGGACAGGGAGGGCCAGCGCCCACCAGCGTCGACCGCGTCCTCTCCAGTCCGGGCAACCCGCTCGAACCGGCGCTAAGGCAGGACATGGAGCGACGCTTCGTTCATGATTTCTCGACGGTGCGCGTGCATACCGGGCAAGCCGCCGAACAGTCAGCGCAGGATGTGAGTGCCCGTGCCTACACGGTTGGGAAGCACATCGTGTTTGGTCAGGGCCAGCTCCAACCGGAGGGGCACCAGGGGCGGCACCTGATTGCCCACGAACTTGCTCATGTGCTGCAACAAGGCGACGACGATGAGCAGATCCAGCGCGATGGCATGGGTGACTTGCGACTCTCTGAAGCCTGCGAGGAAACCAAAGGAAAAATTCGCCTAGACCCGGCTTATCTGGCACTTGATCCCAACTCAAAAAAGCTGGCCGAAGAGATCATCGTCGAATCAGAAAAACGTTTGCTCGGGGAACGCTACAAATTGCTCGTAGCACTCGAAGCGCTATTCACCAGCAAACCAAAACCGCCAGCAACCATTTCCGTAGAAACCAAGAGCAGCACCGCGGTTGCGGCGACGCAGGAACAAACCCGGCTGGAAAAACCTGTTGCAGCCAAAAACACCGGCATCGAAGAACAGGGCAGTCGCGACCCCAGACGGGCAGCGGCATGGACGCCCATCAAAGGGAAGTTCGGTGGCGGTACTTATTACGTTGACCGACGTTCGGCAACCGATATTCATATCAAGGCCAGTATCTTCCTCCACCCCACCGGAACAGGCACTCCGGCGGATGTAGCTCAGATCAAGGGAATGGAAGACGCGATTGAGAAAGCAGCTTCCACGAAAGGCTACATCGTCGATATCACATTTGTCACAACCAAGGATGCAGATACTTTTGAGATTGAGGTAGATCCTTCGCGTTGGGAAGTCGCCACCAATTGGTCTGGTGGCGAGCCATTGGGTTTCGCACACGAACTGCATCACATGTTTGCTTTTGAACTTGATCGCTACAACTACATCGATGCTCATTCCACAAACGCTTCCATGCAAATCGACCAGCGACTGATCTGGTTCAGGAAAGAACTGGGCAAGCCTGCAAACTTCAACGACCCGACCTCCATCATGGATCAAGCTCCGCACCCCAATGATCGCGATGTTTGCGCTGTCGCCGGGCTCGACATGGCTACGTGCTTGGCGGCAAGACAGAAGATAGCGAAAAAACCATGAATGACTTCAACAGGCAATTTGAGATGGACATAGGGGCTAATCACAATAGCCCTGACAACATGGCGATGCGGCTAACAGCATCGAATCCAGGCATTCCCTTGGTTGATGAATCCTGAGGCGCATATGAGTTCGTTCGGTGGCAATTCATATCTCATCAAAGGCGGCCTTATCCTGATCGACCCGTCCAGCGGCGCCGTGCAGCGGGTCATTTCGCTGCAGTACAACCCGGAAACGCTGACCCGGACCCTCCATCCGCAGGCCACCGAATCCAGCGGCCCGTTTTCGGAACCCCTGCGCCTGAAGGGGCCGCCGACCGAAACCATCAAGCTCGATGCCCTGATCGACGCGACCGACCAACTGGAATTTCCCGACCAGCATCCGAAAACCGTTTCCTCCGGGATACATCCGCAATTGGCGGCACTGGAAACCATCGTCTATCCAGACAGCGACACGCTGATCCAGAACAACACACTGCTCAGCCTCGGCACGCTCGAAATCGCCCCAACCGTCGCCCCGCTGACCCTCTTCGTCTGGAGCAAGGAACGTGTCGTGCCGGTGCGCATCACCGATTTTTCGATTACTGAAGAGGCTTTCGACAGCGCGCTGAACCCCATCCGCGCCAAGGTTTCGTTGAGCCTCAAGGTCCTCCATGTCGGCGATCTCGGTTTCAACGACAAGGGTGGGCATCTCTATATGGTTTATCAGCAGCGCAAGGAACGCCTGGCGGCCGATGCCGGCCTCGGCAGCCTCGCCTCGCTGGGATTGAGTGGACTGCCATGAGCATCGAGCGTTTCCCACCCAACAGCCGCTACAACGGTGTTCCCACAGCCGAACTGGAATCCCCGGATGGCGAGAAGACCGTCTATTTGCGCCGCCGCTTTATCCCCGACCCGGCGACACTGGTCCCTGTCGGCGAAGTCCAGGTTCAGGGCGGCGACCGTCTCGACCGGCTGGCCGCGACCAATCTCGGCGACCCGATCCAGTACTGGCGGATCGCCGACGGCAATGGCGCCCAGGTGCCCTCCGATCTGGAACGCTCCGGCCACACGCTGCGCCTGACCCTGCCGGCTGGCCTCGGAGGCGGCGGTGCTTAAGGGTATCCATCTGACGCTGCTGGTCGGTCCGGGTATCCCGATTCCGGCACCGAAGCCGCTGATGGACGCGCTGGAAAGCGTGGAGGTCACTTCGTCAGCCGATACGCCAAGCGGCTTCCAGCTCAGTTTCGTCGTCGACAACCGATCGCCGCTGCATACCCTGCTGCTCGTTGCCGGCGGCCAGGTGCCGTGGTTGCGCGTCATCCTCGTCGCCACCATGAACAGCCTGCCCACCGTGCTGATGGACGGCCTGATCACCCGCCAGGAAATTACCGGCGGCAACGAACCAGGCCACAGCCTCCTGACCATCACCGGAGAAGACCTGACGGTGGCGATGGACAAGCAGGACATGAGCGGCCTGCCCTACCCGGCGATGCCACCGGCCGCCCGCGTCGCGCTGATCGTCGCCCGTTATGGCCTCTATGGCATGCTGCCGATCATCATCCCGTCGCTGTTCGAGGATCTCCCGATCCCGGTGGATCGCATCCCGACCCATAAAGGTACGGATCTACACTACATCCGAAAACTGGCTCGCAAGGCCCACCATGTCTTTTACATTGAACCCGGCCCGCTGCCCGGCATGAACATCGCCTACTGGGGGCCGGAAATCCGTATCGGTCCTGTCCAGCCCGCCCTCAATATGGGCATGGACGTGCACAGCAATGTCGACGCGATCTCCTTCTCGGTCAATCAGTCGGATGCCGAGCTTCCTATCGTTTTCATCCAGAACCCGATCTCCAAGTTTCCGATTCCGCTGCCCATCCCCGACATCAGCCTGGCCAACCCGCCGCTCGGCCTGATTCCGCCGCCGCCCAAGGGCCTCAATCTACTGAAGGGCGCCGCCAAGCTCTCGCCAATCGCCGCCCTTGGCGAGGGACTGGCGGCCGCAGCCCGATCTTCGGCCGATGCCGTGACCGGCGATGGCAGCCTTGACGTCTTGCGCTATGGCCATGTCCTGAAGGCCCGCCAACTGGTCGGCGTACGCGGCGCGGGTTTGGCTTTTGACGGCCTTTATTACGTCAAGAAAGTCCATAGCAGTCTAAAGGCCGGCGAATTCAAGCAAAACTTTTCGCTGGCCCGCAATGGCCTCGTCTCAACCCTTCCCTTGGTGCCGGCATGACTGAAAGTACAGACTATTACGGAAAATATCGCGGGGTGGTGATCAACAACATCGACCCCATGCAGATGGGCCGCATCCAGGTTCAGGTGCCCGATGTGCTCGGCCCGGCGCTTTCCTCGTGGGCGATGCCCTGCGTGCCTTTCGCCGGCATCCAGAGCGGCGTCTTCGTCCAGCCGCAGATCGGCGCCGGCGTCTGGGTCGAGTTCGAGCAGGGCGATCCGGATTACCCGATCTGGGTCGGCGGCTTCTGGGGCTCGGCGGCCGAAGTACCGGCGCTGGCGCTGGCCGGCCTGCCGGTATCGCCGAGCATCGTACTGCAGACTGGCAACCAGAACACGCTGATGATCTCCGACCTGCCCGGCCCGACCGGCGGCATCCTGCTCAAGACGATGACCGGGGCGATGATTTCGATCAGCGAAATCGGCATCACCATTTCCAACGGCCAGGGCGCCACCATCATGCTCACCGGGCCGACGGTGAACATCAACAACGGCGCCTTGACGGTGATTTGAGCGCAAAGGACAACACGACCATGCCCGGATTCCTCCTCCACCTCGGCGCTACCGTCCTCTGTTCCCACGGCGGCCAGGCCACGCCCACCGCGCCCAACCCACGCGTTCTGCTTTCCGGCCAGCCAGCGACGACGCTCGGCGCACCCTACGTCGTGGCCGGCTGCGCCATGCCGCCCCCGCCGGCCGGCAACGGCCCGTGCGTTACCGGCCAGTGGCTGATGGGTGCCACTCGCGTCCTGATCGGCGGCCAGCCGGCCCTGCTCCAGGCTTCGCCCTCCATCTGCGCCCCGACCGGCACGCCGATGATGGTCGCCGTGGTGCAAACCCGCGTGATGGGAACCTGACATGAGCCTCCACTTCCCCTTCCAGCCCGACCACCGCGGCCGTAGCGGCGAGGCGGACAGCGACAGCCACCTACGCGACATGATCGAGCAAGTGTTGTTCACCATCCCTGGTGAACGGGTAAATCGGCCCGATTTTGGCTGTGGCCTGCTGCAACTGGTCTTCGCGCCGAATAGCGACACGCTGGCCGCCGCCGTCCAGATGACGGTGCACAGCGCCCTGCAGCAATGGCTGGGCGACCGCATCGTCGTCGAAGGGGTCAACGTCGAACACGACGAAGGCACGCTGTCGGTGGATGTCCAGTACGTCGTCCGCCACGGCCAGGAACGCCGGCTGACCCGTTTCACCCGGGGGGCACCATGAACCGCCAGTTTCGCAGCGACAACCCGCGCCGCCTGCAACTGCTGCGCGACCAGCAGCCGGTCGGCAAGAATGGCATCGATTTCGTCGAAATCACGACGCTGGACCAGCGCAGCCTGCGTATCGTCTGCGTCCATCCGGTCAGCGGCATCGGTCGCGCCAACATTCGTATCGACGGCGGCGTTCGCATAACCGGTATTTCACAGGTTGGCGAACCTGTCATCAATGGCCGCGAGATCCGTCTCAAGGTCGCCCAGGCCGGCGATTTTTCCTGGTACACGCTGAGTCTGATCGACCCGGCCGACCCGGAAGCGCCGGCTATCGGCTTCGACATCTGCCTGTCCGCCATCCGCATCAATTTCAAGGCCGGCTGTCCCTCCGAATTCGATTGCGCCGATGTTCAGGACTGCCCGCCGCTCACCCCGCCCGAACCGCGTCTCGATTATCTGGCCAAGGATTACGACAGCTTCCGCCGCCTGATGCTCGACCGCATGGCGCAACTGGTGCCCGGCTTTGCCGAACGTAGCCCGGCTGACTTCACCGTCGCGCTGGTCGAAACGCTGGCCTATGCCGGCGACCATCTTTCCTACACGCAGGATGCCGTCGCCACCGAGGCCTATCTCGGCACCGCCCGCCGCCGCACCTCGCTGCGCCGCCATGCCCGGCTGCTCGACTACCCACTGCACGACGGCTGCAATGCCCGGGTTTTCGTGACCCTTGCGGTCGACGCCAATTGCGAGGCAAAAATCATCCCGGCCGGCACTGCGCTGCTCGCCGCCGCCGGCGAAGGCGACCCGGTCCGGCGCACAGACTTGCTCGATCAGTTGCCGCTGCTCGGCATCGAAGTCTTCGAAACCTTGCATGACCAGATCCTGCATACCGCGCACAGCAGCATCGCCATCCACAACTTCGCCGATCCGGCCTATTGCCTGCCGCACGGCACCACGGCGGCGGCCCTGGTCAACACGCCCACCCTTGCGCTCGCCGCTGGCGACGTCCTGATCCTCGAGGAAATCCTCAGCCCGACCACCGGCCAGGTAGCCGACGTCGACACCAGTCATCGTCACCCGATCCGCCTGACGGCGGTCAGTCCCGGCCATGACGACCTCACCGACACTGACCTGCTGCTCATCAACTGGCACGCCGAAGACGCGCTGCCCTTCCCGCTCTGCGTCAGTCATGAATTCGAAATCGGCGGCGCCCTCGTCGAGCGGCCGATCGCCGTCGCCCATGGCAACGTCGTACTCGCCGACCATGGCCTGACCCGCCCCTGGCAGGTCATGGAACCGGACACCGTCGGCGATGGCGGCACGCCGGCCCTGCGCCTGCCTTACCGGCCGCGCCTCAAGGAATCCGGCCTCGCTTTCGCCGAACCCTACGACCACGATCAGGCCAGCAACAGCCTGCAACCGCTGTCGGCCAGCCGCGTTCTGACCCAGGAACCGCGCCAGGCCCGCCCCGCCGACATGATGCTGCTGGCCGACGATTCAAGCCTGTTCGGCGACCAGCCCGACCCCAGCGAAACGCCATGGACACCGCAACGCGACCTGCTGGCCAGCGAGCGCTTCGCCCGCGAATTTGTCGTCGAAACCGAAAACGACGGCAGCGCCTGGCTGCGCTTTGGCGACAACCATTTCGGCGCCGCCCCGATCACCGGCCAGCGCCTGCTCGCCCGCTACCGGCTCGGAGGCGGTCCGCAAGGCAACATCGGGGCCGAAGCGATCAGCGCCCTGATCAGCGATGACGCCGCACTGATGCTCGGCGTCAAGGCGCTGCGCAATCCGCTGCCGGCCCAAGGGGGCGCCGAGCCCGAAGCGCTCGACGCCATCCGCCTCAACGCCCCGGAAGCCTTCCGCACCCAAGAGCGCGCGGTTACCACCGACGACTACGCGCGGGCCGCCGAACGCCATCCCGACGTGCAGCGGGCCGCCGCCCGCCTGCGCTGGACCGGCAGTTGGTACACCGTCTTCCTGATGCTTGACCGCCGTGCCGGCAAGCCGGTCGATGCCGCCTTCAAGGCGACCATGCGCGCCTTCATCGAGCGCTTCCGCCTGGCCGGCTACGACCTCGAATTCACCGACCCGGTGCACGTCCCGCTCGACATCCAGCTACAGATTTGTGTCGCCAGCGGCTACTTTGCCGCCGACGTCAAATCCGCCCTGATTTCCGCGTTTACCGCAGGCATCGACAAACACGGCCAACCCGGCTTTTTCCACCCTGACCGCTACACCTTCGGCACGCCGCTCTACCTGTCGGCCGTTGTTGCCACGGCGATGGCGGTGGCCGGCGTCGCCTCGGTCGACATCAAGAAGTTCCAGCGCTGGGGCCGCAGTGCCAAGGGCGAACTGGCCGCCGGGGTCATCACCGCCTCGCCGCTCGAAATCCTGCGCGCCGACGGCGACCTCAATTTCCCTGAAAACGGCCAGATCAGCTTCATCGTGGAGGGCGGCTCATGAGCACCACCGACAACTGCGGCTGCTGCGCCGGCGTCAGCCCACTCACCCCGGTCGATGAAACCCAGGCCCCCGGCCAGCCGGAATTGACGCTGCGCATTGGCACCCACGGCCGCTTCCGCCAGAGCATGCTGGCCGACCTCGCCGACGAAGCGCAGTTGGCCGGGCTCAGCACGCGGGCCAGCGACGACCCGGCCATCGCGCTGCTCGATAGTTGGGCGGCGGTGCTCGACGTACTGAGCTTCTATCAGGAGCGCATTGGCAACGAAAACTACCTGCGCACCGCGACCGAACGGCGCTCGGTCCTCGAGCTGGCGCGCGCCATCGGCTACGAACTGCGGCCCGGCGTTGCCGCCTCGACCTGGCTTGCCTTCACGCTGGAAACCGCACCCGGCGCCCCGCTCGAAACGCGCATCGACATCGGCGCCCGCGCCCAGAGCGTGCCCGGCCAGGACGAAAAAGCGCAAACTTTCGAGACCCTCGAAGCGATTGACGCCAAGGTGCGCTGGAACGCTCTGCCGGTGCTGGCCGCCGACGCCGTGCCGCCGCGCATGGGCTTGCGCACCCTCTATCTGGCCGGCACCGCGACGCGCCTGCAAGCCGGCGATGCGCTGCTGATCATCGGCGACGAACGCAGCAAGGACCCAGGCAACGAAAACTGGGATTTCCGTCACGTCACCCGCCTGCGCGAAGTCCTGCCCGCCGACCCGATCGATCCGAAGGACATCGGCTACACCGTCGTCACACTCGACCGCGGCCTCGGCCAGCCCTGGCATGGCGTCCATCCGGCCCGCACCAACCCGGGTTGCCATGCCCTGCGTGCCCGCGCCCGCATGTTCGGTCACAACGCGCCGGACTGGCGGGCCATGCCGGCGAATGTTCGCGCCAATTACCTAGGCTTGCTGGAAGAAAGCAAACCGTCCATCGTCGATTATCCGGAATGGCCCGGTTTCACACTGGCCGACGTTTCCGATCCGCCGGCCGGGGCAGCCACCGGAACGGGTTTGTATGGCGAATATTTCAAGGGCACTTCGCTGCGCAATCGTGTCTACACCAATATCGACCCGGTGATCGATTTCAGCACTTGGGGCGAAGGCAGCCCGGCGCCCGGTGTACCGGCCGACAATTTCTCGGTTCGCTGGAGCGGCTGGGTGCAGGCACCCGCCAGTGGCACGTTTACCTTCTATGTCAATGCCGATGACGGCTGCCGGCTGTGGATCGACGATCAGGTCGTCATCAATCACTGGGAAGACCAAGCCCCGACCGAACGCACGGGAGGCTTCCAGTTGGTCGCCGACCGGAAACACAGTATTCGTCTTGAATACTACGAACACCTTTCCAATGCGACCTGCCAGTTGTCGTGGTCCGGTCCCGGCGTCACCAAGGCGATCATCCCGATGCAATATCTCTATCCGCGCGACGTGCATCCGCTTTACCTCGACAATAGCTATCCCAAATGGCTGGCCGGTAGCTGGACAGTATTGTCGCTGCCCGATTACGAAGAAGTCTATCGCATCGTGCAGGCCGAGGATGGCGCCCGTGCCGGTTTCACGTTGTCCGCCACGAGCACACGGCTCTCGCTGCTTGGTGAGAACCTGAATGACATCTTCGGGCCAGAATTGCGTGCCACAACGGCTCATGGTCAATCTGAGCCGCTCGACTGGGCGACCCGGCCGCGCACCGGTTTCCTGCAAGGCCATCTCATCGAACTGGCCGGCTATGAACCCGATCTGCCCGAAGGCCGCTGGCTCGCCGTTTCCGGCCTCGTCCTGGCCGATTTGCCGGCCAACATCAAGGCGCGCAACCGGCTGAACAAGGGCGACGCGCTGGCAGCGATTCGGCTCGCCCGCGACCGCAAGACGGCGGAACTGGAATTTGAGGATTTTTCCCGGTTGACCGCAAGCCTCGCCCCGGCCGCCGAAATTGTCCGCATCCAGCACAACGACAGCACCGGCGGACGCACCCAGTTGCTGCTCGACAGCGACCTGACGCAAGCCTACCTGCCGTCCACCGTCCGCATCAACGCCAACCTCGCGCCAGCCAGTGCCGGCGACAGCAAGCAGATGCGCATCCAGCCCGAACCGCTGGGCAGCGGCGACGGCAGCCGCAGCCTGCAACGTTTTGCGCTGCGCCAGGGACCGCTCACCTATATCGCCGCGCCGACCCCGAGCGGTACGGCCAGCACCCTCGAAATCCGCGTCGATGGCCTGCTCTGGCCGGAAGCGCCACGCTTTACGGCATCTGGTCCGACCGAGCGCGCCTATACCGTGCAGCTCGATGAAAACGGCAGCGCCACCGTGCAATTCGGCGATGGCAGCCATGGCACCCGCCTGCCCACCGGCAGCGGCAATGTCGAAGCCCGCTATCGCGTTGGCCTCGGCACGGCCGGCAACGTCAAGGCCGACCAGATCAGCATGCTGCTGACCCGACCGCCGGGCCTGAAAGCCGTCACCAACCCGGTCGCGGCCAGTGGCGGCACTGATGCCGAGGCCGGCGACGGAGCCCGGCGCAATGCCCCGCTCACCGTGCGCACGCTGGAGCGCATCGTCTCGCTGCGCGATTTCGAGGATTTTGCCGCCGCCTTCACCGGCATCGGCAAAGCCCAGGCCGTCTGGCTGTGGGATGGCGAGCAACGCATGGTGCACCTCACCGTGGCCGGCACCGACGGCGCCGGGCTGGACCCGAATACCGCCCTTTACCGCAACCTCCTCGCCGCCATCGACGCCGCCCGGCCGCCTTACCAACCCTTGCGCGTCAGCCCCTGTCGCGACCTGCGCTTTGGCCTGAGTGCCGGCTTGTGGATTGCCCCGGACTACGAGGCCGACAAGGTGCTCGCGGCCGCCGCCGCTGCCCTCGCCAAGGCCTTCGGTTTTGCCGCCCGTGGCTTTGGCCAGCCGGTCACCGGCAGCGAAGTGCTGGCCGCGCTGCAGGATGTTCCTGGTGTCATCGGCTGCGATCTCGACCAGCTGATCCAGGTCACAGCCGGCCTGACCGTCCTTACCTCAGACGGCCCCGACGGCAGCATACCGGCGCGCAGCGCTCGCTGGCAGGGCAACAGCCTGCAGCCGGCCGATCTCCTGCGGCTTGAGCCGGGCGCCGTCACCCTCACGGAGCGCACGTCATGAAACTCGACGCCGACACGCTGCTCAACCTGCTGCCTGCCTTTTACCGCGAGCGCGACACCGAACTGAACGGCCCGTTGCGCGCCCTGCTCGGCGTCATTGCGCGCCAAGGGGCTTTGCTGCAAGCCGATATCGACCGGCTCTACGACAACGCCTTCATCGAAACCTGCGAAGACTGGGTCGTGCCCTACATCGGCGACCTGCTCGGCGTGCGCGCCCTCTACCCGGTCAGCGGCACCGCCGCCTTCGGCCCGCGGGCGCTGGTCGCCAACACCTTGCGCCTGCGCCGGCGCAAGGGCACGGCGCTGGTTCTCGAAGAACTGGCCTTCGACACGACCGGCTGGCGGGCCCGCGCCGTAGAGTTTTTCGAACGGGTGAGCACGACGCAGTACCTGAACCACACCCGGCCGCATTCCCTGCGCACGCCGGATCTGCGCCAACCGCGCCCGCTCGACCGCATCGACGGCCCGTTCGGGACCGAAGCGCATACGGCCGACGTCCGCGCCCTGCCGGCCGGCCGCTACAACCTGCCCAATGTCGGCCTTTTTTTATGGCGCCTGCAGGCCTACCCGGTGCAGCGCGCCAGCGCCCGTCCGGCGACGACGCGGCCCGGCTTCTATACCATCGACCCGCTCGGCCTTGATCAGCCGCTGTTCAACCGGCCGCGCAGCGAAACCGACATCAGTCATCTCGCCGAGCCGATCAACGTCCCGGAAGCACTGCACTGGCGCGACCTCCACGCCGAGCTGGAAGCCCGCCGGCAAGCCCTCACCGATGGCGAAGACCCGGATGACCGCTACTTTGCCGCGAGCGCTGGCGGACCGGTGTTCCGCGTCTGGATCGACGATCAGGAAGTCGCGGTCGAACATCTGGTGATTTGCGACCTCAGCCCGATTCCTGGCGTCGTTCCTGAAGACTGGCGGCATCCGCCGGCCAGCCTGACCGTCACCGCCAGCAAGGCCGGGCGGCCGGACATGAACTTTCCATCCGTCGGCAGCGTGCTGGTCGGCATCGACCCGCGGCGCGGCCGCCTCGCCCTGCCGGAAGGCGTCGCGGCAAGCACAGTCGAAGTCGGCTACGCCTACGGCTTTCCCGGTGATATCGGCGCCGGCCCCTACGACGAGCGTCCCAATCCGGGCGACAGCGACCCGCTGGCCATCCTGCCCGATCCGGCCGATTTCGAGGTCGTCATCCAGATTCCCAGCGCCGCCACGCCGACCCTGGCCTCGGCCTTCAACGCCCCGGCCAACCCCGCCGATACGGTCAACCGGGTTATTGCCGGAAAACGCACGCTGATCGTCCTCAACAGCGACGCCAGCGAAGCGCTGACACCCGATCTCGACCTCCCCGATACGCACCTCGCCATCACCGCCGCAGCCGGTCGCCGGCCGGTGCTGATCGGCGATTTCAGCCTCAAGGGCAACGCCAGCACGCGGCTCAGCCTGGGCGGCCTGCTCCTCGACGGCGCCCTCAAACTGCAAGGTGCGCTGCACGCCGTAACGCTCCGCCACTGCACTCTGGTTCCGGCCAAGGGCGGCATCGCCCACACGGGTACCGCCACCGACCTCAGTCTCAGCATCTACCGCTGCCTAAGCGGCGCGCTACACAGCAACCAGCCGCTCGCCGCCGCCGTCTTGCGCGATAGCCTGATCGATGGCGACGACGGGGCCGGCGGCAATGTCGCGGTCGACGTCGATGACAGCCCGTTATCGGTGATCGCCTGCACGCTGTTTGGCACAACTGCCGCTGGCCGACTGGAGGCCAGCAACACGCTGTTCGACGGCTTGGTCAACATTGCCCGCCGCCAGGAAGGCTGCGTGCGCTACTGCTACCTGCCGGCGAAATCGGTGACGCCGCGTCGCCACCGTTGCCAGCCCGATCTGGTCATGACCGACCTGCCGGCCGCCTTGGCCGCCCGCGAAGCCACCCGTGTCACGCCCGGCTTTACCAGCATCCATTTCGACACGCTGGCTTATGGCCAACTGACCCGCAGCACCGCGCCGGAAATCCGCACCGGCGCCGACAACGGGGCCGAGATCGGCGTCTGGAACCTGCTCCAGCAACCCCAGCGCGAAGCCAATCTCGCCCTGGCGCTCGACGAATACCTGCGTTTCGGCCTTGAAGCGGCCGCGATTTTCGTCAATTGACCCCATTCAACATCCCTAGACAAAAACCGGGAGAGACCCAATGAAAGCCGACCTCAGCCGCGCCACCTTCGACCAGGCCAGACGCTACCGTAGCGTGCGCATGCAGCAGGGCCGCGTCCAGCTCGATGCCGATTTCAACGAGCAGCAGGACATCCTCAATCACCGCATCGAAATCGAGACCCGCGACAGCCTCGGCCCGGTCGCCGTGCCGATCGACAACCCTGGCTTCGGCCTGACCCCGGCCGGCACCGATCTGGCCATTTCGGCTGGCCGCCTGTACGTCGATGGCCTGCTCTGTGAAAACCCGGCGCCGACCACCGTCGCCGACCAGCCCGACCTGCCCGACACCGCCTCGCCGGTGCTGCCGGCCGGCGCCAGCGTACTGCCCCTGCCGCCGGCCGGCATCGTCGCCAGCGCCATCACCGGCGTCGTCGTTTTCAACAATGCCGGCAATGCCGTGGCGCCGGCGGACGGCACCTACCTCGCCTATCTCGAAGCATGGCAACGCCACCTCAGCCCGCCCGATTTGCCAGTGGACAACCCCAGCATGCGCGAAGTGGCGCTCGGCGGCCCCGACACCTGCACCCGTGAAAAGACCGTCTGGCAGGTCAAGCTGCTGCGCGCCGGCGACGCCGGTGCCGCCCTCGACTGCCTGTCGAATATTGCCGCCTGGAACACCTTGACCGCCGCCCCCGACGGTCAGCTCGCCGCCCGCGCCGAAGCCACCGTTCCGCCGAAAACGCCGTGCCAGTTGCCGCCGGAAGCCGGCTACCGGCTGCTCGAAAACCATCTTTACCGGGTCGAGATCCACGACGATGGCAGCATCGCCGGCAAGGCGCGCTACAAATGGTCGCGTGACAATGGCAGCCTGCTCAGCCGCGTCGTGCGCTGGCTCGACGACCCGATCGCCAACGAATTCGAAGTCGCCAGCATCGGCCGCGACGACGTGCTGGCGATCACCGCCGGCTGCTGGGTCGAGTTCATCGATGACAGCCATGAACTGCTCGGCCAGCCCGGCCCGCTGGTCCAGGTGACGCGCACCGAAGGCAATGTCGTCACCGTCGATCTGACCACCCGCATCGGCCATGCCCTCGATGTTGCGCTGTTCCCGAGCAACCCGCGGGTCCGGTGCTGGGATGGCATCGTCGAACTCAAGCCGGTCGCCATTGCCAACGTCAATGCCGGTTGGGAGGAAATGGCGCAGGACGGCATCGAACTGAAATTCGCGCCGGGCAGCTATCGCATCGGCGATTATTGGCTGATTCCCGCCCGCACCGCGACCGCCGCCATCGAGTGGCCGCAGGAAGCCGGCAAGCCGGCTTTCCGCGCCCCGGCCGGCGTGCTGCGCGCCTTTGCCCGACTGGCTTTGCTCGAATTTGTCGGCGGCGTGTGGACGCCGAAATCCGATTGCCGGCCGCTTTTCCCCAGCCTGACCGAACTGACCCAGCTGCATTACGTCGGCGGCGATGGTCAAAATATCAAGACCAACCCGGCCGATACGCCCGCCCTCATCGCGCTGCCCAGTTCGCTGCAGGTCGGCGTTGCCAACGGCCAGTTTCCGGTCCTCGGCGCACAGGTAAAATTCACCGTCGACACCGGGCAACTGCCCAACGGCACGACGACGCAAGTGGTCGACACCCTGGCCGACGGCACGGCCAGCATCGCCTGGTCGCTGGCCTCCGACGCCACCAAACCGGTCCAGCATGCGACCGCCGAATTGCTCGTTGCCGGTCAGGTCGTTCCCGGCCGTTACCTGCCCGTGCACTTCAGTGCCCAATTGGCGCTGGCCAGTGGCGTTGCCTACGACCCGAGCCAATGCGCCGACCTGCTGGCCGCCAACGCCTATACGGTGCAGGAAGCCATCGACACGCTGTGCAAACGCACGGCGGGTGGCGGTTGCTGTGTGACTGTTGGTCTGACCGGCGAATTTGAAACGCTGGACGTCGCGCTGCGCACCCTGATCGGCCAAGACCTACGCGACATCTGCATCTGCCTGCTCCCCGGCAACCATACCCTGAAAGACGACCTCAGCCTGACCGGCACGACGCGCCACCGCATCAGCATTCACGGCGCCGGCCCAGCGACTCGCCTGGTGCTCAAGGACCAACTCTTGCAGTTCGACACCTTTGCCGCGCTGACCCTGGCCGACTTCACCATCATCAGTTCCGGCGGTCCGCGCAGTCTCGGCTTTTTGCGTTGCGGCGACCTGCGCCTGAGCCAACTGGACCTGGCCGGCCCGACCGCAACCGGTACCAGCCTGCTCCGCATCGGCGGCGGCCAGCGCCTGCTGATCGAAGGCTGCCGGCTTTTTGCCTCGGCCGTTGCCGACGATGGCTCACGTCTCAACTTCGTGCTCCAGCGCGTTCCCAGTCTGGCCGCCTTCCAGAAAGCTTTCAGCGCCACCGCCAGCATCGATGGCACCCTGAGTACAGCCGCCAGCGATATTGCCGCGCTCAGCCCTGCCGCGCAGAAAAAAATGGTCGGCGAGATCACCACCCTGCTGCGCAGCAACGACCTCGCCAATCTCAGCCCGCGCGAGCAGAGCGGCCTCAGCGCGCTGAGCAGCGCCGTCGGCCGCAGCATTTCCCCGGCCAGCCTGGGCAAGGCCATCGGCCAACTCGCCATCGCCGTGCGCGCCGCGACCCCCGCTTTCGCGCTCGCCCTCGACGATACCGACGATGCCAGCCTGATCGACAACCGGGTGCAAGGGCGCATCACGTTATTTGGCGAATCTGACGCATTGCCCGACCTGACGCCGGATCAGATCAAACGCCTGAGCGCCGCGATCAAAGCCGGTGCCGTGACCTTCGACGACAGCGGCACCCTTGTCCTCGAACGGAATGCGCTGCAAGGCCTGCGGATGAGCGGCAAGGTATTGGACAAAGTCCTCAGCAGCGCCCAGGGCAGCCTGCTCGTCTGGCACGACCTGAAGGTCATCGATAACCGGATCGACAGCGAGCGAGACCATTACCCCGGCTTCAACAACGCCTTCAACTGCAACACCCTCGAACCGCAAGGTGACGTCGGCGTCCTAATCGCCAACCAGGCCAAGGTCATCGGCAACTTCGCCCACAACGATTTCAGACTCTTCGTTGCCGGCGCCAACCCGGAAAGTTTCGGGAACGGCGGGCTGTCGATCGTGGCACTCTAAGGTCTTTTCGAGTTGCTGATTGGTGTTTGCATCCTGAAAGTCGGACGATTGGCCGTTTGCGGGCCAGACTGACCACCAGTGTCAACGTCGGCGCGGTTGCACCAAGCGACCCCTGACCAGTAGTCAGGTCGCCGAAATTACGCAAGGCGCGGCACTGGTCGAGAACATTCCTGCACAGGCTCATTGCCAACACCGGCAGTTTCACCCCTACCCCCAGGCCTCCCGAGTTCCGCAGTTAATTTGATAAGCCATTGATTTGTTTGGAGGCGGTTCAAAAGCGCTCCACTACAAAAGCGATAATTGTTGTGAGGCTGCTGGTTTTTTAACGCCGAGTGCCTGAAAGACCTTTGCTTGTTCGTCGGTAATCGTCGAGATACCTTCAACGGGGTTTTCCCCGTTGAGTTGGATACGGTGATGCTGAATACGCCGCAGACTATCGAGTGCTCTCTCGGGTGAAAGTGCGTTTTTTGCTGCCTTCAACTTGAATCGCATGATGCGATAAAGAATCAGCGCCATGAAGCAAATGCTGGCGTGCGCCTTGGTGCGCTCAGGTAAGCGATGAAACACCGGGCCAATTTCAATCTCGGATTTCAACACCCGAAAGCCGCGCTCAATATCCGCCAGCGACTTGTAGCGGTCGACCACGTTTTTCGGTGATAAATCCGGCGTATTGGTGACCAGCAACAACTTGCCATCCATCAGTTCAGCCAGATCGAGGGCGGCTTGGTTAATCTCGTAAGCGAACAATTCGTTCTTGAGATCCACCCGGAAGATAGGCGCCAGATGCGCATCCTTGACCGCATGATAAAGCCGCGCCTTGGCGCCACTGTCCGAGAGCTTCTTGCCGCGGGCTTTCACACCGGCGTCCTGGGCATCCAGCTTGCCTACCCACGCGGCTGCTTGTTCCTCCAGCGCCTTGATCTTCTCGCGGCGCGATGCCTGAGCTTCGCTGGCCACATGGGGATTGTGCGCAACGACCAGGCGCAGATTCCGCCAAGGCAATTCGCCAACGGTTTCCGCCGTGGCCGCGACGCAATGCGTGTCGTGGAGGGGTTGCAGCAGCTCAGTGAATTCGCTGTAGCGCCGACCCGGTACGGCCAGCACGAATTCCAGCGGCTCACCCCTGTCCAGACGAATTTCAGACAAGGCGTCGAGGTTGTCCAGCGAGAGCAAACCCCGATCCGCCACCAGCACCACGCGGCGAATCGAGGGAAAGCGTTCCAGCACCGTCTTCAGCGTGGGCAACAAGGTCGGCGATTCCGCCGTGTTGCCGGCAAATACTTCGTGATAGATCGGCAGACCGTCGCCGGTTTGTACAACGCCCAGCATGACTTGGCGGGCAATTGGCCCTTCCTTGGCCATCCCGAATTGGCGAATATCACCGGCTTGATCAGACTGCCCGTCGGCTCGAATCATGGTCATGTCGTAGAAGACAACCGACAGTTCCTGGTCAATCAAGGGGCGCAGCAGCTTGGCTACCACGGCATCAACCGCAGCCTGATGATCCATCAAGGCATCCATGGCGCGCAATAAATGATCGTGCGTCACCGTGGCGGGATTCAAACCAGGGAAGGCAACCGTCTGCAACCAGCGCAGGGCGCCCAACTTTGATTCAGGATCACAGAGTCGATTAAAAACCATGATCCGAATCAGTGCTTCGACATCAATCTGATGCCGGGTCTTTCCGAATGTGCGAGCCAATTCAGAGAAGCCCAGGGTGTTCCAGAGTTCTTGCAGGGCCCAGAGATCCCCCAAGGCGCGCGTTGATTCAAACGTAACCGTGGGCGGTGCAGTCGGGGCTGGCGCTTCACGGCCGGTGACTTTCATCAATCCGCCGATGACCGAATCAAGCGATCCGTCCATCTAGTCAAGTCTGCCAAGGGTCGCGATGGTGCGCTGCTTAACCTTGCCTTCTGCGTCCCGATAGGACTCGACAAGCTGCACGTAGCGACGGGGGCCGGAGCGAGTAACTTTAACATACATGCCAGCACCATACGCCAGGATTAAATCATGTCAATTAACGAATAACGAACAACAGCGTGCCACTACGTCTGTTTCAAAACCCCCACTTGCAAGCCATTGATTCCATTAGCCTGACGGGGTCAAAAGAGGCAGCTTTTGATGGATAACTGCGGAACTCGGGTGTGCGGGCGTGCGCCATTCCAGCACCTCGTCTACCCAATGCCGAACCATGCCGGCCTCGGCATTCACGTGACGCTCGACCTGGGTGGCCAGTGCAAGTTCGGACCAGACGTCAGCGGCTGGCCGGCCGCGCTCGACTTTTCGTTCGAGACTGGTTTGGAGGACAAGTTTTACCGGGCAATCCGCCGCTATTACCCTGACCTACCAAGCGGCGCACTTCAACCTGGCTATACCGGGATTCTGGCCAAAGGTAACGAGTCCGACGCAACCCGCTGGAGATTTCAGTGGGCCTGGAAAGCACGGCGCTATGAGACTGATAAACCTGTTTGAGATAGAATCGCCCGGCCTAACCTCATGTATGGCAATTGCAGAGAAGGTGCTGGGTGAATTGACACTGGATTAACTTCCACCCACGCAGCAATCTGCCACCGTCAGGTCTCGACGAAGCCACTGCTCCAGTATCATCGAAATCCAGATCATTTCACCGTAATATCCCGGGTGTTCATAGAGATACCGATTGAACAATGCGTCGACAAAATCCTGCCGCAGGATGTTGCGGTCAACCAGTCCACGAACAGAATCCTCAGCGAGACTCCTTAATTTTGCATTATTGGCAGCCCAAACTCCGAACGGAAGGCCAAAGCCTTGCTTTTTCTTGACAAGAATCTCGTCGGGCAGGAATCCACGTAATGCTTCCTTGAAGAACCAGCGCAAATTCAAGCCGTTCAACTTGTAACTCGTAGGCAGTTTTGTTGAAAAATCAACCAGTGCCTTATCAAGCAAGGGAAATCCTACATTGATACCAGCCAAGGCCGTCGTTCCTACCACTTTCGGAAGGTCACATTCAGCCAGCGTATAACGCCAATCGAACGCCAGTTCGCGATTCGTTTGCGAGTCGGCAAGGGCACTGTTCCAGACTGCTCGCTGTTGCGCGATGGGACCATTTATATCCACGAGGTCAAGAAAATCCGGCTCGAAAACCTGGTGGATGCCCAAGCGAAAGAGCATGTTATAAATCTGGCTACGGTCAGGCAACGGGGTCGTCGCTTGCTCGATATAACTCACACCTTTTCGCGCCAGAGGCAATCTTCCCAAGGCGGTCTTTAGCAGCAGCGGCTCCAGCAAGGTATTTCGAAAAAGTGCTGGTAGTGAATCGTAATAGCCAAATATCTTTTGTTTTGCATACCGAGTATTTCCGCCGAACAACTCGTCGCCCCCATCTCCCGCGAGAATCTTGCCTACGCCATCCTCTCTTGCCATCTTGGCGCAGTAATATGCGGGCAATGCCGAAGAGTTGCCGAAGGGCTGATCGTAATATTGAGCCACCGCAGAAATGCTGCGCACCAGATCATCTGGGGTCACGTAGTACTCATGGTGCTCGGTCTTGAAATGGCGGGCCGCGATTCGCGCATATTCCATCTCATCGTAACCTTCGGCCTCGAAACCGATTGAGTAGGTAGCAGTCTGCTGACCTGATACTTCCCCGATCATTCCGGCCACCGTCGAACTATCAGTTCCGCCGCTTAGAAAGCATCCCGGTTTCCCGCCATCGAGTTGCCGCGCTACGGCATCACGCAACAATTGACGGAACTCTGTCCGCAAATCTGTAGGGGAAGGCTTCTGCAACTCGTTGAATTCGGGCACCCAATAGGGTGACACACTAAGTGAACCATTCTCGAATACTGCACAATGTCCTGGCGGCAAGCGAAAAATGCCTTTGAAAATGGTGCGTGGTGATGGAATTACGTGGAAGTACAGGTAATCAAAAATAGCCTGCGGATCGATTTCTGAGGTTGAATCTGCCAACTCGTCAGCCCGTGCCGCGAAACGCAGTTCACCATCTATAACTTGGTAACACAAACTTCTAATCGCAAATCGGTCAACCGCAAGAAAGGCACACCCGGATGTATCGAAGAATCCGACGGAAAAATCACCGGAAACGTCTCTCATGGCCTCCTTGCCACCAGTACCGATCAGAGTTCGCCAAGCCGCAAGATAACCTTCACTTTTTGCGAGCGCGGCAATCTCCCGCGATGCGAATTCAGGATTACCCGAAACTAAAGAATTACTGTTATTAATCATGAGAAATTTCCTGATGCTGCCTATCGCCTACTGCATTGTGCCTGGGCTGAGCGCTACGTCCTTCAGAGCATTCCATTACACACAAATTATTCAAAATTACACTTTGAAGTTGAACTCGCGTCATAACGCATGAGCCTCTCTCGCGAATCTGATCCCGGCGGCGAAATCGACGACGCGTTGAAGGCCAAGCCAAAGGGTCTTCACCCCTGGCTCGCCATCGCCCTTGCGGGCCAGAAATCCGCCAAGCATCGCCACCAAGCGCACCACTTCATTGAGCCTGGGCGGCGTCTTGGGCACCTTCTTCCGATTCAGGATGTAAGCCGCTTGCCATTCGTCCTGCTCGAACAGCAAGGCCGCATCCAGGTCTGGGCAGGTACGGCCCAGGCGCATGAGTCGGGCAATCCGCCAAGCCACCACCATGAACAGCGCCAGCGCCCGTTCCAGCCGCGCCACGGTGCTCAACTGCAACGCCTCTACGCGGCAGCCGTTCTTGAGGACATGGAAGAACAGTTCGATCTCCCAGCGCGCCCGGTACCAGTCGATCAGTTCGGTCGCCGCTTCGAAAGAGTTAATCGGCCGATTGGTCAGCAGCCGCCATTCCACCGGCTTCACGCCCTCGGGGGCACTTTCTTCTCGCGCCACCAGACAACTCACCTCGATCCGGCTCCCCTTGCCGTCGGAGACCGTCACCCGCTTTGCCCAGACTCGTTGCCGAACGTCCCGCGCCTTCTGTCCTTGCCGCGAAGGCATCGTGAAGCGGATGCCGCCGAGCGCTTCGCTGGCCAGGACCTCAGTCCACAGCTTGCCGCCCTCGGGAAGCGCCCGATTGTGCTGGGAACGAATCAGCCAGTCGGCGGGATGCCCCAGCTCGCGGGCTTGCACCATCAGGGCCACGATGTCCGCCTCCCGATCCGCCACATACACCAGCCGGGTGTCCGGCATGCTGCTCGCCAACTCCGCGATGCGGGTGTAGCCCTCCGTCCAGCGGGTGCTTTCCAGCAGGCCACCTCGTTGGCCGCTCGCGTCCTTGGGTTCGCGTGCCCACATCCAGGCGTCCAGAACACCCAAGGGTTCACGCTGCGGACTGACCGCGTAGGTGGAATGCACGTACATCCCGCGTTGGGCTTCATACGAGAGCGGCCCCAGACCGGCAATGCGCTGACCATTGAAGTCGAGTTCCGTGGTGTCTTGGATGCACAGCACCACCGGATGCACCCGCATGCGCGTTTCGGCGCTTCCCCAGTGCGAGGCCAGGATGGCTTCCCATTCGATGTCGTCCTGCGCAAAAAAACGATACGCCGCCTGGGTTTCCGCCCAGCCGCCGCAGGCTTGCGGGATACTGGCCATCGGATTGGCTGCCATGCGCTCCGCCAGCAGCACCGTGCGCTTGTCCAGACGCCGGTCGCCCAGGTCGATCGCCTTGAATTCTTCCGCTGCCCAACCCATCACATCCACCCAGCATTTCTTGTAAAGTCAGCATGTTACGCAGAGGTGTTGAAGTTGTGTGTAATGGGATGCCTTCAGAGCCCAAACCGTACGTGGGTGCTGGTACTTGGCCGTTGGCCGGAGAGCGATACCATCTACTGCACCGACCATTACCCGCTTTGCTAATTAGCTTCGAACCGTGCTTGAGATGGTAGTGGCATTGGCGCAATATAATGTCATAGCTTGCCGGGTGGCGGGTTTTTGACGAGCGAGAGAGATCCAGATGGCAGCAAGAACGAAGATGGACGCAAGCACGGCGCAGCCGAAATGCCGCTACCAGGTAAAGAAGTGGGCGGAATACGATCGAGCGCTGGTCAATCGTGGCAACCTGACAATCTGGTTTGACGAAGCCAGCATCGCCCAGAATTGGACGCCGCCGCGACCGGTCGGGCGCGGCAAGCCGGGGTCTTACTCGGACCTGGCGATCCAGACCTGCCTGACACGCAAAGCCCTGTTCCGTCTGCCCTACCGGGCCACCGAAGGCCTGCTCAACTCGTTGATGCGTTTGTCTGCGCTGGATTTGCCGGTGCCGGATCACACCCATCTGTCGCGCCGGGCAGCCACGCTGGAAGTGCAGATACCCTGGCACCCGAGAACCGGGGCCACCCATGTCGTGGTCGACGCCACGGGCCTGAAGATATTCGGCGAAGGCGAATGGCAAGTCCGCCAGCACGGGGTTGGTAAGCGCCGCACCTGGCGCAAGATTCATCTGGCGGTGGATGAAACGGCCAAAGACATCATTGGCATTGAGGTGACGGCCGCCGACTGGCACGACAGCGAAGTTTTCCCTGACCTGTTGGCGCAAGTCGAGGGTGAAGTCTCCCAAGTCTCCGCCGATGGCGCCTACGACACCGCAGGCACCCATGCCGCAATCCGCGAGCGGAACGCCAAGGCGACGATTCCGCCGCGTGAGGATGCAGTGACCTGGGGAAACAACCATTCCCGGGATGCCCTCCTGGCTGAGATCCAATCCAAGAGTCGCGCAGGCTGGAAGGAGGATTCCGCTTACCACCGACGCAGCATTGCCGGAAACATGATGTATCGGCTCAAACAATTGGGCGATCATCTGTTCTCCCGTGAGTTTGACCGGCAGGTTGCCGAGAGCCACGTTCGAGTGGCGATCATCAACCGGTTCACCTGCCTCGGCATGCCGAAATCCGTCCGCGCTGGGCAAATTGTGGCTGCTGTATGAATCAGGATGGGGATAGGGGTGGTTCATGCCGAAAGTCTTGAATTTAAGCCTTTGATGTATAAGCGATTGCTAATTGTGAACCAACGCCTTTATTAACACCAATTATTTAAAAATTACTTTCTGCTTTACTCACTCTGGACAACAGGCTCTGTCCATTTCCCAGCCCTTTTGAGCTTGTCCCGCAATCCAGGTAATGGGAAACCAAAACTGTAAGCTTTATGCGCATAGGTTAATGCCTTATCGTATTCCTTCAAATTATAATAAATGAGGCCCATATTATAATTTTCATTAGCACTATCACTCCCAATCTGAGCAGCAACGTCCAGTTGATTTAATGCGTCAGTCCTTTTCCCAGCCTTTGACAGATAATAAGCGTAGATTATTCTGACATTTTCATCGTCATTACTAAACCTCACAGCGCGTTGCAAATAACATTCGACCGTATATTTAGCACCTCCCGGTTTGACAGATTTTTGCTTTTCTCCAAGCCTGACCATGGCCATCAATGCGATGTGGTGATTCGGAGAAGCACGTAGTGTGTAATCTAGATCACCCCCTACCATACCAGTTGATCCTGCGACAAGGTTAACTACTTCCGGCGTCAAGTGATATGCCTCAACGACTCTTAGTTTATCCTTGTTAGAACGGTAATCGTACGGTCCATAAGCATTCTGCAGAGGGCCGCAAACATAATCGTTAACATCTGCACTACTATGCGAACAGATCAAAAATAAAATTATGAAAAAAAGACGATAAATTTTAAAAAATTTTGTGCTCATTCTAATTCTCGCATTGATTCTATGCATTTTCAATTAATTTAAATTTGCACAAGAAAATTTGATTCAGCATCATCGCCACATTCGTAAATCCGCCAGAAGAAGAGTATGGACGATACTCAAATTCATACTAAGGACGGCAATCGGTTCCTGTGATACCGGGCTATCGGTCATTTCGTCGCCTGGTCTTTCGAAATTCATTCGGTCATGTCCAGCATCCCCTTCGTCACGGCCGAATTCGTTGTAACTGGCATTTATATCAGCCGGAAATTGGCATCGACAACGAATCGCAGCACGCGATACACTGATGATGACATCCTCAATCCGCTCAAATCTAAAGGTATCGCACTGAACGTCGCTTAAAGCTACGCCCTGTAAACCAACAATGGCGTCACTGAACAACTCAACTGGAGCTAGAGGGGATGTGCATGCCCAGTCCACGTCTCCAGGTACAGCAAGGTAGTTCGATTGACACGCACCCCCGCCCAAAATCGCCCTGACCGCCATTAACGTCTCAAAAAAAACCGGGCATCAATGCGACCCCTCCAATCCCATCAGGTTCCAGAATACAAAAACCCGTCCGTATCAAAAGCCAAATCCTAGTGTTCAGGACTGGCGCGAAAGTTGCTGCAGTTCGCGGGCTACTATCAATTCATCAAGAACCTGCGCAAGTTCCCGAGCTCGTGACCGCCTTGAATTTCTCATGGCCACGTCACGAGTCACACCGCCACATTTCCCATTGCGAAGTTTACTGAGAAATACTGACATAGCTTCGGTGATTTGCTGAACATCAGCAATATTGGCCTGGTCTTGAACCCCTGCCTCTCCAAGCATGACTGCGGAAATCCCTCCAGGATCGACTAGTGCAAAAATCGGTCTGGCAGAACGAAAATACTCATAGATTTTTGCTGGCACCTGATGATTGCATACGCTTCCCTGAAACAGCAACAGGCCATCTGCGCGCAACATTTCACGAAGGGCGTCGCGATAAGCAATGACAGGTTCCAGCCTGACAATGTCTTGCAGATTCAGGGCAATAAGTTTCGGCTGGTAGAGGGCATCACTTCCAGTGGCCCGAAGCACAATTTGAAGTTTTTCCGCGCTTATCTCGCCCGCAACCTTAAGATTACTCAGAGCTTGGAAAAAGGCACGGGGATCGCGTTCTTCCGGGTAAAGAGTACCACTGTGGATTAGGGTCAATTGATCTTGATTGCCAAGCGGAAGGAGTTCCAAGCCAGTTTCAGCATCGAGAAAATTATCTTCGTCATAACCGTTTTCTATTACCACCCATTTTGAATTGGGAATTTCCGGATATCTTTTAGCATAAATGTCCTTGGTTTGTCTTGTCGTGAACACAGCTTTGGAACATTGCTCGACCGAAGCGCTTTCCAGGCGACGTTGAACCTTCCATGTCAGCGGGTCACGCGGGTAATTCTCTTCGGTCATTGCATCTCGAAAATCCGCAACCCATGGCAGACGACTACGCTTGCTCAAGCTTAAACCAACAAGGTGGGCCGTTGCAATTGGGAAGGTCGAGAATATGGCATCTGGCTTATATTTCTTGATCATCCGCATCCCGGACCAGACCGCACCAGGCCACCAGCTAACCCATCTGTCAGGCTGGGCCATGAACATTGGGTATTTCCCTCGGAAAGACAAGTGACGTGATGTATCTAGACCAAACGCGCGTTCAACTATCACGTCATCCGGGATTTCTTTCAGTTGATCTGGACTGGTTACTTCGTATGCCCTCGGTGCAATTGTCAATATGAGAGGATCCCAACCATGCTCGCGAAGATAAGTACAGAACTTCAAGGTGCGCTGGATACCACTGCTCACTCTGACGGGCGGGAAATGATAGGCCACCATCAATAGTCGCTTGTTTTTGTTCATTTTGGCTCTGTTCGCATTACGTATTATTGGTTCACTGTCTTCCAAGGGCAGAGGCGCTGAATTCGTTGGGCGTCACGACCTCTTTGAACCATGAAAGCAGTCGCTATCAAGCCATATAGTTCGCAGGTACTTCGTTGCCACGAGTCAAGTCCAAAATCTGCTGTAAATACTCTTCGATCCGATGAATGACGAATGGTTTTCAGCTAGCGAGGGCAACAACGTTGTTGCCCTCGCTAGCTGCGGCGCGGGAAGCCGCCCACTCCTTGAATTCATCCATGTCGAGGTACTTCCGTTCCTGCCAAGCCTCGTTCTGTTCGGCCAGCAGAGCGCCGATCAGGCGCAAGGCTGACTCGTCGTTGGGGAAGATGCGGATCACGCGCTCCCGCCGGCGAATTTCCTCGTTGAGCCGCTCCTGCATGTTCGTTGTGCGTAGCCGCTTGCGATACTTCTCGGGCAAGACCATTACCGCCATGGCATCCTCGAATCCTGCTTCGAGGCAGGCCACCGCTTTGGGGGCGCTCTTGGCGAAGCGCTCGGTGAATTCCGCCAGGCGGCGCTTGGCCTCGACCAAATCGGGCGCCTGCAGCACGAGCTTGACGGCAGCTGCCACCTCGGCGCGGTGGCGGGTGTTGCATTGGCCCAGAATGTTGCGCATCAGATGCACCTGACAGCGTTGCCAGCTGGCCCCCTGAAAGTGCCGCGCTGCCGCTTCACGCAGGCCGCCGTGGTCGTCCGAGATGATGAACTGCGTGCCCTTGAGGCCGCGCCCTCTGAGCCAGCGGAAGGTCTCGTCCCAGGTGGCGAAGCTCTCGGTGTCGCCGATCCGCACGCCCAGAATCTCCCGGAAGCCATCGGAGCGGATGCCTGAGACGGTCAGCACGGCACGCGAAACCACACGATCTTCTTGCCGACTCTTGATCAACAGGGCATCGACCAGCACGAAGGGATACTCGCCGTCCAGCCGCCGTTCGTTGAACGCGCTGACCCGCGGTTCCAGTCCGGCGCACAGTGCGCTCACCATCGATTTGGAGAAGCTGGCGCCGCACAGCTCTTCGGTGATCGCCGAGACCTTGCGCGTCGAGACACCGTGCACGACCATTTCCATGAGCGCCAGAACGAAGGCCTGCTCGCTCCGCTGGTAGCGCTTGAAGATGTCCGTCGAAAAGCTGCCGTCCCGCGTCTGCGGCACCAGCAGCGTCACCGGCCCAACCCGCGTGTAAAGGGTGCGTGGCCGGTAGCCGTTGCGATAGCCGGCCCGTTCGTCCGTGCGCTCGTGCCGCGTCGCCCCCAGCGTTTCCGTCACCTGCGCCTCCAGTACTTGATTGAGCACCGCTTCCACCAGTTTCGCCAGCCCGTCCTGCCCGTTTAAAAGCCCTGGCAGCAAGTCCGTTCCTACGCTAACCTCATACCCAGTCATCGCTTCTCTCCTTCGGTTATCGATCGTCTCGCAACGTCAGTTTACCGAATCGAAGCGGTGGCTACCTGCCACCCGATTTACAGCAGTTTAGGGACTCAATCTTGCCACGCTGCGGAAACGACTGTTAAGCCATTCCTTCACCGTGAAATGATAACTGATGACAGTCTGTACATGGAACGATGGGTTGATTGGTCATCCACGCTTCGAGGCGCTGTTCATCTTCCACGTTGCCCCAAGTTCGGCGACGCAGGCTGAACTGCCATCGGAACACACGACGGTATCCGGACGGACAACACTCGTCAGTACCTCAATCTAATCTTTGCTCTTCATCCCCGATTCCATTACACAGCCGGCAGTATAACCTCGCGCAACCAACTCTTCTCCAAGGAAGCCCTCCGCCCAAATTTAAGTCGGCGCTAAGGCTTCGGGCAGGTCACTCCAAATTGTCTCCGGACACGCGAAACATTTTCACTTGTTCGGGATTCCCTAGAGATCGAGCGCCACAGTCTCCGAGTACAAGTAATCGATGTCTTTCGGTTCCAGTGTCTGGCTTAGGAACTGTTTCGGATTGAAACCTGTCCTCACTATGGCCGTCATGGGTATTTCAGATAGCATTCTTTTCTCAACATGTGTTGTCATCATTCCTTGCCAGAAAAAATGCCAACTCAAGCAATTCAAATATCGATTGAATACGCGGCCATCACTAAGATAAATGACCTTTGAACACGGCAACGATTTGAATCGGCGCGGCTTATAGATCACGTAACACCAATCGTTTGTCTTGCCGACAATCAGATGATGCAACCAAGGAAACTTGGTGTGATCCCTCCAGACGTCCAGCATCTTCCCGGTCAAGTTTTGCTCGATATCGCAAGACTCTGTCAGCACGCGCCCGGAAAAGAGAGGCAGTGGCAAATTCGGCACCACAGCAATGCCCTCGTCCAGAGATTTGAACTTGAAGAACTGGAGTGTCCCTGCGACAACTTTGGTTGGTGAAAAATCGGTAAAGTGATATCCCCGCTGCGCAACAATGCTCATCGTCAGTTGCATGCTGTACTTGCGATGACTGTCAAGAACACACCAACTAGTGATATTGCAAAATTTCTCCTTCTGCCCACCAATGATCCGGTCCGCGTAAAACGCCCCGATGCCGCCGACTACTTCTCCCTGGTCACGCATCAGGAAGCCGTAATTAGGTCGGCTTTCGCACCAACTCACGCGCAACCCCAGAATCCAGTCCTCGGCACTCCGGCTGACCGGCATGTTGAATTCCAGAAATGCAGCGAATTCGGGAAGCGTCTGGTCGGTGATGGGCTCGATAATTGGTTTGGTCATGAACTTAGCTGCTTGCTGGTGGGTCAAGGCCCGGGACGCCTGGCAGGCTGGAAAGCCAGTCTATTCCCCATTCAACGACTTGATCGCGCCATACGCCGGTTGAGAACGTATGATCAGCGAATTCCAGGTCGTGGCGCATCAGAGAACACGCCTCAAGACACTCCCGCCAGGAAGGCACGGATTGAATCAGATCGTCGAATTCCCTGGAAACCATGTCACGCCCGCTCATGACCAGCATGATTCGGCCCTTGAAACGAGATAACCCGTCCAGCATTTGTTCCGGCAACGGCCTCTTGCGGTCAACGTCATTTCTGACATCAATTCCGACACCGGAATCCGACCGTCCGCGAGCGAGCGAGATCATCCGCAATGCGGAGCGTAGCGAATCAATGAAATCGAATCTCAGGGTCAAGACCTTCACCCAGAACGAACGTTGAGTCAGCCGATCAAAGTAGTAGTGCTTGACCACCGCCTTTGCCTGCGCCTGCTCCGTGCGCACCCAGGGGTTAAGCATGACCAACCCCACGATGCGCGGATCCTTGTAGCCATAGAAAAGCGATGCCGAACAGGCATTGCACTCCCCCCAGAGCACGACCTTTTTCAGCGACGGCGTTTCCTCGAAAAACCGGTCGAGCGCGTCCCGGATGTTTTCTTCGACATTCTCGAATTCGACGAACTCGCCGTAGCTGTCACCCATCCCGCCCGAATCGAAGCGAAATACCGGAAATCCGCAGGATGAAATCCTGCGCGCCCAGAGCAGCAGTTGGCGATGACCCCCGATGCGGTATTGCGGTCCGCCAGCAACGATCATCAATACACCCAGTCGCTGCGCTCCCGGCGCAGGGTGAAGCATGCCGACCAGAGGCTGGCCGCAGCTCTCGATAACGACTGGCTTCTCGTTCATCGCCGTGGACCCAACTGCAGAAGCCACTCGGACGTCTTGTTCACCAGATCAGGCGCAAGAAAGCGTTCATGAAGGGCCCAGAACGCCGGGCCTTCAAACGATATCGCCTGTGCTGCCCTGCCAGCCAGACACCAACCGTCAATGACTTTCGTACTGGCAGGCGAAAGCGTTCGCTCTGCACCGGCCTCTTTCTCGAACCAGGCAACCCTTGCGTATTCCGGCGGTATCGATTCCGCAAGCCGGAAGCTTTCGATTGCCATCGCGAGTTCCGGATGGATCTCGTACCCGGCTATCTCGATACTGTTCCCGGAATCCAGCCGGGCGCGCATGTCACCCGTACTCTCCCTGGGGATATCGGTCCTGTCCATGTTCGCGGCGATCTTCATGCGCATGAACTGAGTGAAATAGCTCTTGCCGTCAATAACAGGCTGCCAGCCGATCAGTGCTCGCTCCCTTTGGTCATTAGCCATTGCGGCTACCGCCAGCGGGAAACCCAAACGAATCCCTAGGAGAGCGAGACAACCACCTGTCTGCCCGTCAAGCCAAGCCATGGCCTGGCCAATATCCTCAAGCCAGGCATCCCATCGCGCATCGCCATACTCACCATCACTCTCGCCGGTCCCGTACAGGTCAATCACCAGGGTTCCAACGCCCTTTACGGCCAATTCCCGGGCCAGAAGTGTCACCATGCTTCGACAGCGGTTCATCTCTTCGTTGAAACCGGGAACGACAAGAAGATTTCCCAAGCGATTTACCTCTCCCACAGGTTCATGAAAGACGCAGAAGATTCTTCCAAGACTACTGGGAAGGAAAAAGGGCCGAGGTTTGCAGCGATTAGCTTCCAAGAGATGCATCTCTGCCTGTTAGCGCCTAGAGGAGCCCCTTCTTGCGCAGAACGAACTCAGCCATCCGTGCCAGCGTTCCCAAATTGTCAATATTTATTTCTTCCTGCGCAAGCGGTATCTGATAGGTCTTTTCATACCACGCGATCAATTCGAGCAAGCCGGTCGAGTCGATCAGGCCAGTAGCCGGAATGATTTCGTCTACCCCCAGTTCCGACGCGTCGTCTCCCATCTCCGCAGCAATTTCGACGATCCTTGCCTTGATTTCCGCTTCAATCGACTCTTTGTTCAGTGGCATCAGCTTTTTCCTAGTCTAGTTCCTGTGTGGTGTTGACAATTTCTTTAGCATGGCAACCACTTGGCCACCATTCAGAACGCGATGGTCGTAGCTGGCTCCCAGCACGCTTCTGCCACCCTGCCCAGCAGCGTGTGCGACCATCAGCGAAGTCCATGGCGAAAGGATGGGTATATGGCGCGACACCTTCCAGCGCTCCATACTCGAAAATCCGATTGTCGCGCCTGTGGCTTCAGACTCCTTGAGATTATGACCCGCGGCACGGCGCAGCACATCACCCAGTGAGTTGACGAAGCTGAGTTCATCCTGGTCCTGGGCATTGCGAACAACCGCAAGATAGAGCGAATCGCCTGCCTGAATGGTAAATCCAAGATTGATCGGGCTGTATTCGAATCGCTTGTTGTTGATCAACGTCGCGTTCAGTCGTTGGCTACCGCGCGCAATTTGTACTAGGCGCCAAGCCATCAACGGCAGCAGGGGCGGCATCAAGAGACCCTTTTCTTCCTGAAATTGTCTCGCGTATTCCACCCAAGGAGGAACACCGTATTCGATCTCGATGTAGCCAGGAACAGCGAAGTCGCGATGCCAGGTCACCGTAGCCGCCATGCCCTTCTCTTCACGCGTGAGATTGACATGCACGCCCTCGATGTCGGGCGCCACATCGACCGGCTGCGGTTCCACCTTGTTGGTTCTGCCGCTACCCTGTGCAGCCAGATAACGTTCTACCGCTTCAACGGTAACTCTGCCATCTATTAAGGGAACGACGTCGGCGCGCAGACCCGATTGCTTGAGCAGGATACGTGCCTTCGCAGTCACCTGGGATATCTGCGTGGTTGATTGTGCCGATTGCGCCTCCATCGATTTGGGAATTTTTTCGGCCGCACTCTCTCCCAACCACAACATGACGCTGCCAACCTTGACCACCTCCTCGGGTCCGGCAACAAAGCCAAGCACGTAACCGGCACAGGACGCGGTCACGTCAAGGACAGCCTTGTCTGTTTCCACTTGCCCGATGATCTGGCCATTCTCGATCTTGTCGCCGATGACGACATCGAAGGCCAGGACCTTGACTTCATCGTCATTGTTATTGATTCGCGGTACGTGTATTGGAGTCGCCATAGTTGTTTCCCGAGCCTAGAGAATATCCAGGACTGCCGCTACGATCGCATTTTCATCCGGGAGTTGTGCGCTTTCCAGGCTACGCGCGGACGCAATTGGCACCGGCGCAGTGCCCAAACGGGCGACTTTGCCGTGATATCCGTTCTCCGCGAGCATCGCCAGCACTTCAGCACTGAATCCGAAATGATGATGCGCTTCTTCGACAACAAGGATTCTCGGGCGATGAAGCAGAGCCTTCAATAGCGTCAGCCGCGGTAGCGGAGCCAAGAGCGCCGGCGCAATGATTTCCACGAACAACTCCTCGCTTTCCTCCAGAATCCCTGCCGCCCTTTCCGCAACCGGCAACATGCCACCGTACGAAACCAGCGTGACGTCCGGATCCGGGCCTCGACTTCGCAGCGTCGGGAACAATTCCGCGCCGAGATCACCGGGTTCCGGGTCGATTTCCGCGTATCCGGCGGGATCCAGTTTCTCGGCGTAAAGCAGCTTATGCTCGAGGAATAGCGTCGGATTTGGCCAGCAAACCGTAGCATCGATCAGCATCTGGCCGATTTTGTGGCGGTGACTTCCGAAGACTACGGTCAACCCGGGAACGGATACAAAAAGATTTTCCAGACTCTGGCTGTGTGTCGGTCCGTATCCTCTGCGGCCGCCACACGGAGCACGTATTACCATCGGCACGGCGGAGTCGGCAAACATGCCCGGGAATTTCACTGCGTGGTTATAGATCTGATCCATGCAAAGGGTCAGAAAGTCAGCAAACATGATCTCGACGATGGGCTTCTTGCCCGCCATCGCCAGCCCGATGCCTGCCCCCGTGATTCCGGCTTCACTAATTGGCGTGGAAATTACGCGGCCCGCGTATTTCTCGGAGAGACCGACAGTGACCTTGAATGCGCCTCCGTAGGGGTCGTGCAAGTCCTCTCCCAGCAACACCACGTCTTCATTATACTCAAGAAGCTTTTGCAATGCGTCGTTCAACGCCAGACGAACATTGGCGGCGGACGCATCCGCAACCGGGGAATCAATCTCCAATACGGGCCTGAAGGTATGCTCGGGAACAAAATCAAACTGTGCGCGCGGAGAGTCCAGCGCGGACCTTTCGATCTCGGCAAGATACGACCGGCACGACGACTCGATCTGTTCGCGTTCATCGGCCGAGCAACTGGCGCCAAGCTTCGCCAGCGGATCGTTGGCCAGGAGTTCCGCACGCTCGCCGGATTCACGAAGGTCATCGCCTTTGCTATGCGGGCCCATTCTCCCTGTGTCGATGACCAGCATCCCGGGGCCACGACTCTCGCGTATATCCTGCACCACCCGCGCGACCTGCGCGGAGAAATCACAATCGCGATCGCTGAGGCGCCAGGCGGAGAGGCCAAATGCGAGGCCGCGCTGAACAATATCGCCCCCGATCGTGTTCCGAGTATAGGTTGTCTGGGCTATACCGTTGTGCTCAACCACGAAAAGAACCGAAACCTGCCAGATCGCCGCCAGATTCATGCTCTCGTAAAGCATACCCTCTCCCAGAGTGCCGTCGCCAATGATGATTGCAACGATCCCTTGGCTTGATCGGGACTTCAAGGCGGCGGCAAGTCCGACGCCAATCCCCGTCATGCCCGCCTGGACGCCATTACTGTGGAAATTCCGACGGGCCAGATGCTGGCTACCGCCATACCCGCCACAGACTCCAGCCCGGCGCCCCATGATCTCGGCGACAAGACCGAGAAAATCACCCGAATAAGCCAGGAAATGCCCGTGATTCCGGTGATTGGAAAGGACGTAATCATCCGGATGGTTCAGCGCCCGAACGACAGACATCTGACAGATTTCCTGACCCAGGCAAGTATGCGTCGTCCCAGAAACCAGTCCCCGTGAAAAAAGATCGAGTATCAGCTTCTCGGTCTCACGAATCCGGTGTCCGAACGCATACAGTTCTTGGGGAGAATTGCCAATGCGGGGCTTACCGTAAGCGTCCATGCTGAAAGTCGAGGCAATATCCATCACGCTATCCAAAAAAAAACACCTAGGCTGGTCGAGCAGACGGTCGCCGCGACCTGTCCCGCCACCATGTCTTGCCGTACCAACCCACCTGCCCTCGCGGGCTAGCTGGCCAGTTTGCCGTCAACAAACTCGATCAGTGAACCAACCGTAGCGAACGTACTCCCTTCGATTTCGTCGTCATCAACGGAAAAACCGAAGCGCTCCTCCAGTCCGGTAATCAGCGCGACTACGGCCATCGAATCCAGTTCCGGTATCGCACCCAATAGCGGCGTATTGATGGAGAATTCCGCAGAGCGGCCATTCAGACTCAGGATTTCGTCCAGAAGGGACAATACTTCATTTTCGGTATTCAAGTCTTGCTCCAAAAAGGCAGATTCCGGGCGAAATTATAGTCGGAGAATGCAAATTCAACTGTGAGATACTCCACACTGTCATACCTTCTTCTATCCCAGACTTCCAACGCATGCGAGATTCCGCCCTTCTACCCGAACTCATTTCTCTTGCCGCCGATCGCGATTCGGCGGCGCCAGCGCTGACTTACGGGAAGTCCACCTGGAACTATGGTCAGCTGCATGATGCGGTAGCAGGTCTTGCCGGCGGCCTCCTTGCGCTCGGCATTGAGCGTGGCGAACGCGTCGCCATCTATCTCGAGAAACGCTTCGAAACAGTGATCGCCAGTTTCGGCGCCCCGGCCGCCGGCGCTGTCTTTGTTCCCCTGAATCCGCTGCTCAAGCCCGAACAGGTGGGCTATATACTGCGTGACTGCGACGTTCGCGTTCTGGTCACTTCGCCCGAACGTTTAGATCTGCTGCGATCGACGCTTCCAGCCTGTCACGATCTGAGACATGTCGTTGTCGTGGACTCCGGTGAAAGTTCACCGCTTGTCGGCGCGCAGAATGCGCACCGCTGGAGCGAAATGCTCGAGCATCCACTCGTGGCGTGCCATCGGACGATCGATACCGACATACTCGGTATTCTCTACACCTCTGGCAGCACGGGTAAGCCTAAGGGCGTCGTTCTCTCGCATCGCAATATGGTTGCCGGCGCCAAGAGCGTGGCCTCTTACCTGGAAAATCACGCTGGCGACACGCTGCTCGCCGCTCTGCCTCTTTCATTCGATGCCGGGTTCAGCCAGTTGACTACCGCGTTTCATGTCGGGGCTAGGGTCGTGCTGTTGAACTACCTGTTGCCTCGTGACGTGCTCAAGGCCATCGTTCGTGAAAAGGTAACCGGCCTGACGGCGGTGCCGCCACTTTACATCCAGCTGACCCAGCTCGAGTGGCTCCCGGAAATCACCGAACACCTGCGCTACTTCGCCAACACTGGCGGCCGCATGCCACTCGAAACACTCGCAGCACTGCGCAGACACCTACCGAAGACCAAACCCTTTCTGATGTACGGGCTGACTGAGGCTTTCAGGTCGACCTTTCTCCCTCCGTCCGAGGTAGAACGACGCCCGGACTCGATTGGCAAAGCGATCCCCAATGCCGAAATTCTGGTGTTGCGCGAGGACGGCTCGCCCTGCGCGCCCAATGAGCCGGGCGAACTCGTCCACCGTGGTGCCCTGGTCGGCTTGGGCTACTGGAACGACGCCGAAAAAACCGCTGAGCGCTTCAGGCCGCTACCCGTTCACGCACCGGGACGCGAGGCTGGGCTCGTCCTCCCGGAAATCGCCGTGTTTTCGGGTGACACCGTCCGCATGGACGAGGACGGCTATCTATACTTCATCGGTCGCCGGGACGAGATGATCAAGACTTCCGGTTACCGCGTGAGCCCAACGGAAGTGGAGGAAATCCTTTACGCTACCAGGCTGGTCGGTGAATGTGTCGCCTTCGGCGTCGACCACGACACCCTGGGCCAAGCAATTCAGGTCATTGTCACCCCACCCGCCGGAAACGAAATCAATACGGCCGCCTTGCTTGCCGAGTGTCGCATGCGCATGCCAGCCTACATGGTACCGGCAGATATCGAGGTTCGCGAAGGCCCGTTGCCGCGGAACCCCAATGGAAAAATTGACCGAAAAACCCTGTCGACCGCGTGGGTCGAGAAGAACGCCGGTTGACCCAAACCATTTCCGGAGAAATGCAATCAATGTCCGTTTCAGATCGCCCAATTCCGGTTCACGCTCCAATGAATCAGTTCGCCACTGCCGATGGCCAGCTTCTGGTTGGTGGCATCACCCTGCAACGCCTCGCGGCCCGGGTCGGCCAGACGCCCTTCTATGCCTATGACCAGAAGTTATTGAGATCTCGCGTCGCTGAGTTGCGCTCGGCACTGCCGAAGAACATCCAGCTGCACTATGCGATGAAAGCCAACCCGATGCCGGCACTGGTCGGTGTCATGGCCGGTCTGGTCGATGGCATCGACGTCGCATCTGGTGGCGAGTTGAAGGTTGCGCTCGACGCCGGCGTGGATCCGGCCGAGATCAGCTTTGCAGGTCCCGGCAAGCGCCGCGGTGAGTTGGCCCAGGCTGTGGCAGCCGGCGTCCTGATCAACATCGAGTCTTTCCGCGAAGTCAAAGAACTTGCCCCAATTGCCGCCGAACTTGACCTTCCCGCCCGGGTGGCGGTGCGCGTCAACCCGGATTTCGAGCTCAAAGGCTCGGGAATGAAGATGGGCGGCGGGCCGAAGCAGTTCGGCGTCGATGCGGAACAAGTTCCCGAGTTACTGGGTGAGATCGGGCGTGCGGGTCTGGCTTTTGAAGGTTTCCATCTGTTTGCCGGTTCACAGAACCTGCGCGCAGAATCGATCTGCGAGGCGCAGCAGAAATCGTATGAGTTGGCATTGCGACTGGCCGCCGATGCTCCTGCGCCGGTCCGTTTCCTCAATTTTGGGGGCGGATTTGGAATTCCCTACTTCCCAGGTGAGCAGCGACTTGACCTGGCAGCAATCGGCGAGAATCTCGACCGCCTGGTGCAGCGCGTGAGACGGGATATGCCTGATGCGCATCTGGTCATCGAACTCGGCCGTTATCTGGTCGGCGAGGCCGGAATTTACGTCGCCAAGGTCGTCGACCGCAAGGTTTCACGCGGACAAGTCTTTCTCGTCGTCGATGGTGGCTTGAACCATCACCTGTCGGCTTCAGGCAACTTCGGGCAGGTCATCCGCAAGAACTACCCGGTCACCATCGGCAACCGGATGGCAACGGATCAACGGGAAACCGCTTCCGTGGTCGGACCCTTGTGCACCCCGCTCGACCTCCTCGCCGACCGCATGGAACTTGCAGTTGCCCAACCCGGCGATCTGGTAGTGATCTTCCAGTCCGGCGCCTATGGAGCCAGTGCCAGCCCGCACGGATTTCTCGGGCATCCGGCTGCGGTCGAGGTGCTCGTCTAGCCGGCGAGCAGCTTGCTAACTCGGCATCAGCGCCTGTTGTACTGCGGCGATCGACCCGAAAAGCTTCCCTTCTTGGGCGCTTCCTGCCAACCATACGCAACGTCATCAAACCTAAAAACAACACGGGGATTTGCGCGCTCCTGCTTTCGCCCTCGATCAGCAGACGGCCAAGGATCGTGAAATAATACGCACGCGACATCAACGTACTTGGATAAAATTATTTCAGCCCTCTGACAATTTGGCGAACTGCACCTTCCTCCGGATAATCCCGAATAACCTTATCGGCCAGGTTGTCAGGGGCGGTGCCCCCATGTCATCGGCTAGAAGGCGTTTCGAGTTCGGCACGGTGAAAAGTGCATAATAGGACAACAATGAACCGAATGTTCAGTTACTGGCTGTACTGGCGACCTCTCGCTCAAGCGCTTTTTGATTCAGCGTTCATCGTTGTCGTTGCGGTCATTGCGCTAGAGTGGGCTCGCAGCGGCTTGCCAATAAATCAAAAACAGGTCGTTCTGTTCGCTCTGATTTATTTGGTTGTCGCCGTGTTGATTACCGCACTGCTGGGCGTCAATCAACGCATCAACCCACGGACGACCATTGGGCCGCGAACCCAAATACTCTTCTCGGTCTATCTTTCATTTCCGATTGCCTATCTCATCGATGTTCTGCTATTCGTCCGGTTCGATCGAGAATTGCTCTACCTTTCCATCATGGCAGCGGTGTTCGGGGTACTTGTCTCACGTATCGGAAGTTTAGGCTCGCGCGATTCGGAACTCGCCAAACGGCGAATACTGGTTTTTGGAACAGGCTCCAAGGCAATTGAAGTCAGGGACGCGCTCAGGAAATCGGACAAGAATACCGTTATCGTCGGCTTTTTTCCGGGACCCAATGAAAACGACTCGATCATTCAAGGCAACCGGCTAATTGCGCAGGGCGGTGATCTGCTCGACGCCGCAATCTCCCTGGAAACTGATGAAATTGTCATCGCCTTGTCTGAACGACGCGGAGGTTCCATGCCTATGCGTGAACTTCTGGATTGCCGCCTGAATGGAATCCGCGTTCTCGACCTGGCCAGTCATTTCGAGAAGACGCTTGGCCAGATCCGCCTGGACTCCCTTTACGCTGGCTGGCTAATTTTCGGTGAGGGCTTCAGTCAAGGCGTCGTTCGCTCAGTCGTGAAGCGAATCTTTGACATTATTGCCTCGCTCATTCTGCTAATCATCGGGGCGCCGGTGATGGTTGTCACCGCATTGCTGATCGGGCTGGAAACCGGCACCCCGCTCCTCTATCGGCAGGAACGAGTTGGGCATAACGGACGTCTATTCAGTGTCATCAAGTTCCGCAGCATGCGTCAGGACGCCGAGAAGCATGGAAAGCCTGTCTGGGCGACATCATCTGATGATCGCGTGACAAAGATTGGACGCATCATCCGCAAACTGCGCATCGACGAACTGCCACAACTGTACTGCGTCCTCAAAGGTGACATGAGTCTTGTTGGCCCGCGCCCGGAACGGCCCTTCTTTGTCGATCAACTGATCCGGGAGATACCGTTCTACGCGGTCAGGCACAGCGTCAAGCCCGGGTTGACCGGCTGGGCCCAAGTTTGTTATCACTATGGGGCATCCGCCGAGGACGCAGCGGTGAAACTGCAGTACGACCTATACTACGTGAAAAACCACTCCCTGTTCCTTGACCTCGTCGTGCTCCTCGAAACGGTCGGAGTTGTACTAACAGGCAAAGGTGCGCAATAAAACGCGGTTTCACGGCGCGTTTCATCGTGTCGTTTGCTGACTGAACCATGAATATCGAAACGACATCGCTGATCGCATGGAGCATGGGCACGGCAGCAGTCAGTTACGGACTGCTGACTGTCCATCTCATTACTCTCGGCCAGGGCTGGCGTGGTAACCGGCGCGTCCAGGCAATGATGGCAGCCGTGGTTCTCGCGGCCCTTTGGGCAATCGTCGGCACTCTGTTTGCTCTGACTGGCAAGCGCATTCTTCTTGTATCGAGCGTTCTACTCGATACCCTGCGCTATGGCGCCTGGTATGTCTTCCTGATCCTTCTGCTTTCTCCATCTGAGACACATCGACGCATTGATCGGATCCTTCCCGTCTGGATGATTCCTGCAGGCTGGGCAATGGTGACTGGCAGTATCGGTGTGCATCTGGCGATTTCCATGGGTTTGTTTCAGGCGTTTCAATGGGTGAGGATGGAACTTCTCCTGAGTCTAGGAATGGTCATCATTGTCCTGATCCTTCTGGAACAGGTTTTCCGGAACGTAACCGATGACGCGCGCTGGAATGTCAAGCCTCTGTGCGTGGCCCTGCTCGGGCAGTTCGGCTTCGATCTCTACCTCTATTCGGACGCGCTTTTATTCAACCGGATTGATGCCGACGCTTATGCGATACGCGGATTCGTCCATGCGCTGGTCATCCCGCTACTTCTCGTCGCCACGATCCGTAGCCGTGACTGGCGCGCAAAGATCCAATTTTCTCAGAAGGCCGCGTTCCACACGGCCACGCTTGTGTTTGCGGCTATCTATCTTCTGCTCATGGCTTCCCTCGGTTCTTACGTCCGTTTTTTCGGCGGTGACTGGGGACGTGCTCTGCAGTTCTCGCTGTTGTTCATCTCGCTACTGTTCCTCGGGGTACTGGTTTTCTCGGGCTCAATGCGGGCAAAACTACGTGTTCTTGTGAGCAAGCATTTCTTCAGGTATCGCTACGACTACCGTGAGGAATGGTTGCGCTTTACTCAGACCCTGTCATTACAGGACTCTCACCAAGCCATTGGGCAACAGACCATACGCGGCCTTGCCAACCTGGTCGAGAGCCCGGCAGGCGGCCTGTGGCTCAAGGAACCCGGGCAAAATACCTTCAGGATGACCGGAAGATGGAACATCCCGGCCAATGAAGTCTCCGAAGACGGCGATTCATCTCTCTGCCGCTTCCTCGTCAGCAGGGGCTGGGTCATCAATCTCGAGGAGTATCGGATGGCACGGGGACGCTATGCGGAACTGGAAATGCCCGAGTGGGTATATCGCATTCCAAACGCCTGGCTTGTTGTTCCACTGATTGTCAATCAGGAAATGACCGGCTTCGTGATTCTTGCCAGTGCCCGGACACGCATCAATGTGAATTGGGAAGTGAACGATGTGCTTCGCACCGCTGGCTGCCAGGCAGCAGGTTTTCTGGCGCGGATGCAGGCTACGGAAGCACTCCTCGAAGCCCGGAAATTCGATGCGTTCAACAGAATGTCGGCATTTGTGGTGCATGATCTCAAGAACATCGTTACTCAACTTTCCCTAATGCTGCGCAATGCCGAACGTCACCGGGACAACCCAGAGTTTCAGCAGGACATGCTGATGACGGTGGAGCATTCAGTCGAGCGCATGCGCCAGCTGATGATGCAGCTCCGTGAAGGTGCAACCCCGCCCGGAACGGCATGCGGCGTGCAACTTTCCGATGTCATCAATCGCGTACGGCAGAGTAAAATGAAACAAGGACGCACTGTTGAAATGACGATAAGCGAATACTTGGCAACGCGAGGCCACGCGGAGAGACTGGAGCGTGTCATCGGTCATCTTGTTCAGAATGCGCTGGATGCCACAGATGAAGACGGCAGGGTTTGGGTTTCGCTGAAGCGCCATGGTGACCAGGTGATGGTTGAAGTCGGCGACACGGGGTTAGGAATGACTGAGGAATTCATTCGGGATCGCCTCTTCAAGCCGTTCCAGAGCACAAAACAGGCGGGGATGGGGATCGGCGCCTATGAAAGCGCACAGTACATACGCGAAATAGGTGGCGAATTGCAGGTTGCAAGCCAAGAAAATGGAGGGACGCGGGTAACGATGATTCTTCCCTTGTTCGATGCGGGAACAAAGTCCGACCTGCATGAAACGGAGCGAGCGTGACCGACGAGAAGCCACGTGCCCTGCTGATTGTTGAAGATGACCTGGCGTTGCAGAAGCAACTGCGCTGGTCTTTCGACAAGTTCGACGCGTTGACCGCAAGCGACCGTGAGAGCGCCCTGATCCAGGTTCACCGCCACAATCCGGCGGTCGTGACCATGGACCTCGGACTGCCACCCCACGCGGATTCGGTATCCGAGGGGTTTTTGTTGCTTGAACAGATTCTTGCCACCGCCCCCGATACGAAAGTCATCGTGCTTACCGGCCAGAACGATCAGGTAAACGCATTGCGCGCAATTGCGCTGGGCGCCTACGACTTCTTCGCCAAGCCGTTCGAACCCCAACTCCTGACACTGACGATAGATCGCGCCTTCAGACTGTTCGACCTGCAGCAGGAAAACCGGCGACTTCAGGCCTTGCACCAGCCAGCTGCGCTCGCCGGCCTGCTGACCCGGGACAGAGACATGCTGAGCGCCTGCCGGACAATCGAAAAGGTTGCAAATACCAATGCAACTGTCCTCCTGCTGGGCGAGAGCGGTACCGGCAAGGAGGTTCTCGCGCGTGGGCTGCACGAAGCGTCGCCCCGTAGGGGAGCGCGCTTTGTGGCAATCAACTGCGCTGCGATTCCGGACAATCTTCTTGAAAGCGAATTGTTCGGCTACGAAAAGGGCGCATTCACCGGTGCCTGCAAGACGACCCAAGGCAAGATCGAATCAGCCAGTGGCGGAACGCTGATGCTGGACGAAATCGGCGACCTGCCCCTGGCGTTGCAGGCGAAACTGTTGCGTTTCTTGCAGGAGCGAGTCGTGGAACGACTTGGCGGACGCCAGGAGATTCCTGTCGACGTCCGCATCGTCGGCGCCACGCATCAGGATCTGAAAGCGCTGATCAAGGAAGGGCTTTTTCGCGAAGACCTGTACTATCGGCTGGCCGAGATTGTCGTTACCATTCCCCCGCTGCGTGCCCGAAAGGGTGATCCTGCCCTCCTCGCCCACGTGTTCGTCCGCCGCTTCGCAGCTGAATACCATCGTGCAAACATCAGCCTGTCGGAAGATGCCGTGCGGGCAAGCGAAGCTTATGGCTGGCCTGGAAATGTCCGCGAGCTGGAGAACTGCATCAAGCGCGCGGTTATCATGGCTGAAGGCCAACAAATCACCCGCGCAGATCTCGACTTGGACGTGGCGGCAGATGATGGTGACGGCTACATCGATCTACGCCACGTTCGCGATGCGGCCGAGAGGGGCGCCGTAGTCACTGCGCTCGGTAGAGCGAACGGTAATGTGGGGCGTGCCGCCGAGTTGCTGGGAATCAGCCGCCCGACCCTATATGACATGATGCATCGCCTGGGACTCAAATAGCGAGCAAACATACCGGAAATCGAATGTTGAAAATGCCATCCATTTACCATCGTATCACCCTCGCCGCACTTGTTGTGGCGGCCCTGTTCGCCGGCTGTGGCGCCGAAAATCCCGATACGCTCATGGCGTCAGGAAAAAGCCACCTTGCGAAGAACGACAGCAAAGCTGCCGTCATCCAGTTCAAGAATGCGCTGCAAATGAATCCGAATCTTGGCGAGGCGCGCTTCCTTCTCGGCAAGACGTTGCTCGAGTCTGGGGATCCACAAGGCGCCGAACTCGAATTGAGAAAGGCACTTGGCCTCAAGTATGCCCCCGAGTCGGTAATTCCCCTGCTGGCCCAAGCCCTCCTCACCAATGGCCAAGCAAAAAAGGTCGTCGACGAGTTCTCCCGGACGGAACTGACTGGCGAAGCAAAGGCGTATCTCAATACGACATTGAGTCTTGCCTACCAGGCTCTGGGTAAAGTTGAAGCGTCGAAGGCTGCTCTTGCATCCGCGCTGGCTACCCAGCCGGATTTTGTACCGGCGCTCATTGTCGAAGCCAGGGGCAAGGCAGCGGACAGGGACATTTCTGGCTCGCTGGCAACTGTCGACCGCATACTGGCGAAAGCACCTGCAAATCACGAAGCTTTGGTACTCAAGGGTTCTCTACTCGCCCTCACCGGTGATCAGGACGGCGCTATCCAGTTATACAAGAAGGCACTTCAGAGCCGGCCGGACTTCATTCCCGCGCACTCGGCAATAATCTCCGCCATGATGCAGAAAGGCACAGTTGAGGATGCCGAACGGCAACTCGAAGCTCTGAAGAAGGTTGCCCCCAATCATCCCCAGACGATTTATCTTGAAGCGCAGATGGCATACCAGCGCAAAGAGTACAGGACCGTGCGCGATCTGGCGCTACAACTGCTGAAGACCGCGCCGAACAACCCGACTGCACTGCAACTTGCCGGAGCGGCCGAGTATCAACTTGGTGCGCATTTTCAGGCCGAGTCCTACCTCACCAAGGCTCTGCAACAGGCCCCGAACCTGCGGCTTGCGCGCGGTCTATTGATAACGAATTATCTGCGCGCCGGCCAACCTGCCAAAGCACTCGCTACCCTGCAACCGGTACTGGGCAAGATCAATGAGGATCCGGACTTTCTGGTGCTGGTCGGGGAGGTGTACCTGCAAGCCGGCGATCCAAAGAAAGCCGAAGAGTATCTCAACAGAGCCAGCAAGCTCGATCCGCATGACCTGACGAAGCGAACGGCCGTGGCAGTTGCCCATATGGCTCAAGGGAGAGTCACCGAAGCCGCAAGCGAATTTGAACAGATATCACGTGTCGATGATGGCATCACTGCAGACCAGGCACTCATCGCCTACTATCTGCGTCGCAATGAACTGGACAGTGCTCTGAAGGCCACAGACGCCCTCCAGAAGAAACAACCTGACAATCCTGCGACCTATAGCGTGCAGGGACGTGTTCTGTTGGCCAAGAAGGACAATACGGCTGCGCGCCGGAGCTTCGAGAAGGCAATGGCGCTGAATCCCTCATATATCCCGGCGGTCGCCAGCTTGGCGTCAATGGACATGGCCGAAGGCAATCCCACCCGGGCGCGCAAGCGCTTTGAGGAAGTTCTGGCGGTGGACCCAAAGAATATTCCAGCGTTGCTCTCACTGGCCAAACTGACCACTGCTACGGGCGGCACCGCCGCTGATTCCCTCGTATTGATCAAGAAATCAGTCAGCGTAAATCCCGACGGTGTGGCCTCCAGACTGGCATTGATTGACTTCTATATGGCAAACGACGAACCAAAGAAGGCCGATTCTGCCGCGCAGGAAGCGCTCGCCGCAATACCTGACAAGCCCGAACTGCTGGATACCGCCGGGCGTGCGCAAGCAAGAGCCGGAGAGGTCAACAAGGCCTTGGCCACCTATGGGAAACTGGCCACCTTGCAACCATCCTCACCACTTCCATACCTGCGCATGGCGGAGATCCAACTAACCAACAAGAACACGGTTGAGGCCGTCAAGAACTTGCGCAAAGCGCTGGAGATCAGGCCCAATCTGTTCGAGGCGCAGCGAGAGCTTGTTCGGATACTACTGGGGGAAGGCAAGACCATCGACGCGATTGCCATCGCTCGGGAGGTTGAAGGACAGCGTCCCAATGAGGCCGTTGGTTACATACTCGAAGGGGATATCCACGCCTCTCAAAGGCGCTGGTCAGATGCCGCGGCCGCCTACATGAATGGAATCCGCCAAGCACCTGCTTCTGAGCTGGCCATAAAGCTGCACAGAGCCTTTGTTTCTGCTGGAAAAACTGCCGACGCTGACAAGGCTGCCACCTCCTGGCTGAAGGACCATCCAAAGGATGTCGCATTCCGCCTCTATTTGGGTGATCTTGCGACGGCGCGCAAGGACTACCCGGCTGCCGTGCATTACTATCGTGCGGCAGTCGACCTCCAGCCAGAGAACGCCCTCGCACTTAACAATCTGGCATGGGCTTCCGGGCAGATGAAATCCACGAAGGCCCTGGAGTACGCCGAAAAAGCCAACAGACTTGCTCCCAACCAGCCAGCATTCATGGACACGCAGGCCATGCTGATGGCTGAACAAGGGGACACGACGGGCGCGACCGCATTGCTGCGCAAGGCGCTGGAGATTGCGCCGCAGGCTGCCGCGGTTCGCCTTAATCTGACCAAGGTTCTGATCCGTGCCGGGCGCAAGGATGAAGCTCGTGTGGAACTCGATACTCTCACCCAGCTGGGCAACAAATTCTCCGAACAAGCAGAAGTAAAGCGCTTGCAGGGAACACTCTAGAATTCATTTCAACACAGAACGAGAAAGATCATGAAAACAATAGCCGTTGTCGGACTGGGTTATGTGGGACTTCCCTTGGCAGTGGAATTCGGCAAGAAATTCCGTACCATCGGTGTCGACCTGTCGGCCGAGAAGGTCGCTTGTTACAAACAGCATTTCGACCCAACCGGTGAGGTAAGCACTGAAGACCTCAAGGCTGCTACGCTGCTCGAGATGGGTACCGACCCACATGCGTTGAAAGAAGCTGATTTCGTGATTGTCGCGGTACCTACTCCCGTCGACGACGCACATCAGCCCGATTTCAGTCCGCTGGTCAGTTCCTCGCGCGCCGTCGGCCAAAACCTGAAGCAGGGAGCAATCGTCGTATACGAGTCGACGGTGTATCCAGGAGCCACCGAGGAAGTCTGCATTCCCATCCTTGAGCAATATTCGGGCAAGAAATGGAAAGCCGATTTCTTTGTTGGCTATTCGCCGGAACGCATCAATCCCGGCGACAAGGAACGTACCGTCACCAAGATCGTCAAGGTGGTCTCGGGCGACACCCCCGAGACGCTGGCAACAGTTACCGAGATCTACGGAAGCGTGATCAAGGCTGGTGTCTTCCCCGCTTCCTGCATCAAGGTGGCAGAGGCCGCGAAGGTGATCGAAAATACTCAGCGTGACCTGAACATCGCCCTGATGAACGAACTAGCCATCATCTTCGACAAGATCGGCATCGATACGCTCGAGGTTCTCAAGGCCGCCGGCACGAAGTGGAACTTCCTGCCCTTTCGTCCCGGACTTGTCGGCGGCCACTGCATCGGTGTCGATCCGTACTATCTGACCCACAAGGCCCAGAAGCTCGGCTATCATCCTGAGGTGATCCTGGCCGGTCGCCGCATCAATGACGGCATGGGCAAATTTGTCGCCGAACAAACGATCAAGCAACTGGTGCGAAGAGGCCATCCGGTCAAGGACTGCCCGATCATCGTTCTCGGTCTTACATTCAAGGAAGACTGTCCCGATCTGCGCAACTCACGGGTCATCGACGTCATTCGCGAGTTGGAATCCTACGGCGCCAAAGTCGTTGTTCACGACCCGGTGGCGGACACAAAGGAGGCCTTTCACGAATATGGGATCGATCTGCGTACTTGGGACGATCTGCCCAAGGCAGGGGCCATTGTTGCTGCGGTCAACCACCGCGAATTCAAAGATCGGCCAGTTGGCGATTTCTTGTCTAAACTTGAAAGAGATGGTGTGATAACCGACGTGAAGAGCATGTTCGAAACTTCAGCCCTTGCCGGGTCGGGTGTTGAACTCTGGCGTCTGTAAGGAGAAGGTCCAAGATGAAGCGCGCAAGATTTGATCAATACCTTCCCAGGCCTTGGGTGCTTTGCGCCCTGCTTGCCGTAACCACCTTCAGTAAGTTGGCAATCGCCGACCCCCTCAAGAGTGAGAGGGCGGTCGCCCTCCGCGTCGAGGCACGCAGCTACGAGCATGGGAACACCACAACGCGCGATCCCGCCAAGGCGGTGCAACTCTATTGCGAAGCTTCGCGCCTGGGTGATGTCGAGGCTCAGTACAACCTCGGCTGGATGTACGCCAATGGGCGCGGCGTTCGGCGCGACGATGCGACCGCCGCCTACTTCTTCGCGATGGCTGCCAAGCAAGGGGATGCGCTCTCGCAGCGAATGCTACGCCAGGTCGGCGACCCGGTCAGTAAACCGCCAGAGTGCCTGTTCGATAGCGATGGACGCGATATCGTCGCGCAGGCGGCCCCCGATCGGCGCAAGGTCATGGAAATGGTCCTGAGACTCGCACCGGAATATGGCATTTACCCGCGTCTGGCGATGGCGGTAATTCGCGCCGAATCCAACTTTAATCCCGGTGCTGTGTCACCGAAAAACGCGCAGGGATTGATGCAACTCATTCCGGAAACAGCCGAACGCTTCAATGTCAAGAAGCCTTTTGATCCCGAGCAGAACATCCGCGGCGGACTGGCCTATCTGCGCTGGTTGCTGGCCTACTTCAAGGGGGATATCACACTGGTTGCGGCCGCATACAACGCCGGCGAGGGCGCCGTAAATCGCCATGCCGGCATTCCACCCTATGCCGAAACGCAAGTCTATGTGAAGCGCATCCGCGAAATCTTCAAGCGTGACGAGCACCCCTATGACCCGGCGGTGACCGATCCTTCACCGGACCTGCAAAAAATCGCCTCGCGCAGGCTGATGTGATACGCGCCCGACCCCATCCCCGATTCCTGCTGGCATTCCTTGCCTGCCTGTTGTCGAGTATGGCGTCAGCCGAAATGTCCGACACGATCCAGCAGGTCAAGCCTTCGGTCGTCGTCGTCGGCACCTACAAGAAGACCGACAGTCCGCAGTTTGCCATGCGCGGCACGGGCTTTGTGATCGACGGCGGCAACCTCATCGCGACGAACTGCGGTGGCTCCGGTCCCTTGGACAGTCACCGGGGTGGAATAAGCTAAGGCCGGTGGTTGGGAGATGGTTTTGACGTTCCCGGATTTTAAACGGATAGTGGTAGGCGCTGTGGAGCTTGTGGGCAGCCGCCGACCTGTGGGCAAGCGGTGGGAAACGCGAAGCGTTTTCCATGGCTTGTCCATAGGGAACCGCGGCAACGCGGTTAGGCGGGGATCGGGGCAGCCGACTGTCCACAAATCCACGGTGCAGGGTGCTTTTCGCCTTTCACGCCGTCAGAGCTTGCGCGGCGGCCAGCGCGCCGAAGTAGGCATCGTCCGGTGTTTGCCACGCGAGCGACTGGTGGGGCCGTCGGCGGTTGTACCAGTCGAAGCATTCGGCCAAGCTACGCTTTTGCTCAATGCCGTTTGCCGCCGGGCGCAGATAGACCCACTCGTGTTTCACGGTCCACCACAGGCGTTCGACGAAGATGTTGTCGTAGCAGCGTCCACGTCCGTCCATGCTGATCTGGATTTTGTGGGCCTTGAGCACGCCCGTGAATTCCTCGCTGGTGAATTGACTGCCCTGGTCGGTGTTGAAGATCGTGGGCTGGCCGTATCGGGCAATCGCTTCCTTGAGCGCTTCGACACAGAAGTCCGCCGTCAGCGTGTTGGACAGCCGCCAGGCCAGCACCCGTCTTGTCGCCCAGTCCAGGATGGCGGCGAGGTACAGAAAGCCTCGCTGCATCGGGATGTAGGTGATGTCGGTGGCCCAGACCTGATTAGGCTGGTCAATGCTCATGTCCCGCAGAAGGTAGGGGTAGATCTTGTGCTCGGGATGGGGCCGACTGGTGTCGGGCTTCGGGGTGCGGCGCGCGTCAAGATAGTTGTCGCCTCGGTCATGCAGCCAATGGCGGAATAAGCTTGTCTTCCAGATGCGCGTTGGCGATGCAATCGCGATCTGGATTGAGGGTCACTACACCGACCGGCGTCCAATTTCGTGTCTGACCAGTCCAGCGCGCCGGGTTGAGATCACGCGCTGAGGTATAGACGGCATGTCGGGCCGCGAGAATGGCGAGATCCTCGCCGGCATGGCGCTGGGCTGGGCTGACATAACGAATGCCACTGTGCCGATGCTCGACGTTGTACCAGTGCACGAAGCTGACTGCCCAGGTCCTGGCGTCGTTGAGCTCGGCAAAGCCGTTAGCAGGAAACTCAGGGCGGTATTTGGCCGTCCGAAACAACGATTCCGCGTAAGCATTGTCATCACTGACTCGGGGTCGAGAATACGAGGGCCTGACTCCCAGCCAGTTGAGCATCGCCAGCACCGTCGTGGCCTTGAGCGTCGAGCCGTTGTCGCCGTGCAGAACAGGCTTGGTCGCGAGTGCGGCAATCCCCTCGGCGAGCGCCGTACGGCGCACCAGATGCGCGGCATGGTCGGCGTGATCGCTGCCGTGCACCTCCCAGCCGACAATCTTGCGGCTATACAGGTCGAGGATGAGATAAAGGTGAAACCAGTGCCCCTTAACCTTGCCTGGCAGATAAGTCATGTCCCAGCACCACACCTGGCGCGGCGTGGTGGCAATGTGCGTGGTCGGCACTCGCTGTTGCCTGGGCGCCTTGGCCCGTCCTCGGAGGGTGGTTTGACCGTGCTCACGCAGCACTCGGCTGAAGGTGGATTCGCTGGCCAGGTAAATCCCTTCATCAGCCAGCATCGGCACCATGCGCGCTGGCGGCACGGCCGCAAAGCGTGGCTCGTTGGCCACGGCAAGCACCTGCGTGCGTTCGGCCTCACTGAGCGCGTGCCTGGGCGTCGGGCGCATGGACAAGGGCCGGCGATCTGCGCAGATGCCGCCCTCAATGGCTTTCCAGCGTTGCAAGGTGCGTAACTCGATGCCGGCTACCTCGCAGGCAAGCCTGAGCCGAGCACCGGCGACATGGGCGGTATGGATGTCTTGGGCCAAGGCTTGGCGATCTTCAAGGCCGATCATTCGGCATCGCCTTTGTTGAAGATCGCCGCGACTTTTTTTGAGAGAACTAGCAGGGCAGCGGTTTCAGCGAGTGCCCGGGCCTTGCGTAGCAATTCGCGTTCGAGTTCCTTGATGCGTTTGCGGTCTTGTCGGGTTGCTTGCGGGCTGGCTCTGACTTCTTCCGGTTCGGCCAACGCTGTCGTGGCGCTGGCCCACCATTTGATCAGCTCGTCCGGATAAACGCCGTGCTCTCGACACCACGCGCTTTTGCTGGTTTCGTCCAGCGCCGCAGTGACGATCACCGCCTCCAGGCGCGCCGCCACAGTCCATGCCCGCCCTCGGGCGGGCATGGACTGCGCGTCATCTCGCCAACGCTCAAGGGTTCCTGCGTCGTCGGATTTGCCGTTCTCGACGAACCGACAGGAGATCACCGTCACATGGCCCTTACGCGCCAGTCGCTTGTACGGCATGGTCAAGACCCGGGGCTACCCGGGGCGCCCGGATCACTTCCGGCATCTGATTGCCCGCCACCGACCCCGCGCCAAAGCCGAAGCCTTCCTGCGCCTTCGCACCCTACCCGGCGAGCAGATGCAAATCGATTGGGGTCACTTCGGCCATCTGGAGATCGGTCGTGCCCGGCGGCCGCTGATGGGCTTTGTGGCCGTGCTGTCCTGGTCGCGCCAGATCTTCCTGCGCTTCTATCTCGGCGCTCATATGGAGAACTTCCTGCGCGGCCATGTCGGCGCCGTAACCGCCTGGGGTGGCTGTCCCCGCGTCGCGCTCTATGACAATCTGAAGAGTGCAGTGCTGGAGCGGCAAGGACAGATCATCCGTTTCAACCCGACGCTCTTGGCGCTGGCCGGACATTACCGTTTCGAACTCCGCCCGGTGGCCGTGGCGCGGGGAAACGAGAAAGGGCGTGTGGAACGGGCGATCCGCTATATCCGCGATGCCTTCTTCGCTGGGCGCAGCTTCAAGGACGTTGCCGACCTCAATGCTCAGGCCGATGCCTGGGTGTGCGGGCCGGCGGGCGAGCGGCGCTGTCCGGAGGACAAGTCACTGACGGTGCGCGAAGCGTTCTTCCAGGAGCAAGCTCGGCTGCTGACCCTGCCCGGCGATGCCTTTCCGGCCGACGAGATCAAGGCCGTGTCGGCCGGCAAGACGCCGTATGTGCGCTTCGACCTCAACGACTACTCGATCCCGCACACCTGCGTGGCCCGCACGCTCACCGTGACCGCCAGTCTGGATCACGTCCGCATTCTCGATGGTCAGGCGGTGGTCGCCACGCATCCCCGCAGCTTCGATCGGCGGCAACAAATCGAGAGGCCCGAACACGTCGCGACCTTGGTTGAACACAAACATCAGGCCCGTACGCATCGCGCCACGGATCATCTGGTGCAGGCGGTGCCGGCCAGTCGGGAATTGCTGACCCAGGCCGCCGAACGCGGCGAGTCGCTGGGGCGGACAGTTCGCGCGCTGGCTGATCTGCTCGAACGTTATGGCGTAACTGTTGGCGCGCCGATGATGTCACCACGGTGGCGAAGTTCAAGGAAGACCTGCGCGGCTGGCAACTCACCCGCTGTCTGTTTGTCGGCGATGCCGGCATGGTCTCGCAGGCGAACTTGCAGACCTTGTCCAAGGGCGGCGGCAAGTATTTGCTGGCGATGCCGATGCGCCGTGGTGACGAGGTCACCGAGGAAGTGCTATCGCGTCCGGGACGCTACCGCACCGTTGCTGAGAATCTGCAGGTCAAGGAAGTCATTGTCGGTGATGGGGAGAGACGGCGACGCTATGCGGTCTGCTTCAATCCGCTGGAAGCGAAACGCCATAAGGCGCATCGCGAGGAACTGCTCAACGAACTGGAAGCCGAACTCGCGAGCCTGTCCGATCTGGCGAAAGTGAGCCACACGAAACGGGTCTGTGCCTTGCGTACCAGCGCCCGCTACGGGCGCTTGCTGAAGGAAACGAAAGCGGGCTTGACGATCGATCGCCAGGCGATCACTGAACTGGCGCGCTTCGACGGCAAGTTCGTGGTGCATAGCAACGACGATACGCTGACGGCGGAAGACATGGCGCTGGGCTACAAACAGCAGCAACGGGTGGAGGAGGCCTGGCGGACGATGAAGAGTGGTTTGAAGATGCGTCCGGTGTTCCACTGGGCGCCGCATCGCATTCACGCCCACATTGCCATCACGGTCCTCGCGCTGTTGCTCGAGCGCACTATCGAGCACGCTTGTCAGGATACCTGGCGCAACATCCGGGACGATCTGAAGCGAGTCCAGTTGGCGCTATTGTCCAGCCCCAACGGTCGTGTCTGGCAGGTCACAGAACCTTCGCCGGATGCCGCTAAGCGATTGAAAGCGTTAAAAATAAAACCGCCAAAACCCGTGCTGAACCGGGATTGACTGCCTTCCCCGCCTAGATACACACCCATTCCGGCAACATCGCCGAATGCCTTGCGCCATGCGGCTTTCCGAGAGGCGTGTTACTCGGCGGTGTCAAAGTCAGGCCTTGCTGCGCCAGGATACCCGGCTCCCCAAACGTAGCCTGCGTTCACGCCGCAAATCCGCTGATCGTCTTCCAGATTGCCGGGCTTCATTGCGCGGCCTTTCCCAGCAAGGCTAAATGCGATTGCCCTGTCACGGGAAATACGTCACGAACTTTCAACACCGAGCGCAATTTGGAAATCGCAGCAGCCGGATCACTTATCGAATCCCATCGGGTTGGTCGACTGCCAGCGCCAGGAATCCTCACACATCGTCGCCATGCCCCGACCGGCCGACCAGCCGAGCAGTTCCCGGGCAAGGGAGGCATCGGCATAGCAGGCAGCGATATCACCGGGTCTGCGGTCAACAATGCGAAACGGCACTTTTCTTCCGCTGGCATTCTCGAAAGCTGCAACAACCTCGAGCACGCTATGGCCGCGACCAGTCCCAAGGTTAATCGGCACCGCTGCCATCAGCGTGTCCAGGACGTTGAGGGCGGCAAGGTGACCGCGAGCCAGATCAACCACATGGATATAGTCGCGCACCCCGGTACCATCCGGCGTCGGGTAGTCGCCACCGAATACCGACAACGCCGGGCGCCGGCCGACAGCCACCTGCGCCACAAAGGGCATCAGGTTGTTCGGGATACCCTGCGGATCTTCCCCAATCATTCCGCTCGGATGCGCCCCCACCGGGTTGAAATAGCGCAGCAGCGCCACCCGCCAGCGCGGATCAGCGGCGGCGAGATCGCGTAACATGTCCTCGATCATCAGTTTTGTGCGGCCGTAGGGATTGCTCGCCTGCAGCGGGAAGTCCTCACGGATCGGCACGCTGTGCGGATCGCCGTAGACCGTTGCCGAGGAACTGAAGACCAGACGGAAGACGCCCGCCTCGGCCATCGCCTCGAACAGGGCGAGAGAGCCGGCGACATTGTTGTCGTAATAGCGCAAGGGGCTCTCAACCGACTCGCCAACGGCTTTCAGTCCCGCGAAATGAACGACGCCATGAATCGGATATTCACCAAATATCCGGCGCAGGCCAGCCTTGTCCCGGATATCGCCACCAACAACGAGCGGCCGCTTGCCAACAATCCGCTCAATCGCGTCGAGCACCTTGGGCGAACTGTTGGAAAAGTTGTCGAGTATCAGCAGGTCAAGCTTTGCGGTCAGCATTTCGACCACAGTATGCGAACCGATATACCCGGCACCTCCTGTGACAAGAATCATCTCTGTTCCTGCAATCTGGATTGAATGCCCGACAAGGCAAGTAGATCGAAAGTGGCGTGCCCGGAGGGACTCGAACCCCCGACCTGCTGCTTAGAAGGCAGCTGCTCTATCCAGTTGAGCTACGGGCACCTGAGGGTAAATCAAAGAAGGAATTGGTCGGGGCGGTGGGATTCGAACTCACGACCCTCTGCTCCCAAAGCAGATGCGCTACCAGGCTGCGCTACGCCCCGACACGGGAAAAAGGATTCTAACATCCCCCGTAAACCCGCACCAGATCACAGGCCTATATTCGATTAACAAAGTTTCCTTGCAACGCGCTCCGCTTTCTGATATAAATTCGCGTTTTTCTTCACTGGGATGCACAAGCAACATGGCTGAAGATTTATTACATAAACATTTCCCGCCCTACGAACCAAAGGCTGGGGAGGATTACATGAGCGGGAAGCAGCTTGCGCATTTTCGCAAGATCCTCGAAACGCTCAAGAAGGAGCTGGGCGAGGACATCGACCGCACCGTGCACACCATGCAGGACGAAGCCACGGTATTTGCGGACCCCAATGACCGGGCCAGCCAGGAAACCGATATCGCCATCGAATTGCGCAATCGCGACCGTGAACGCAAGCTGATCAAGAAGATCAACGAGACGCTGGCTCGCATCGAGAGCGCTGACTACGGCTTCTGCGACAAGTGCGGCATCGAGATAGGCATCAAGCGCCTGGAAGCGCGCCCGACGGCCACCCTGTGCATCGACTGCAAGACGCTGGATGAAATGAAGGAAAGGCAGATGGCGAAGTAGGCGCCAGCCTTGCCTGTCGCGGTCGACCGTCCGGAAGCCGCGAAAATGAAAGGGCACCTCGCGGTGCCCTTTCGTGTTGCTGACCAGGCGATGATTACGGCTGCTCCTGCTACACCGCAACAGTCGGCGCGGCGGCTGGCGGGGCTGCCCCCTCTTCGGCTGCGGCGGCCTTCATCGACAGCTTGACGCGGCCACGGTCGTCGGTTTCCAGAACCTTGACACGAACCGTCTGGCCTTCCTTGACGTAGTCCTCGACCTTGTTGACGCGCTCCTGGGCAATCTGGGAGATGTGCAACAGGCCGTCCTTGCCCGGCAGCACGGAAACGATCGCACCGAAATCAAGAATCTTGAGCACAGTGCCTTCGTAGATCTTGCCGATCTCGACTTCGGCGGTGATCGCATCGATCCGCGAACGGGCCGCGGCAGCCGCTTCGCCGCTGGTGGCGGCAATGGTGATCGTGCCATCGTCTTGGATGTCGATCGTCGTGCCGGTTTCCTCAGTCAGCGCACGGATGACGGCGCCGCCCTTGCCGATCACGTCACGGATCTTTTCCGGATTGATCTTGAAGGTGTAGAGACGCGGCGCGTAGGCCGACATTTCTTCGCGCGGGCCAGCAACTGCCTGCTGCATCAGGCCGAGGATGTGCAGACGGGCTTCCTGGGCTTGCGCCAGGGCGACCTGCATGATTTCCTTGGTGATGCCCTGAATCTTGATGTCCATCTGCAGCGCGGTTATGCCTGTGGTCGTACCGGCCACCTTGAAGTCCATATCGCCGAGATGATCCTCGTCGCCGAGGATGTCGGTCAATACCGCAAAACGGTTGCCTTCCTTGATCAGGCCCATGGCGATACCGGCGACGTGCGCCTTGAGCGGCACGCCAGCATCGAGCAACGCCAGACAGCCGCCACAGACCGAAGCCATTGATGAGGAACCGTTGGATTCGGTAATTTCCGAAACCAGGCGCATCGAGTAGGAGAAGTCTTCCGGCTTCGGCAGGACAGCCAGCAGCGCACGCTTGGCCAGACGGCCGTGACCGATCTCGCGACGCTTCGGCGTACCGACGCGCCCGCATTCCCCGGTAGCGTATGGAGGCATGTTGTAGTGCAGCATGAAGCGGTCGCGGTATTCACCCGCCAGCGCGTCAATGATCTGCTCGTCGCGGTTGGTACCGAGCGTGGCGACGGCCAGCGCTTGGGTTTCGCCACGTGTAAACAATGCGGAACCGTGGGCGCGCGGCAGGATGCCGGAACGCATGGTGATCTGCCGCACGGTCCGCGTGTCACGGCCGTCGATCCGCGGCGCACCGGACAAGATACGGCCACGGACGATGCTGGCTTCGAGTTCGTGGAAAAGGTGGGCGACGGCATTTTCGTCCGGCGCTCCATCACCCTGGCACAGGGCAGCCAGCGCTTCGGCGCGGATATCCTTGACGGCGTGGCTGCGCGTCTGCTTGACGATGATGTTGTAGGCTTCCTCGAGCCTGGCGCCGCACACTTCGTTCAGGCGAGCGATCAGAGTCTCGTCTTTCGTCGGCGCCTGCCAGTCCCATTCCGGCTTGCCCGCCTCCTCGACGAGTTCGTTGATCGCATTGATGGCCTTGACCGATTCGTTGTGTCCAAAGACGACGGCGCCGAGCATGATTTCTTCCGACAACTCGCGTGCTTCCGACTCGACCATCAGCACGGCCGATTCGGTACCGGCGACGACGAGGTCGAGCTGGCTCTCCTTGAGCTGGCTCATGGTCGGGCACAGCACGTACTGGCCGTTGATGTAGCCGACGCGCGCGGCACCGACCGGACCGTTGAACGGTATGCCGGAAATCGCCAAGGCAGCCGAGGCGCCAAGCAGGGCCGGAATGTCCGAATCGACTTCCGGGTTCAGCGATACTACCGTGGCAATGACCTGAACTTCATTGTAGAAACCAGCAGGGAACAGCGGACGGATCGGACGGTCGATCAGGCGGCAGGTCAGCGTCTCCTTTTCCGAGGGACGACCCTCGCGCTTGAAGAATCCGCCTGGGATACGGCCGGCGGCGTAGGTCTTTTCCTGATAATCAACAGTCAGCGGAAAGAAATCCTGACCGGGTTTGGCATTCTTGGCGGCGACGACAGTCACCAGGACCACGGTTTCCCCCATCGACACCAGCACGGCACCGCCGGCTTGGCGGGCAACTTCGCCAGTCTCGAGGGTGACCTGATGGTCCCCGTAGGCGAACGTCTTTTTCACGACATTAAACATGATTTCCTTTCACTCTCATCACAATGAACAGCCAACAACGACAACAAATGAAAAAAGCGGCCGGGAATTATCCGGGCCGCTCTCTCGAACGCTTCGGTCTGGCTTATTTTCGCAGACCGAGGCGGGTAATCAGGGTACGGTAAGAATCGATGTTCTTGCCCTTGAGGTAATCCAGCAGTTTGCGGCGCTGGCTGACCAACCGCAATAGACCACGACGGGAATGGTGATCCTTCTTGTGCTCCTTGAAGTGCGGAGTCAGATCATTGATGCGGGCGGTGAGCAGCGCAACCTGGACTTCCGGGGAACCGGTATCGCCCTTGGCGCGCTGAAAATCGGCGACGATGCCGGCCTTGGATTCTGTGGTCATTGCCATTTCAAACTCTCTTTCTTGGTTACGACGCAGCCCCAGTTTGATAGAGCCGGCGCCAGATCAGGACATCCCTTCCTTTTGGCAAAAGAAGGTCTGCCATGATACCAAATCAAAGCATCAGTTGCACCAGCTTTTTGGGCCACAAACGGCCATCGGTAGCCGATTCGCCGACACCTATCAGCCTGCGGTCAACATAGACGCGGATCTTCCCGCTCAGGCCAGCCGGTAGTTCGACCGGGTTCCCGTGGCGGAAGCGTTCCGCCGCCTCGCCTTCGAGCATCGCCGCCGGCAGAGTCCGCAGCAAGTCATCGACCGGTTGCAGGCAACCTGCCCGCCCCGCTTCGTCGAGAGACGCGAGATGCGCCAGCGTCACGGCAGCGCCCAGATCGAGATCACCGACCCTGGTTCGGCGCAGACCAGCCAGGTGAGCGCCACAGCCGAGCGCATCCCCGATGTCGGCGGCCAGCACACGAATGTAGGTACCCTTGCTGCACGCAACCCGCAAGGTCAGGCTTTCGCCGCCAAAACCCAGGCAGTCGATGGCATGAATGGTGACCATCCGCGGCTCCCGCTCGACTTCGATTCCCTGGCGCGCGAGTTCGTACAATGGGCGGCCGTTGCGCTTGAGCGCCGAATGCATCGGCGGGATCTGCCGAATCGCGCCAGTAAATTGCGACAGTACCCGCAAAATATCGTCAATTTCGACGTTGACCGCAGCAGTCTTCGTAACCTTGCCTTCGGCGTCGCCGGAATCGGTGGTGACACCCAGTTGAATCACTGCCTCATAGGTCTTATCGGCATCGAGGAGGTCGGCCGAGAACTTGGTCGCCTCGCCGAAACACAACGGCAGCAGGCCACTGGCCAGCGGGTCGAGAGTCCCAGTGTGCCCGCCCTTGGCCGCCGAAAACAGGCGGCGCACCTTCTGCAAGGCGTCGTTGGAAGTCAGACCGAGCGGCTTGTCGAGCAGAAGAACGCCATCGACCTGTTTCCAGGTCTTCCTGACTTGCATACGAACCCTATTCTTCGGGCGTCTGGTCGCTCAATGCATTAGCCTGATCGATCAGTCGGGAGAGGCTGATGCCATGCTCGATTGATCTGTCGAAGACAAAATGCAGCTCGGGCAGCGTGTGGATGTGAATTCGCCGGCCGAGCTCACGGCGGAGAAAGCCTGCGGCCCGCTTGAGGCCGCGCTCGATCTCCTCCAGGTGGTCGTCATCGAGTGTCGAGAAGAAGATCTTGGCGTGCGCGTAATCCGGTGTCAGTTCGACCGCCGTCAGGCTGATCATGCCGACCCGTGGATCCTTCAGTTCGTTACGAATCAGATCGGCGAGGTCGCGGCGCACCTGCTCCGCGACCCGATCACTGCGCTGGAAACCAGCCTTGTTCATTTCAATGTGCGAGCCACTTCCTGAATTTCATACACTTCGAGGTGGTCGCCTTCCTGGATATCGTTATTGTTCCTGAGCGACAGACCGCATTCGAAATTGCTGCGCACTTCCCTGACGTCGTCCTTGAAGCGCTTGAGCGACTCAAGTTCGCCGTCCCACTGCACGACATGGTTGCGTAGCAGGCGAATGCGGGAATTGCGCTTGACAACGCCTTCCAGAACGTAACAGCCGGCAATGGCGCCAACCCTGGAGACATGGAAGACCTGGCGGATCTCGACCAGGCCGATGATCTGCTCGCGCTTCTCCGGCGACAGCATCCCGGAAAGCGCTGCCTTGACCTCGTCGACCGCGTCGTAGATCACGTTGTAGTAACGGATGTCCACACCGAAGGTTTCGGCCAGCTTGCGCGAATTGGCATCGGCCCGGGTATTGAAGCCAATGATGACCGCATTGGAAGCCTGCGCCAGATTGACATCGGACTCGCTGATGCCACCCACGGCGCCATGGATGATCTGCACCCGAACCTCGTCGTTTGACAGCTTGGCCAGCGTCTGCACCAGCGCTTCCTGCGAACCCTGCACATCGGCCTTCACGATGAGCGGCAAGGTCTTGACCTCGCCTTCCTTCATCTGCTCGAACATGTTCTCGAGCTTGGCTGCCTGCTGCTTCGCCAGTTTGACATCGCGGAACTTGCCCTGCCGGAACAGGGCGATCTCACGTGCCTTCTTCTCATCCGAGAGAACAATGGCTTCTTCCCCAGCCGCAGGCACATCCGACAGACCGAGGATTTCAACCGGAATCGACGGACCAGCATGGTTGATCGCCTTGCCGTTCTCGTCCAGCATAGCTCGGACCCGCCCGGAAACCTGACCAGCGAGCACGACATCGCCGCGCTTCAGGGTCCCCGACAAGACCAGCATTGTCGCCACAGCACCGCGCCCCTTGTCGAGACGCGCCTCGATGATCAAGCCCTTGGCCGGGGCATCCTTCTGTGCCGTCAGTTCCAGAACTTCTGCCTGCAGCAGCACCTGCTCGAGCAACTCGTCGATACCAATACCCTTCTTCGCGGAAACTGCCACGAACGGCGAATCACCACCGTATTCCTCGGGAATGACGCCTTCGGCCACGAGTTCCTGCTTGACCCGGTCCAGGTTGGCGTCGGGCTTGTCGATCTTGTTGACCGCAACGACCAGCGGTACACCGGCTGCCTTGGCGTGGTGAATCGCTTCCCGGGTCTGTGGCATCACGCCATCATCGGCGGCGACAACCAGAATCACGATGTCGGTCGCCTTGGCGCCGCGTGCGCGCATGGCGGTGAATGCCTCGTGGCCGGGAGTATCGAGGAAGGTAACCATGCCGCGGTCGGTCTGGACGTGGTAAGCGCCAATATGCTGGGTAATGCCACCGGCTTCTCCCACCGCCACCTTGGTGCGGCGAATGAAGTCCAGCAGCGAGGTTTTGCCGTGGTCGACGTGACCCATGACGGTAACCACTGGCGCCCGCGGCTCCATCGGCACATCCTTGAGCGCGGCGGACTCCTCGAGGAAAGCATCCGGATCGTCCAGTTTGGCGGCAAACGCCTTGTGGCCCATCTCCTCGACCACGATCATGGCCGTTTCCTGATCCAGCACCTGGTTGATGGTGACCATCGACCCCATCTTCATCATCACCTTGATGACTTCTATGGCCTTCACCGCCATCCTGTGCGCCAGATCGGCCACCGAAATGGTTTCAGGAATATGTATCTCGCGGACAACGATTTCGGTCGGCGCCTGGAAGCTCCCCTGGCCCTCATCAACCGCGTGGCCATGCTTCCTGTGACCATGCCGGCCACTCTTCCACGAACTGCCGGGATCGGCCGAGCGCGTCTTGATTCCCGGCTTCTTGCGGCTGTCGTCGACGCGAGCATTGCCGCCCTTCTTGGCATCCTTGCCCGGTGCGTCGGGTTTCTTGTGCAGCGTGCCTTTCTCCGGTGCGGCTTCCTGCGTCTTCGCCTGGGCGGTTGCCTGTTGTGTCGCCTGCCCCGCCAGTCTGGCGGCTTCGGCCGCCGCCTCGGCCTGCTGGCGCATGCGGACCAGTTCGGCTTCGCGGGCCAGCTTCGCCTTCAACTCCTGTTCCTGAATATCGCGCAACTGGCTATAGCGACGATCCTGCTCCTCGCGGGAACGCAACTCACTCTTACCGATCACCGAAGCAAGCGTAACCGTCGGCTGCGGCTTAACTTCAGGCCGCGCCTCAACCACCGGCGCATTCTCGACGACCTGTGCAACCTCCACAACCGCCTCGACGATCGGAGCAACCTCCACAACCGCCTCGACGACCTGTGCAACTTCCACAACCGCCTCGACGACCGGCAGATCCGCCGGCTTTTCGACCACTTCGGCAACTGCCTCGACGACCGGCTCGACAACATGATCGCCCGCTTCGCGCTTGATCAGGACACGCTTCTTGCGCACCTCGACCTGAACCGTCCGGGCACGCCCATGCGAATCAGTCGCCTTGAATTCCGAAGTCTGCTTGCGTGTGAGCGTAATCTTGGTCTTCGAATCGTCGCCATGGGCGCGGCGCAGGTAATCGAGCAGTCTTGCCTTGTCCTGATCGGTCAACGCATCGGCGCTCTCCTTCGTGGCGACACCCGCCCTGCCCAGTTGTTCGAGCAGAGCCGACACCGGCATCTTGAGTTCTGCGGCAAATTGCGAAACAGTTGTTGCGGTCATGCTTGCTACCCTCCCGCTCACTCAAACCAGTGAGCACGCGCCTTCAAAATGATTTCCTTGGCACGCTGTTCGTCGATGCCGGTCATTTCAACAAGTTCATCGACCGCCAGCTCGGCGAGTTCATCGCGACTCTTGATCCCTTTGCCGGCCAGCTTGGCCGCCAGTTCCCTGGACATGCCCTCGAGCGTCAACAGGTCGTCGGCCACGCCTTCGAACTGCTCCTCGTTCACGATGGCCTCAGTCAGCAGGACATTGCGCGCCCGGTTGCGCAGCTCATTGACGATGTCTTCATCCAGCCCATCGATCTCCAGCATTTCGGCGAGCGGAACGTAAGCGACCTCCTCGAGCGTCGAGAAGCCCTCTCCGATCAGCAGATCAGACAGTTCCTCGTCAATGTCCAACTTTTCCATAAAGGTGACGCGGGTGACCGCGTATTCGGCTTCCGAGCGCTTGACCGACTCATCCTGAGTCATCAGGTTGATCGTCCAGCCGGTCAGTTCCGAGGCCAGGCGAACGTTCTGGCCGTTGCGGCCAATCGCGATGGCGAGGTTATCCTCGTCGACCACGACATCCATGGCATGCTTTTCTTCATCGACGACGATCGACGAAACCTCCGCCGGCGACAACGCGCCGACGACAAACTGTGCCGGGTCCGCCGACCACAGCACGATATCGATGTTCTCGCCTCCAATTTCGTTGCGCACCGCGGTGACGCGCGAACCGCGCAAGCCGACGCAGGTGCCAATCGGGTCAACGCGCGGGTCGTTGGACTTGACGGCGATCTTGGCGCGTAAGCCGGGATCGCGGGCGCAGGCCTTGAGTTCCATGAGGCCGTCGGAGATCTCCGGCACCTCCAGGTCGAACAGCTTGATGACAAATTCCGGCGCGGTTCGCGACAGGATGATCTGAGGTCCGCGCGCATTGCGGTCGATACGTAACAGATAGGCGCGGACGCGATCGCCGATACGCAGGTTTTCCTTGGGGATCATCTGGTCACGCGGCAGCACCGCCTCGATCTTGCCCGCTTCGATGATCGCGCTACCCCGCTCCATGCGCTTGATGGTGCCATAGACGATATGCTCGCCGCGTTCGAGGAAGTCGGCCAGAATCTGCTCGCGCTCGGCGTCGCGAATCTTCTGCAGGATGACCTGTTTGGCCGCCTGCGCGCCGATGCGACCAAAGTCGATAGGCTCGAGAGGCTCCTCGAGCGAGTCGCCGGCCTCGATTTCCGGATCGTCCTTGCGCGCCTCGGAAAACGGCACCTCGAGGTATTCGTTGACGTACTCGTCATCGAGGACAACCTGCCAGCGACGGAAGGACTCGTAGTTGCCGGTTTCACGGTCGATAGAAACCCGCACATCCGCATCATCATGGATGCGCTTCTTGGTCGCCGAAGCCAGCGCCAGTTCAAGGGCGCCAAAAACGATTTCCTTGCCGACGTTCTTCTCGCGAGCCAGTGCATCGACCAGCAGCAAAATTTCACGGCTCATGGGCTAAAACCTCCTAGTCCTTCAGTCGAATCGCGGCACCAGACGTGCCCTGTCGATATTATTGAATTCGAGTTCCACAGCATCCTTCTCCAGACGCAGACCAACCTTGCCGTCGGTAAGACCAGTCAGTTCTCCCTGGAAGTTGCGGCGGCCGCCCTGGGGGATACGCAGCTTGATCTGAATGTCGTGCCCGACAAAGCGCTCGAAATCCTCGGGCTTCTTGACCACGCGATCAAGACCCGGCGACGATATTTCCAGACGGTCGTAATCGACATTCTCCACATCCAGCAGGCGCGAAAGCTGATTGGAGACGCGCGCGCAATCATCAACATCGACCCCGCTCTCCTTGCCCGGCAGGTCGATGAAGACGCGAATGGTCCGGCCACGGGGCGACATCTCGACATCGACGAGTTCATAACCGAGACCGACAACGGTCATTTCAAGCAGTGCGTTTAAATCCATAGCCACAAATAAAAAATGGGCGAAACGCCCATCTCACGGAAAAGATGCCCCGTCGGAAATGGCGGGAGGGAAAAACCGGTGAATTATAACGAGTTTGTTGATTCCGGTAAATCAATCCGGCAGACTTTACAGGGCAACCGTATTTGCCTCGGAGTGAGCCCTTTAGCGTCAGCTTGTCCAGCAGTGCCTTGATGGCGGCAATTCCGTGGCCCTTGCCGTGCCTGCCTTCCAGGCCCAGGCGCAGGCGCAGGCCGCGGCGCCGCAGGGAACATCGCGTAGTGCTCGTCGGTCGCATCGTCCATGGTCACGATCTGATCCCACGTCTGTTCGGGCAGACACTTCTTAAAATCGCATCTTCCTCCTGTAACAAGTCCGTCCGCTTCATTCGCCACCTCCTCGAAGAAGAACTGAAACAGGACAGAGCATTCGCTACTGCTCGGGACAGATTACTTGTTCGCTCCACGGGCTCACCATCCTGTTGCGTTCAACCCGGTGATCGGTTACGGTACGGCCCGATGGTTACTGGTGGGCTTCACCACGGGTTGGCCGGCAGGGGCTGAGGGGCTAATGTGCCGGACTCGGAAGCGGGGGCTTCGCCAGCCGGCACCGGTTCATCGCATTGGCGTCCGGCCGGCTTGATCACTTTTCCCGGACTTGTATCGAAAGCATTTGATGGCATCCGCAAAATGAAAAACAGCTACGATCAAACAGTTGCCGCCTCTTGCGCTACCGTTGCGAAGACTCTCCCCGACGTACCTCACTACCTGCAGGCGAACTACTGGTGGGCCTACATCCATCCGCATGCGGTAACCGTCTTCGAGCGACAGTGGCTGGTTAACCTGATTCTCTGGGGCAACTACAAACGCCTGTGCAATGCGGTGCTCAACGATTACGGCCACAACCTGATGGGGCGCACCCTGCAGATCGCCTGTGCCTACGGGGATCTGACCCCGCGACTGGCGGAGCGCGTGGCGCCGGATGGCCTGCTCGAGGTCGTCGATATCCTGCCGATCCAGTTGGAGAATCTGTCGGGCAAGCTGCCCCAGGATCTGCCGATCAAGCTGCATTGCATGGACTCCGCGGCGCTCGGTTTTGCCGACGCGAGCTTCGACCGGGCATTGCTGTTCTTTCTGCTCCATGAACAGCCGCAAGCCGTGCGCGAGAAAACCCTAGCGGAAGCGCTGCGGGTGATCCGTCCCGGCGGCACGCTGACCATCGTCGATTACGCACCGGCGAGCCGCCTGAATCCGCTGCGCTATTTCTGGATGCCGGTTCTGGACCGCCTTGAGCCGTTCGCCCGCGACTTGTTCACAGAGGAAATTAGCGCCTGGTTGCCAAAATCCAACGGCTTTGCCACAGTCAGCGATCAGCGTTTCTTCGGCGGCATGTATCAGATGCTGACACTGAAAGTTGCCGAAGAGGAGAAAGTCGGTGTCCCGGCGAGCAATTGACCGGCCGGCCAGTGGGTTGATTCCTGCCAGGCGTTCTTGGACGTTGATCGTGGCTAACAGTGTCTGACACGGAAGGAGGAAGTGTGGAAACATTCAAGGCAGATGTGGTGATTGTCGGTGGTGGAGGCGCAGGACTGCGCGCTGCGATAGCGGTAGCAGAGTCTGATCCGGCACTGAAAATCGCGCTGGTCTCGAAGGTCTATCCGATGCGCAGCCATACCGTCGCCGCCGAAGGTGGCGCGGCTGGCGTGAAGTTGCCGACCGACAGCCTCGAGTATCACTTCAACGACACGGTGGGCGGCGGCGACTGGCTGTGCGAACAGGACGTGGTCGACTACTTCGTGGCCCAATGCACCGAGGAGTTGACCCAACTCGAACACTGGGGCTGCCCGTGGAGCCGCAAGGAGGATGGCCACGTAAACGTGCGCGCCTTTGGCGGGATGAAGATCGAGCGCACTTGGTTCGCCGCCGACAAGACCGGCTTTCACATGTTGCACACGCTGTTCCAGACGTCGATCAAGTACCCTTCGATCAAGCGCTTCGATGAACATTTCTGCGTCGACCTCGTGGTCGAGGATGGTCGCGTCCAGGGGGTCGTCACCATCGAGATCGCCTCCGGAGAATTCACGCTGATCGAGGCACGATCGGTCATCATCGCCACCGGCGGGGCCGGCCGGGTATTCCGCGAGAACACCAACGGCGGCGTGGTGACCGGCGACGGCATGGCCCTCGCCTTCCGTCACGGTGTGCCGCTGCGCGACATGGAGTTCGTCCAGTATCATCCGACCTGCATGCCCGGCACCGGCCTGTTGTTCACCGAAGCCTGCCGCGGTGAGGGGGGCTTCCTCCTGAACAAGGATGGCTATCGCTATCTGCAGGACTACGGTCTCGGGCCGGCGGAACCGACGCCACGCAACAAGGCAATGGAACTCGGGCCGCGCGACCGGCTCAGCCAGGCTTTCTGGTACGAACAACAGAAAGGGCGGACCATCGAGGGCCCGCACGGATCGGTCGTGCATCTCGACCTGCGCCATCTCGGCGAAGCCAAGCTGCGCGAACGCCTGCCGCAGATCTACGAACTCGCCGAACAGTATCTTGGTGTCGACCCGGCACACGCACCGATTCCGGTGCGGCCGGCGGTTCATTACACGATGGGCGGCATCCTTGTCGACGGCCTCTGCGCTTCACCGCTAGCGGGTCTTTATGCAGCGGGAGAATGTTCCAGCGTCGGCATTCACGGTGCTAACCGGCTCGGTTCCAACTCGCTGTCCGAACTGCTGGTGTTCGGCAAGGTTGCCGGGGTCGAAGCTGCACGCTTTGCGAAGTCTGTGGCCCCGGGAAACTCAGCCAGTCTGCAGAAGCAGGCGCAGGCGGTCGAACAGCGGGTTCTCGGACTGAAACAGAAGACCGGGGGGACCGAACGGATCGCCACGCTGCGCAAGGAGATGGCGCAGACCATGGAGGACGGGTGCGGTATCTATCGCCTGGCCGAAACGATGCAACAGACTTGCGACAAACTGGACGAACTCAAGGACCGTTTCCGAAACGTGAATGTCGAGGACAAGTCAGGGGTCTGGAATACCGAGTTGCTGCTCGCGATCGAACTGGGATATCAGCTCGACGTCGCCCAGTCGATGGCTCATTCGGCGCTGCAGCGGCGCGAGTCACGTGGCGCCCACCAGCGCCTCGACGGTTTCGAGCAGCGCGACGACGTCAACTTCCTCAAACACTCACAGGCGCATTATGTCGCGGGCGGAACGCCACGCATCGATTACGGTCCGGTCAAGATCACCAAGTCGCAGCCGGCCACCCGCGCCTACGGTGCGGCCGGCGAAAAGGCCGAGCAGGAAAGGAAGGCCTCCCATGTCTGAACAACAGAAGACAATCGAAATCGAGGTCCTGCGCTATAACCCGGAGACAGACACGGAGCCACACCAGCAGGTTTTCGATGTGCCGTTCACCGACGACATGTCGGTATTGCAGGGAGTGCAGTACATCAAGGACTACCTCGACGGTTCTTTGAGCTTCCGCTGGTCGTGCCGGATGGCCATTTGCGGCAGTTGCGGCATGATGATCAACGGCATACCGAACCTGTCCTGCCAGACCTTCCTGCGCGACTATTATCCCGGACGGGTGCGGGTCGAGGCACTGGCGCATTTCCCGATCGAGCGCGACCTCGTGATCAACATGGAAGGCTTCATGGAGAAACTCGAGAGCATTCAGCCCTACATCATCCCGAAGGAAGCACGCCCGCTGGCGCAGGGCGAATACCTGCAGACGCCGGCACAGCTCAACGCCTATGAGCAGTTCAGTTCGTGCATCAACTGCATGCTGTGTTACGCCGCCTGTCCGCAGTTCGGCCTCAACCAAGACTTTATCGGACCGGCGGCAATGGCCCTGCTGCACCGCTATAACATCGACTCGCGCGACGGCGGCAAGGCTGAACGCATGGAACTGGTCAATTCCGAAGAGGGCGTATTCAACTGTACGGCGGTCGGTTACTGTTCCGAGGTTTGCCCGAAGCATGTCGATCCGGCCAATGCGGTCAATCAGAACAAGACCAACAGTGCCATGGACTATTTTCTGCGTTTCCTTGCTCCGAAGGGAGGTGCAAAGTGAACAAGCGTCGTCCCTATGTTCGCTCGATGGATGGCTGGTGGCGGAAGAATCCTTTTTTCGTCGAATACATGATCCACGAAGGAACAGCCCTCTTCGTCGCCGCCTACGCCGCGATCCTGCTGACAGGACTGGTTCGCCTGGCACAGGGTGAAGCCGCCTGGAGTCACTGGTTAACCGTGCTGAAGAATCCCTGGTATATCGGCTTCCACGTGCTGGCCCTGTTCGCCATCAGTTATCACACCTACACCTGGTTCAAGATCATGCCACGCACGATGCCGCCAGTCATTGTTGGTGGCAAGCGGCTTTCGGCTGGCGCAATCACCGGCGGCGGACTTGCCGTGGCGGTAGCGGCCAGCCTGGCGCTGTTTTCTCTAGTCTGGGGGATAGCACGATGAAACGCGAACTCAAACGTTCCAACGCACCGATATTCTGGGCACTTTTCGGGGCTGGCGGTATGTTGTCAGCACTGCTCGGCCCGATGCTGGTCTTCATCACCGGCATTGCCGTTCCGCTCGGACTGCTGCTGCCGGCGGACACGATGAGCTACCCAAAGATGCTCGCGTTTGCCCAGAACTGGATCGGCAAGGGCTTCATTTTTGCGGTCATCGCGCTCTTCCTGTGGCACGCGGCGCACCGCATCTTCCATAGCCTGCACGACATCGGCATCCACGCCGGCACCGGCGCCAAGCTGCTCTGCTACGGTCTGGCCATGGTCGCGACGGTAATCGCCGCCTACGCCCTGCTGGTGGTCGGCTTCTAGAAATTCCGCTTTTCTTTGGCCAGCCAGGCTTCGACGTCCTCGAAGTCCTTCCGGTTCTGACGGATGACCAGGAAGAAAACGAAAACAAGCGCCAGAGCAAAGGCGAGCAAGGCAAACAACGGCCAGCCAGAACCTGCGACCAACTGAAGGGGCATTGCTTTCTCCCATGGGTGTTTGCAATTGCTACGAACTTTTGCATCAAACTGGCATTGACCAACTAAGACCGCCAATCCAGATTACGGTTCCAGTGCGTCTGACTCGTCGCCACTTCCTGAATCGCAGTATTGTATCCGGGCGGCGGCAGCCCAGAATCATCGCCTCTCTCAATTTCGACGATGCTCGCAGACACAATGACCAGCACGTGACCGAACGCGACGTTTGAGAAATTCAGCGCCCGCGCAAAAAAAATGCCGAGCCTGGTCAGCCGCTGTCAGGGCGCAATCTCGCCGGTATTGAGGATTTCCACAATGGTAAATCCGGCCTCGTTTGCTAACTTCTCCACTCGCGAACGCTGCGGCGCTGGCAAGGAATTCCCGGTGCTTCGCGCACGAGGGCGAAGCACCCTAGTATTGCCGCTGCTGAATCCGAAGGCATCGTCGACCCGGGGTGCAGCCTTGGTGGGCTTTTTCCGACAATCCAACCGGCGCGTTGGTTAGCGCTTCTCTCTTCCTTATAGGCAAATCGATGACTATTTCCCCGAAAGTTCTCGAGACCCTGCGCGAACGCCGCAAGAGCGTTCGGGCCGGCGGCGGTGCCGAAAAGCTCGAGGCGCGCCACCGGAAAGGCCTGCTCGGGGCGCGCGAGCGTCTGGCTCTGCTGTTCGATGCCGACACCTTTCAGGAAGGCGGCGCCTATATCCGTCACTACGGGGTCCCCTTCGGCATGGGCGACAAGGATCTTCCGGCCGACGGGGTGATCTCCGGAACCGGGTATGTAGCCGGCGCACAGGTGGCTGCCTTCAGTCAGGACTTCACCGTCGCTGCCGGCACCCTCGGCAAGATGCACGCGCGCAAGATCGTCGATGTCATGCACGCCGCGCTGAAGAACGGCATTCCACTGGTCGCCTTTAAGGATTCTGGTGGCGCCCGGATTCAGGAGGGCGTCGATGCCCTTTCAGGCTACGGCGAAGTCTTCTACCACAACGTTCTGGCGTCCGGCGTCGTGCCGCAGATCGCCGTGGTCGTTGGCCCATGCGCGGGCGGTGCCGCTTACTCGCCGGCGCTGATGGACTTTATCATCATGACACGGCAGAACGGCTACATGTTCATCACCGGTCCCGAAGTCATCAAGGCGGTTACCGGACGGGCGACGAGCATGGACGAGGTGGGTAGCGCCGAGGTGCACTCGACGGTCAGCGGCAACGTGCACTTCGTCGTCGACGATGACCGGCAGGCCGTCGCGCTGGTCAGGGCACTGCTGTCCTACCTGCCAGCAAACAACACCGAGGATCCGCCGCACATTCTGGGCGCCGACATCGAATTCACGCCGGACGCGGGGCTGCACGCGCTGATTCCGGAAACCTCCTCGGAGCCTATGGACATGCACGCCGTCGTCCGCCGCATCGTCGACGGCGGCCAACTGCTCGAGGTGCATGCCGGCTGGGCACGCAATATCATCGTCGGCTTCGCCCGCATCGAGGGAGTGGTGGTCGGCGTCGTCGCCAACAATCCGATGGAAATGGCGGGCGCCCTTGATATCAATGCCTCCGACAAGGGGGCACGATTCATCCGTTTCTGCAACATGTTCAACATTCCGGTCGTCACATTTGTGGACGTGCCTGGCTTCCTGCCCGGCGTCGAACAGGAGCGCGGCGGAATCATCCGTCACGGCGCCAAGATGCTCTATGCCTACGCCTCGTGCACCACGCCCAAGCTGACGGTGGTCCTGCGCAAAGCCTACGGCGGCTCGTATCTGGCAATGTGCTCGCAGGAGATGGGCGCCGATGTCGTCTATGCCTGGCCGACCGCGGAAATCGCCGTGATGGGCGCGGACGCTGCGGTCAACCTCCTGTATCGCAAGGAATTGGACGAAGCGGAGGACAGGCGCGGCAAATCCGCCGAACTCGCGGCAGCCTACCGGGCTGAGTTCGCCTCGCCCTATTTGTCAGCAGCGCGCGGCTACGTGACCGACGTGATCGAGCCCGCCGAAACCCGGCCGATGCTGGCACTTGCGCTACGCAAGTTGCTCGGCAAGCGCGAACTTCGGCCAGCCAAGAAACACGGGAACATCCCGCTGTGATGCGCCTTTTCCAATTGTCGGGAGACCCGCGATGAACGAAGTGATCATCAGGACACTGTGGATCTACGGCCTGGCAATCATTGTTTCGCTGGGAGTTGCCGTCGTCATCAAGGTGATCGTGGTCACCCTCAACATTCTGGAACGCAAGCCTGCCGCGCCCTCGCAACCAGTAGCCATTCCACCGGCACCGTTCGCTGTCGAGGCCGACCATATCGCGGTTATCGCGGCGGCCGTCCATGCGATGACCGGTGGCCATCGCATCGTCCGCATCGAGGCGGCTCCCCACCAGTCGGGATGGGCCGCTGGCGGACGCCAGGCGCATCACGCGTCGCACACCCTGCCCCATCATCACAAACGTTAACTTCGCTCACCCGACCATTTCCCGGAGGCCCGCATCATGGAAAGGAAGTACAAGATCACTGTCGATGGCAGAGAATACAACGTGACGGTCGAGGATCTCAGTGAAGGGAGCAGCCTGCTTTACCCGGAGCCGGGCAGCATGAACATTCCGGCGCCGCGACCGGCTGCAGCGACCGCGCCGCCCGTGGCGAACGCTGCCGCTGGCGAACACGCAGCAGAGGGTGACGTCGTCAGCACGATGGGCGGCGTCGTCGACTCGATCAATGTCGCGGTCGGTCAGGCGGTCAATGCCGGCGACACGGTGGCCGTCGTCGAAGCGATGAAGATGAAGACGCCGGTGGTCGCCAGGGTTTCCGGCACGGTCGCCAGCATCGCGGTCAAGGCCGGCGATGCGGTCGAGCCCGGGCGAGTACTGATGAGCATTTCCTAAGCCGGGCGCCGAAGATGCACGATCTCCACCTGCTCGACTTGTTTCAAGGGGTTGCCACACTGCTGGCGGCCGATCCGAAGATTGCGGTCGGGCGCATCGCGCTGATGCTGCTCGGCTTCCTGCTAATCTACCTGGGCAAGAAGGAGGTCCTCGAACCCCTGTTGATGATTCCGATGGGGCTCGGGATGGCGGCGGTCAACGCCGGCGTGATGGTTTTCGACAGCGGCAAAACGGGCACCCTGTTCGTCGATCCACTGGTCACCGACCCCAGCGCGGTGGTTAACGTGCTGCAGATCAACTGGCTGCAGCCGATTTACACGCTGATGTTCAGTAATGGCCTGATCGCCTGCCTGGTATTCATGGGTATCGGCGTCCTGCTCGATGTCGGCTTCGTCATGGCGCGCCCGTTCCAGAGCATGATCCTCGCGCTGTTTGCCGAACTCGGCACGGTCGTCGTCTTTCCTATTGCGGTGGCGCTCGGCATGGGCGAACGCGACGCGGCGGCGGTGGCGCTGATCGGTGGCGCCGATGGCCCGATGGTCCTTTTCGCCTCGCTGATTCTCGCCCGCGACCTGTTCGTACCGATCACCGTCGTCGGCTACCTGTACCTCGGGCTAACCTATGGCGCCTATCCCTACCTGATCAAGCTGCTGATCCCCGAGCGCTTGCGAGCTATCCCGATGCCGGTCGACGACGTCCAGAAAATCACCTCTGGGCAGAAGCTGGTGTTTGCCGTCGTCGTCTGCACCTTGCTGTGCCTGCTCTTTCCGGTCGCCGCGCCGCTCTTCCTGTCACTCTTCGTCGGCGTTGCCGTCCGTGAAAGCGGCTTGGTCAATTTTGCCAACCTGATGGGCGGCACCTTCCTCTACGGCGCCACCTTCTTTCTCGGACTGACTTTGGGCATCCTGTGTGAGGCCAGCGTCATCCTCGATCCGGTCGTCCTCAAGCTGCTGCTGCTCGGTATGCTGGCGCTGCTGCTCTCGGGGATCGGCGGCATCATCGGCGGCTATGCCCTCTACTTCTGGTACAAGGGCAAGTACAACCCGATCATCGGCATTGCCGGCGTCAGTTGCGTGCCGACGACAGCCAAGCTTGTGCAGAAGATCGTCACCAAGTCCAATCCGGGAGTCATCATCCTGCCGCATGCGCTGGGAGCGAGCATCAGCGGCGTCATCACGACGGCGATCCTGACGGGAATTTACGTCGCCATGCTGCGCTGAGACAGGTACTCCTGCGCCCGGCCGCCAGACGGCGAAGAGCGATCTGGCAGACTCAGTAGCGCACACCCGGCGGTGGCGTGAAGGAATCCAGGGCATGCAGGTAGGAGGCCCGGGCGAAAGCACTCGGGTCGGGCAGGTTCTGCTGACTCATCGAACCCCTGAGCTGGCCGACTGAATCGTATTCCCGCGCTTCCATCCAGCGCGTCATGCCTGCCAGCACTTCCGTCAGCACCTGCGGACCGCGCCTGAGCAGCGCACTCGCCATGTGCACGACATCGGCGCCGGCGAGCAGCATCTTCAGCGCATCGTCGGCGTTGTGCACGCCACCGGTTGCCGCCAGCGTCAGTCTCGTGCGGCCCCTCAGGATGGCGATCCAGCGCATGGTCAGCAGGACATCGGCCGAGGTGGAGAGTTGGACGCGGTCGATAACGCGCAGGGTTTCCAGATCGATGTCCGGCTGGAAGAAGCGGTTGAACAGCGACAGGCCAGCCGCACCCGCCGCTTCGACCTGCCTAGCGAAATGCGGCAGCGAAGAGAAAAACGGCGAAAGTTTCATGTTGACCGGGATGCTGACCAAGGTCTTGAGCTCCCGCAGCAGGGCGAGGTAACGATCTTCCAGCGCCTGTCCCGAAAGTTCCGGATCACCGGGCATGTACCAGGCGTTGAGTTCCAGCGCGTCGGCTCCGGCATCCTGCATCTCCTTGCCCAATTCGACCCAGCCGCTCAGCGAAGCGCCGTTGAGGCTGGCCACCACGGGAATGGCCAAGCGCGATTTCAGCGACTGGATCTGCTCCAGATAGCTGTCGAGCTTGCTCTCGTAGTTGCTCCCGAACGGCAGATGACCGGAAGCCTCGCCGAAGGAATCCGGATGCACGAGAAAGCGGTCAATCATCTTCTCGTCGTTGCGCACGTCTTCCTCGAACAGCGAATGCATGACGATGGCAGCCGCGCCGGCATCCTCCAGATGGAGCACTGAGTCGATATTGTGGCTGAGTGGCGTCGACGACGGCACCAACGGGTTCTTCAGGGCCAGGCCAAGATAGCTTGTGGTCAGATCAGGCATGAGGGATGCTCTCCTGTTCGGCGGCCTCCTGGGCCTTTTCCTCGATCACCGCTTCCGGCAGCGCCATCTCGGCGAGTTCCAGATACTCCTGATGGCGCAGTCGGGCATCGCTATCGGCCTGAACCATGAAGCGCTCGGCTGCTTCCGGGTGCTGCCGTTCGAGCACGGTGAAGCGCGCTTCGTGGCGCGCGAACTCGCGGAACGGTATGCTCGGCGCTGCGCTGTCGACCGACATCGGATGCTTGCCCTGCTCGCGCAGGCGCGGATCGTAACGCAATAGTGGCCAGTGACCCGACTTTACGGCCAGATCCTGCTGCCGATGGTTGTGCGACATGTCGACGCCGTGCGCGATGCACGGACTGTAGGCGATGATGATCGAGACGCCGGGATAGCTTTCGGCGTCGAGGAAGGCCTTCAGCGTGTGCGTATCCCGGGCGCCGTAGGCGACCTTGGCGACGAACACATTTTCGTAATCCATCGCAATGCGCGCCAGATCCTTCTTGCGATTCGGCTGACCACCGGCTGCGAACTTGGCGACCGCGCCGCGCGGCGTGGCCTTGGAATTCTGGCCGCCGGTATTGGAATAGACCTCGGTATCGAGGACAAGGATATTGACGTCCTCACCCGACGACAGCACGTGATCGAGGCCGCCGTAACCGATGTCGTACGCCCAGCCGTCACCACCGATGATCCAGACGCTGCGCCGGATCAGGTATTCGGCCACCGCCGCCAGTTGTTCGGCGGCCGGTGTCGCAATGTGGGAGAGCTTCGCCAGCAGGGCGGCGACCCGCTCGCGCTGCTCGTGGATGCCGGCTTCGCTGCTCTGGTCGGCGTGGAGCAGCGATTCGACCATGCGGTCGCCGATTTCCAGGTCCATGGCGCGCAACTGCGTGCACGCGGCATCGGCGAGTTTGTCCGTGGCCAGCCGCATGCCAAGTCCGAATTCGGCGTTATCCTCGAACAGCGAGTTGTTCCACGCCGGTCCGCGCCCCTCAGCATTGGTACAATATGGTGTGGTCGGCAGATTGCCGCCATAGATCGAGGAACAGCCGGTGGCGTTGGCGATCAGCATGCGATCGCCGAAAAGTTGTGTGGCAAGCCGGATGTACGGGGTCTCGCCGCAACCGACGCAGGCTCCCGAGAACTCGAATAGTGGCGGCAGCAACATCGAGCCCGGCACCGTTCCGCGCTTGGCGAGACGCCGGTCGTAATCGGGGAGGGTCAGGAAGAATGCCCAGTTCTCGGCTTCCTGCGCCCGCAGCGGCGGCTGCTCGGCCATGTTCAGCGCCTTGCGCGAGACATTGCTCTTGTCGCGGATCGGACAGACTTCGACGCACAGCGAGCAGCCGGTGCAGTCCTCAGGCGCGACCTGGTAGCTCATCCGCCAGCCAGCAGGGTAATCCCGGCTGCGCGGCGGCATCTGCTTGAAGGTCGACGGCGCCTGGGCGGCCAGTTCGGCTGGGAAGACCTTGGCACGGATGGCCGAATGCGGGCAGACGAAAACGCACTTGCCGCACTGGGTGCACAGGTCGCTCTCGAGTACCGGAATCTGCAACGCCAGATTGCGCTTCTCGTAGCGGGCGGTGCCGGTCGGCCAGGTGCCATCGGCCGGAAACAGCGATACCGGCAAGCGATCACCCTTGCCGGCGATCAGGGGGATGGTCAGCTTGTGGACGAAATCGCTGATCTGCGGCGATGCGATGGGTTGGGTGGACTCGCCGGAAGCGAGTTCGGGCACCGTGACCTGGTGCAGACAGGCCAGCGTCTTGTCGATGGCGCGGTAATTCAGTTCGGCGATGCGCCGGCCCTTGCGCCCGTAGGTCTTTTCGACGGCATGCTTGATCGCGGCAATCGCGTCTTCCTGCGGCAGAATGCCGGAAATGGCGAAGAAGCAGGTCTGCATCACCGTGTTGATGCGTCGCCCCATGTCGGCTTCGAGCGCCACCTGATAGGCGTCGATGACGTAGAAAATGATCTTCTTTTCCACCATCCTTTGCTGCATGGCCGCCGGCAGGGTCGCCCAGACCCGGTCGGGTGGGACACTGGTGTTGAGCAGGAAAACCGCGCCCGGCGCCGCATGCACCAGCAAATCGTGGGTTTCGAGGAAGAGCGGCTGATGGCAGGCGATGAACCGGGCATCGCCATCGCCCGTCAGGTACGCCGAGCGGATCGGACTGGGGCCGAAACGCAGGTGCGAAACGGTCATCGCCCCCGACTTCTTGGAATCGTAAACGAAATAGCCCTGGGCATGAAGATCGGTCTCGTCACCGATGATCTTGATCGAGTTCTTGTTGGCCGACACCGTGCCGTCCGACCCGAGGCCGTAGAAGACGGCCGCGAAGGTGTCGTGTGCGGCGTCGGTACGGAAGCTGGCATCGAAAGGCAGCGACAGGCCAGTCAGGTCGTCGTGGATGCCGACCGTAAAGCTGCGTTTCGGGATTGCTGCGGTCAACGCCTCGAAAACGGCCAAAACCATGGCCGGGTTGAACTCCTTCGAACCGAGGCCGTAACGCCCGCCGATCACCTTCGGCATGGCGGAAAAATGTGGCGTTTCGCCGCTGAAATCCTCGGCCAGCGCGACCAGCACATCCTTGAACAGCGGCTCGCCGTCGGCACCCGGCTCCTTGCAGCGATCAAGGACGGCTATCGCCCGGGTCGTCGTCGGCAGGGCGGCGAGCAGCGCCGCCGGCGCCCACGGCCGGAACAGGCGCACCTTCAAGAGACCAACCTTATTGCCGTGGCGGTTCAGATGGTCGATGGTCTCCTGCACCGTCTCGGCACCCGAACCCATCAGAATGATGACGCGCTCGGCATCGGGCGCGCCGACGTAGTCGAACAATCTGTATTGGCGCCCGGTCAGCCTGGCAAACTCGTCCATATTCTGCTGGACAATGCCAGGGAAAGCATCGAACCATGGGTTCTGCGCTTCGCGGGCCTGAAAGAAGACATCGGGATTCTGTGAGGTGCCACGCAACACCGGGTGCTCCGGCGACAGAGCGCGGGCGCGGTGGGCGCCGATCAGTTCCTGCGGCAGCATTTCGTGCAGGACATGATCGTCGACCGCGACAATCTTGGCAACTTCATGGGAAGTCCGGAAGCCGTCGAAGAAATGCAGGACCGGAATGCGCCCAGCCAGTGTCGCGGCCGTCGCAATGACAGCCATGTCGTGTGCTTCCTGCACCGAATTGGACGACAACAGCGCGAAGCCGGTGCCGCGCGTAGACATCACGTCGGAGTGGTCACCGAAGATCGAAAGCGCGTGCGTCGCGACCGCGCGGGCGGCAACGTGGAAGACCGTCGGCGTCAACTCGCCGGCGATCTTGTACATGTTGGGAATCATCAGCAGAAGACCCTGCGATGCCGTAAACGTCGTCGCCAGCGCCCCCGCCTGCAAGGCGCCATGGACGGTGCCGGCGGCACCGCCCTCGGATTGCAGTTCGACGACCCTGGGAACGCTGCCCCAGATGTTGACCTTACCCTGTGCCGCCCACTCGTCGGACAGTTCGCCCATGCCGGACGATGGGGTGATCGGGTAAATCGCGATCACTTCGGAAGCCCGAAAGGCAATCGAAGCAACAGCTTCGTTGCCGTCGATGGTGAGCATCTTGTTCATGGAAGTTCCTGGACACATATGAAGAAGCAAGCAAAACCCCGGACGACGACAAAGCCGCAGCAGATGGTGCAATGCAACAAGGTATTTTACGCTAACTGACACCAAAAATTGTAAGGTGATGTAGCGGGAGAAGGTTGCGGAACCGGAAAGCGGTCCCGGAATCGATCGTGCTTGCCGACCGATTCCGCACCCTTTGCCTCATGGCGTTCAGCCATGGCACTCTGTTTTGAGCGAAAAGCCCCAATGCAGCTAAACTACCTGCAACAATCGTCCCCCAACCCTTTGACGTGCCTGACGCACCGTTCCCGAGAATGAAATCCGCCCTCGCCGCCCTGCTGCTGATCATCCTGCACTGCCTCCCGCATGACGTCAGCGCCGCGCTCTTCGACAAGGAAATTGTCTTCACCGAAGCCGAAATCCAGACCGCGATCGACAGAAATGCACTCCGGCAAAAGCGCGTCGGAACCATGCTGGCCGTCACACTGCGCGAGGCACCAAAAATCCGCTTGGGCATCCCCGAGGGCCGCGTCGGAATCGCCGCCCGGATGGAAATCGCCCTGATCGGAAACCCGCCGTTCCCGGTCGACGTCACGGGAAACTCCGGCATCCGTTACGACGACCAGGCCAAGGCATTCTTCCTTGACAGCCCCGTAGCCGACTCAGTCGAATCGATCGCCCTCCCTCGCGAATTTCAGGCGCAGGTCCGGCATGCGGTCAGCCAGGTAATGGCTGTCTATTTCCGCGACAAGCCTGTCTACGTGCTGCGTGAAGACGGCAGCGCCCAGGAGATCGCCGCGCGTTGGCTGCTGCGCGGGATCAGGATCGAGAGGGGCAAGGTAGTGGCGACCCTGTCTCCCTTCTGACGACGCCCCATTGCTTCGCCGGTTGCCAGCAGGCGGGACGGATTTTTTATTGGTGTGGCACCGTCGATGCCGTGCTTGCAAAGAAGGCGAACCGGCATGGCTCGCCTATCCCTAAGCCGGACGAGCCGGAACCAAACAGGTATTACGATAGAAGCCTGACGAATGACCGAGGAGGCGATCATGTTGGCGATGGCTCTGGCGGAACGATACGCGACGAACATGCATGGCGTGCTTTCGTGCTTTGACCGGATCATTATCACCGGCACGCTGCCTGGTGCGTGCTACGCGGCAGGAATGACGAGTTATTTGTACACGCACGGAATTCGGGTATTCGACTACCCGCGATTTGCCGAGCCGCTGCGAGATCGCATTCGTGAGCGTGCGCAGGAGGTGTGTCTGGCGGCGGGTATTGAAATCGAGCACGTCAGCAAAAGCCATATTCGCAAGGAAGAGTTGGTCGCGCGAGTGCTCGCCGGTCGCGGCGACGCACCGGGTTTGGTGCATGTGCTCTCGGCCATGGAAGCCTGTCCGAGCTACAAACCGTGGCATGACAAAGGCAGTGGCAAGACTTACCTGCGCCCCGATCAAGGCAAGTGCCTGCACGACTACTTCTATTTCATCGACGAGGAACTGGGGTTGTGCTACCTGCGTGTGCCGACGTGGGCACCGTTCGGGTTGCAGTTCTACTGTAATGGTCACAGCGCTCTGGCAAGAACTCTGACGCGAGAAAGGATCGACTTCCTCCAGCAGGACAACGCCTTCCTGCGTGTCGCCGACATCGCGCAGGCGCAGGCGCTGGCGGATGCGTTCAGTCCCGACGTACTTCACCCGCGACTGGATCGCTATGCGCAGTGGTTGTGCCCAGTGCTTGACGTCTTTGGATCCTCGTATCACTGGAGCTTGCGCCAAGTCGAATACTCCACCGACCTGATGTTTCGCAGTGAGCAGATATTGGTTCCACTGTATGACGCCATTTCGCGCCAAGCGGTCTTGGCCGCCAACGCAGAACGCGTCTCCAGCTTTCTGGGCAAGAAGGTCACGCCACAACTGGCCCAGGAGATCGGTTCCCGGTTGTCCACCCGTATCGAGGGGCGCTGCATCAAGCACACCATGGGCGCCGCTGGCGTCAAGGTGTATGACAAATTCTCCCGCGTACTGCGGGTCGAAACGACCGTCAATGACGTGAGTTTCTTCAAACACCACCGCAAGGTGGAACACAAGGACAGGCACGCCACCCGAGAATTGGCGCCCCTGAAGAAGACAATCTATAGCCTGATCGACCTGCGCGACATCCTGCTCGGCTGCAACCAACGTTACCTGGCGTTCCTCTCCAGCCTCGATGACCCCAGTGCCGGCGAGCGTGACTTGGAGCGATTGAGCATGCCACGGTTGGGGGCGGCTCCCGGTGTCAAAGGGGTGAACTTCTTTGATCCTGCCGAGAAAGCCTTGCTGCAAACCATGCAACGCGGCGAGTTCAACATTCACGGTTGGCGTCGTGCCGATCTTCTCAGCTATCTGAAGCTCACTCCGTCCGCCATGTCGCGCCAACTTGCCCGACTGCGTACGCTCGGCTTGATCAAGAAAGTCACTCATACCTATCGCTACTACCTCACTCGATTGGGACGTTCAGTCGTCGCTGCGGCCTGCTCATTGACCCGCTTCAACATAGTGCCAACCATGGCTTGCGCATCCTGAATTCTTCTCATGATTTGTGATGATTGAACTGGTTAGTGACTAAAATCGTACTACTGAACGCGGATTTCGACGCGACGGCTCTCTTCCGGGCTGCCGCTACCAATATTCGATTCAGGCTTACGCAACTTGCAACGGTCGGCGGGCACACCGCCAGCAACGAGCGCATCGCGTACGGAAAGTGCTCGCGCCCGGGCAAGTTCGGCGTTCTGTCTGGCATCGCCGGAAGGATCATGGAAGCCGGACAAGAGCACGATGGTCCGGGAATTGGCGGCCAGCGCCTGCAAGGTCAAAGCGACGACAGCCATGTCGGCGTCAGTCAGCCTCGCCTCGCCCACGGCGAAATAGACCTTGGCCAGAGGTTCGCCGAGCGGTGCAATGTCGACCACTTCATCGGTGGGAGCCTTGGCCACGTTCACAGCCTTGGTCGAACTGCCGCTGTAGACCACCGCCAAGACCGCCAGCGCGATCCCTGCCAGAACCCCGACGATTACCGCCGTGGATTCGTCATCATCATTTGCCGCCATACTCACCTCGCTCAATCTGATTGGCCGGGCTCCCCCCGGAACAGCCTCACATTTTACTATTCCTCGGCCGGAAACAGAACCCTCGGCATCATTTCTACGTGCTGATCTTCGCAGCCCAACCAGACAATACCGTCCTGAACCGTGCATTGCAGACGCATGTTGCGTCGCGCCAGGCTGGCCAGCGCCTGGCACTCGCCGGGGCTGAGCGCCAGGACACGCAGATTCTTCCGGCCAGCGACCTTGCCTGCGGTCTGTTGCCACCAGTTGTCGGCGCCCCGCCCACCGTAACTGACGACAACGACATGGCGTGAACGGGCGCAGGCGCGGCGAATGGCTTTTTCGTCTGGCAGGCCGACATCGATCCAGCGTTCGATGCCGCCAGTGGCGTCGATATCCCACAGGTCGGGCTCGTCTTCGGTCGACAGGCCGCGCCCGAACGCCAGCGTCGGCGAGGCATTGAGGGCAAATGCCAGCAGGCGCACCATCATGCGCTCGTCAGTTTCCGATGGGTGGCGGGCGATGGTCAGCGAATAATCGCCGAAATGAGCCCGGTCGAGGTCGGCGACTTGCAGATCGGCCTTGTAAATTGTCGCTTTGAGTGCCATGCCCGCCCTAGTCAAGAGCCAGCATTATCACATGACGATTGCCCCAAACCGGGATACGATAGAGCGACGACGCCAGGGAGCCCAATCCATGAATACCGCCCGCATCAGCCTCACCCTTCTTGCCGTGCTGTTGGCCGCTCCCGCCAGCGCGGCGGACGCTCCCAAGCGCAAGTCCGGTCTCTGGGAAGTCAGGACCGAGATGGCTGGCATGCCCTCGCGGGGGCCGATTCAGATGTGCGTCGACCAGACTAGCGACAACCTGATGCAGGAACGCGCCAGGGAGAAGAGCAATTGCTCGGTAATGGACGTCAGTCGCGGTGCCGGCAAGGTGACCATCCATTCGGTGTGCAAGTTCGACGGCACCACGGCAACCACCGATGCCGTCATCACCGGCGACTTCGACAGCACCTACCGCAACGACATGCTGATCCGTTACAACCCGCCGCAGCATGGCATGAGCGAAATGAAGATGACGCAGGAAGCGCGCTGGCTCGGCCCTTGCAAGCCGGGCCAGAAGCCCGGCGACATCATGATGCCGGGGATGCCGCCGGTGAACACCGGAAACATGCAGGAGATGATGAAGGATCCGCAGGTCCGCGAAATGATGAAGCGCCAGCAACAAGGACGGCAATGAATGGCACTTGGTATAGAATCAGCAAATACTGATTTTTGGGGTCTGCCATGCGCCAATTCCTGCTTTTTTCCTCCCTCTCGCTGCTCGCCCTGGTGGCTCGCGCCGAAGTTGTCGATATCGACAACGCCGAGTTGGCGAAACTGTTGAAGAGCGGGGTCACGGTGATCGATATCCGCACCCAGCCCGAATGGGAAGAAACCGGCATTGTCGCCGGCACCAAGCTGCTGACCTTCTATGACGAGCGTGGGCGAGCCGATCCGGACGCCTGGCTTGAAAGGTTGAAGCCGCTGGCCAAACCGGGAGACCCGGTTGCCGTCATCTGCCGTTCGGGCAACCGGACCAGGTCGGTCAGCCAGTTGCTCTCGCAACAAGCCGGCTATGCCAAGGTCTATAACCTGAAAAATGGCATCAAGGGCTGGACCGCAAGTGGCGGCACGCTCGTGCCGGCCGCTCAGAGCATTGCCGCCTGTCACGCTGAGAAGACTTGCTGATCCTGGCTGTGGACCAATAACGCCGGCACCTGCGAACGCCGCACGGCGAACGGCAACCGGGTAAGCAACCACGCACCTTGGCCACTTTGGGAGAAACTGCTGGTGGCCTGTGCACTGGTGGCGACGCGATGACTCGGAGCGGCGCGCCGCGTGGCACGCTGTTGGCATACGGCCCTGCGGCTTTTACAGGGGCGTGATTCCTCAGTGAGCGCCACCACTTCGCCGGGAGAACCCCATGCAAGACCCGCTGACCGAACTTCTGCAGGCTGCCCTCACCGCTCGCCAGCCTCTGATCGCGCGCCTGCACGAGGAAGACACCAATGCCTACCGCCTGTTCAACGGCAGCAGCGAAAAACGGCCGGGTCTGACCGTCGACCGCTACGGTGACCTGCTGCTGATCCAGACCTTCCACAAGCCACTAGACGGCGATGAACGGGTCGCCATCGAGAATTTCTACGCCGCCGCCGTACCCGGTCTGACCACCATCTACAACGATCGCAGCCACGCCAACTCGCGCGTCGCCAACCCGTTGCCGACCGATCTGCTGAGCGCGGCCCGAAAGCCGCGCGAGATTCGTGAAATGGGCGTGCGCTATGTCATCCAGGCCCGTCACGCTGGCCAGGACCCGTGGCTCTTTCTCGATATGCGCGTCGGTCGCCGCCGGATCATGCAGGAAGCCTCCGGTAAGTCGCTGCTCAACCTGTTCGCCTACACTTGCGGCATCGGCGTCGCCGCTGCCAGGGCCGGAGCCGCGCATGTCGTCAACATCGACTTCGCCGAGTCCAACCTCAGGGTGGGGAAGGAAAATGCCCGTCTCAACGACCTGCCGATCCGCCTGCGCTTCATCCACAGCGACGCCTTTGCCGCGATGCGCCAGATAGCCGGGGGCGGCCAGCCAACCGTGGTCAGGGGCAAGCGCATGCCGGCCTTTCCAAAGCTCGACAGGCGCGGCTTCGACCTCGTCTTCCTCGACCCGCCACGCCATGCCAAGAGCCAGTTCGGCGTCGTCGATATCGTCAAGGATTACGCTGCTCTGATGAAGCTGGCGCTGCTGTGCACGACCGAGGGCGGAACCCTGATCTGTTGCAACAATGCAGCGGAAATTTCGCGCGAGGTCTGGGCCGACCAACTTGCACGCTGCGCCGCTAAGACAGGCAGGAAGATCCGGGAAATGGAATGGATCATTCCGGAGGAAGATTTCCCCAGCCACGATGGCCAGCCACCACTTAAAATTGCACTGCTGCGGGTTTAGGAATACGCTCCCGCCACCGTTACGGAGTCCATTGCATGCCCTCGCGCCAGATTCACACGCTCCACCGCCCCGCCAAGATGCCCACGGATGCGCCCGACCTGCTGTTCGTCCATGGTGCCTACGTGGACTCCCGCTGCTGGGACATCCATTTTCTACCCTACTTCACCGCGCTCGGCTACAACTGTCACGCGGTCGACCTTACGGCACACGGTCTGAGCGAAGGCAAGGAAGAAGCCGACCGCTTCGGCATCGACGACTATGTCACCGACCTCCGTCAGGTGCTCGCCAAACTGCCCGGCGATACCGTGCTGATCGGTCATTCGATGGGCTGTGCCGTGATCGAGCGTGTACTCGAGCGGACCACCGCCCGTGCCGCAGTACTCATGGCGCCGGTGCCGCCGACCGGTACCTGGGGCTCGATCATGCGGCTTGCCCTGAAGCACCCCGAGATGTTTTCCGAGATCCCGCGGCTCAGCCAACATGGGGAGCTCGGCCCGACGAGCCTGGCGCTGATGCGCGACATCTATTTCTCACCGGTGACCAGGCCTGAAGAACTCCTCGACTTCGCGCACCTGATCCAGCCGGAACCCACCCGTGCCATCTCCGACATGCTGTTTGTCGGCCTCCGGCACCATCGTCTGCGGACGCCACTTCCGGTCATGGTGATCGGCGGCGAGCGCGACGCGGTCTTTCCGCCCTTCACCACGAGTTTCACCGCCTTGCGCTGGCACGCCCAGGAGATGTACGTCCCTGACTGCGGCCACATGCTGATGCTGGAACATCAATGGCGGGCGGCCGCCGACACGGTGGCGCGCTGGCTGGAAACGGCGGTCCGTCGGCACTCACCCGCACGGTCATCGAGCAGCGTCGTGGCTGCCTGAAATCCGGGGGTTTCCGGTCAAGGGGAAACCGGGCCCGGGTTCATTTCCTGATTGGCTGGTTGCGCCCCGAGAACTGGTCGCTCAGACGGAATGCCGCGTCGCTGAACTGGCCGCCTGGACTCTGGACACAATAGCGATTGACGAAATTCTCGATCGTGCCGCTGGAAATGCCGGAGACCTGCTGACTTTGCTCGCCGTAGTTATGCCCGGTCAGGAATCCGCGGATCCACACAATGTAGCTGCTCCTCCGATCCGCGTCATCCTTCGAAGCGCTCCAGGCAGCGCACGACATGTCGTCAAAGCCCAGAATATTGAGCGGCGCAGCGACGGCCGAGCCCAATAAGATCCCGGAGCACAGGACACCAATCAATTGCCAAGGTCTGGCCATACGCATATTCCTCTCCCGTCGATCTCCACGCACCGGCGATGCGCCCCGCCTTGCGGCTGGCCGTGAGAACCAGACAAGGTTTCCACGGCGCAATTATCTCACTGCCATTGCCGCTGGCAACAAGCGGTGAATCCCGAAACAGCGGCGCTCGCGTGCATCCGCCGCGCAGCGCAACCAAAAAATTCGTGCATGCTTGTTGCAGCGGGGTGAGATCGGCGAGAATTCATGGTTTTACGCGGTCGACCGCAACATACCCCATTTTCCGAGGATCCTTCATGTCCAACGCCGAACAGCCTGTCCAGCAAGACGAGAATCAGCTCATCGCCGAGCGCCGCGCCAAGCTCGCCGAGTGGCGCAAGTCAGGCAGAGCCTTCCCGAACGACTTCCAGCGCGAGAATACCGCGCTCAAGCTGCTCGACAGCTACGGCGACAAGACGTCGGAGGAACTGCAGGGCATGCCGGTCGAGGTCAAAGTCGCCGGCCGCATGATGCTGAAGCGCCTCATGGGCAAGGCTTCCTTCGCGACGCTACAGGACCTCTCCGGCCGCATCCAGATCTACGTCACCCGCGACGGTCTTGGCGACGCAGTCTACACCGATTTCAAGACCTGGGATCTCGGCGACATTCTCGGCGTCGTCGGCACACTGATGAAGACCCGGACCGGCGAACTGACCATCCACGCGACCGAGATCCGCCTGCTGACCAAGTCGCTGCGCCCGCTGCCGGACAAGTTCCACGGCCTGGCCGACCAGGAAATGAAGTATCGCCAGCGTTATGTCGACCTGATCATGAACGAGGAAACGCGCTTCACCTTCCTGGCACGCAGCCGCATCGTCGCCTCGATCCGCAACTACATGAACGGCCACGGCTTTCTCGAAGTCGAAACGCCGATGATGCATCCGATCCCCGGCGGCGCGTCGGCTAAGCCCTTCGTCACCCACCACAACGCACTCGACATGCAGCAGTTCCTGCGCATCGCACCCGAGCTATACCTCAAGCGCCTGGTGGTCGGCGGTTTCGAGAAGGTGTTCGAGATCAACCGCAACTTCCGCAACGAAGGACTCTCCCCGCGCCACAACCCCGAATTCACGATGATGGAATTCTATGAGGCCTACGCCGACTACAAGAGCCTGATGGATTTCACCGAAGGTCTGCTGCGCCACGCCGCGCGCGAGGCGCTCGGGCGCGAGGTGTTCCACTATCAGGGCCGCGAACTCGATTTGTCAAAGCCGTTTCAGCGCATGACCATGGTCGAGGCAGTGCTGCACTTCTGTCCGCAATACAGCGCCACCCAGCTCGCCGACGCCAGCTGGTTGCGCGAACAGATCGCCGCGCGCAAGGTCGAGATGAAGGGCACGCCCGGCCTCGGCACGCTACAACTGATGTTCTTCGAGGAAACAGCCGAAGCCCAGATCTGGGAACCGACCTTCATCATCGACTATCCGGTCGAAGTCTCGCCGCTGGCCCGTGCCTCCGACAGCAATCCGGAAATCACCGAGCGCTTCGAGTTGTTCATCGTCGCCCGCGAGATCGCCAACGGCTTCTCCGAGCTCAACGATGCCGAAGACCAGGCCGCGCGCTTCGCCGAACAGGCGAAGGCCAAGGAGGCCGGCGACGAGGAAGCGATGTACTACGACGCCGACTTCATCCGTGCCCTCGAATACGGCCTGCCACCAACCGGCGGCTGTGGCATCGGCATCGACCGCCTGGTCATGCTGCTGACCGACGCCCCCGCGATCCGCGACGTTATCCTCTTCCCCCAGATGCGTCCCGAATGATGGGCGTCCGTGCCCCACGGGCTGGTCTCGCCGGCGCTCGCCCCGGCATCTAGCGCGCGTGAACGAAAATACGGCCTCTCTGGAAGCCGCGACGCGCGCGGTCCTCGCGACGGATTCGAGCCGCACCCACATCTTCGAACACGAAGGCCAGCATTATGTCGTCAAGCGCCTAGCCGCAAAACCGCGCAAGTTGATCCAGACGGTATTCATGCGCTGGCTGGTCAAGCGCCTCACCGGGCGGCGCCTCCCGCTGGAGACGCTAGCACTCTCCGAGGCAACCAGCAGCATGGACTTCGAGGCAACCCGGCTTAAGGATCTGGCCACTGCCGGCATTAGGGTGCCGCGGGTCGCCCTGGTAAGCACGGAGTTCTTCGTCCTTGAATACTGCGGCGTCGTCGTACAGACGCAACTGAAGACCTGGCCGCCAGAAACATGGCGCAGGGTGCTGCCGCGACTGGCCACGGAACTCGGCGAGTTCCACCGGGCCGGCCACTGGCACGGCGGCGCGCAGATCAAGAACGTCACAATGCACGACGACATCAGCTACCGCATCGACTTCGAGGAGGACTTCGGCAAGATTATGCCGCTGGAGATGACCCAGGCGGCCGATCTCGTCCTATTCCTCAACTCGATTCCACTGAGCGGCCCGATTGGCGAGTGTGAGGCACGACAGTTACTGCCGCAACTGATCGAGAGCTATCGAGCCGCGAACCCCAATCCGGAAATCATGGATATCATCCACCGCGGACTGCCGCTGCTGAAACGGCTCGCGGCGCTGGCCCGCCCTTTCAGGCGCTGGTCGAAGAAAGGGATACCGCGCGTGCTGCTCATGGTCGACATCATTTCGGCGGGGAAATAGCTGCCGATCAGCCAGCAGGCAGCGTGGAATCTGGCGCTTCATTACGGGCGGCCCCTGCCGGCGGCATCCAGCCGGGGAAGCGGTTTTCAGGAGCCGGAGGGATGGGCAACGACGATGCGGTCGCGCCCTGTCGCCTTGGCCATGTAGAGCGCGCGGTCGGCGGCGCGTATCAGGAGATCCGCGCTGTCGCCGTGTTCGGGAACGGTGGCGACCCCCGCCGAGAAGGTGATGGCATCGATTTCGCGCCCCATCGCGCGGGCACCCACCGTACGCGCCTGTACGGCAATTGCGCTGATGCGCCTGACTGCCTCGTCGGCGTCGGCACCTGGCATGACGACAAGCAGTTCCTCGCCACCGTAGCGGCAGGCGATGTCCGAAGCCCGCAATCCATCAAGCAGCGCCTCCGCGACCCCGAGCAGCACGATGTCGCCGGCCTCGTGTCCCCACTGGTCATTGAAGCGCTTGAAGTGATCGAGGTCTATCATCACCACGGCCAGCGGGTGCTCCTCGCGCAAGGAGCGACTGATTTCCCGCGGCAACGTCTCGTCGAGGTAGCGCCGATTGAACAGGCTGGTCAGCGGATCACGAATCGCCTGCTGGAGCAATTCATCGGTACGCTGGCGCACTTTCTCCTCGAGCCGGCGGTTCAGCGCACGCAGACTCTCGGCCATGGTATCGCGCCGCTGATTCGCTCGCGCCAGGACGAAGGCTCCGGCGAGAAGCGTCCCCATGAAGAGAAGCGTGATCAGTATCCAGCCACCGAGGTTGCGATTTCCTATCCGCATCAACATGTCCGGAGGAATCCGCGACACCACCTTCCAGACATACTGGTCGGCCGCGATCGCCGCTGACCCAGCGGAATCGACCAGCTGCGAATCGACTGCCGAGGCCATTCCCGTAGTCAGCGGATGCACGGTGATGAATGACCACAATCCGTCGCCATCCTCAAACTGCCCGCGCTCGCCTGCTGATATCCGCTTCCAGGCATTGGGGAAACGCGTCCCGAAGTTGTCCTTGCGCCCGAACATGAAGCCCCACTCATCTGCTGCCTGCGGCGCGATCAGCCAGTAGCCGTCGCGGTTGAGCAGATTCACCCGAGTCCCACCCTCCCTGGCTTCGGTGAGGTCGGAAAACTTGTCGAGCAGATGGCTCCCGAAATAGTTCACCATCACGATCCCGCGCCGACGCCCCGCCTGATCGACAACCGCCATGCCGAGCCGGAGCGTCGGCTTAATCGGTGTTCCGACACGGTCCTGTTCGATGTTGAGATCGAGCGGCGAAACATAGATCTCGCCCGGCGCCAGTTTCATCGTGTCGATGAAGAAGTAGCGTTGCGCCTTGTTCTGCAGCCGCTCCAAGGGAACGACGAACGGCTGGTTCTGGACGTAGTCGACGCGGACACGCTCCATTCCGCTCTCGTCGATCCAGCGCAACTGGTCATAGACCCGGAGACTCGCGGAAAGCGCCACCAGATCGGCCGTGAAGTCGGCAAGCGACGGCGGATCGTTCTTGTCGAGCGCCCTGGCAAGGCTCGGCAGGCTGGCAATCAGCCGGATATCGCCGGCAATCATCCCGATGTCGCCGGTCAGTGAGCGCGCCCCCGCGGTCAGGCGCAGAGCCTCGGCCACTTCCAGACTCTCCCTGACCCTGACCTGGTCCTCGTGGTGCAGCGAGGAGACAAAGATCACACAAAGCAGTCCAGAAGGAAGAATCAGTGTCAGCAGGTAGCGAGCCAGTCTCGAACGCATGTTGTTTCACCAAGTTAATGTGATTATGGACTTGTCGTTGCGAGTTGCAAACCAGGATCATCCTTCCCGCCCGGCGCGGCGCCGTGTCCGTGCATCCGGCAGGGTTAGAATTGTAGCCATGCCCATGCAGCCTGCCCGTCTTAACTTCAAACCGGATGGCACACCGTATTCCGCCGCCTACGGCGACATCTACCACACCACCTGCGGTGGTCCGGCGCAAGCGCGCCACGTCTTTGTCGGTGGCAACGATCTGCCGGCGCGCTGGCAGGACCGGGATCGCTTCACCATTCTCGAAACCGGCTTCGGCCTCGGTCTGAATTTTCTCGCCACCTGGCAGGCCTGGCGCGACGACCCGCAACGCTGCCGCCGGCTGCACTTCGTCTCGCTCGAAAAACACCCATTTACGACCGCTGATCTTGCCACCGTGCATCAGGCCTGGCCGGAATTCGCCGACCTCGCCAACACCCTGCGCCGGCTCTGGCCACCGTTGGTGCCCGGCACCCACCGTCTGCATCTCGATGGTGAGCGCGTCATCCTGACTCTGATTTTCGGCGATGCGGCGACCCAACTACGCGAGGTCGATGCATCGGTCGACGCCTTTTATCTCGACGGTTTCGCACCTGCCACCAACCCGGAATTGTGGTCGCTGGCGCTGTGCAAGGCGCTTGCCCGGCTCGCCGCGCCCCGTGCGACATTGGCGACCTGGTGCCTGGCAAGGCCGGCGCGTGATGCGCTGGCCGCCGTCGAGTTCGATCTCGAGCGGCGGCCCGGCCTTCCCCCCCGGCGCGAGATGCTGGTCGGCCGCTTCCGCTCGCAGCGCCCGGATCGCCGTCCGCTGCCCTCCAAACGGCACGCCATCGTCATCGGCGCCGGTATCGCCGGCAGCCTGACTGCCCATCGCCTGGCAGCCGCCGGCTGGCAAGTGACCGTACTCGAACAGGCCGCCGGCCCGGGCCAGGGCGCTTCCGGCAACCTTGCCGGGATGTTGCGGCCATTGCCCAGCGCCGACGACAATCGCATTTCGCGCCTGACGCGCGCCGGCTTCCTCGCCACCCGCACCCTGCTGCAAACGCTGCCCGCTGCCCGCTGGTCGCCCTGCGGCGTGCTGCATCTGGCACGCGACGCCGAACACGAAGCGCAACAGCAGCGCACCGTCGCCGCGCTCGGCCTGCCACCCGAAATCGTGCAATTTGTCGACGCCAACAGTGCTGGCAAACTGCTCGGCAGGTTGGTGAGCGGCGGTGGCTGGTGGTTTCCCGAGGCCGGCTGGGTACAGCCGGCATCACTGTGCAGCACGGCACTGGCCACTTTTCCGGAACGCATCAGCGCGCATTACGCTGTTGCGGTCGACCGCCTGAATTGGGCAAAAAATGAATGGCAGGCGCTCGCCGCCGATGGCCGCGTGCTGGCTACAGCACCACTCGTTGTCATGGCCAGCGGCGTTGCCGCGCCGCGTTTCAGCCAGTTCGCGTGGCTGCCGCAGATTGCCGCACGCGGCCAGGTCAGTCACCTGCCGGCTACCGACCTGCCGGCGCTCGATATCGTCGTCAGCCAGCGCGCCTACGCAATACCGGCAATCGACGGCTATTGCCTGACCGGCGCCACGCTGACCTATGACGACGACGAAGCCGGCGAACGCCACGCCGATCACCGCGAAAACCTCGCCCAACTCGACCTGACCCTGCCTGGCTTCGCCGCCAGCATCGACCCCGCGCAACTCCACGGGCGCGTCGGCTTCCGTCCACTGTCGCCCGACCGCCTGCCGATCGTCGGACCGGTTCCGGCTACGGTCGCCGCCGGCGCCAACAGCCGCCTGTATAACCTGCCACGCTTGCCCGGCCTGTGGTGCGTGCAGGGCTTAGGCGCGCGCGGCATCACGTGGTCGGCGCTGATGGCCGACCTGCTGGTCAGCCGTATTGAGGGCGAACCTCTGCCGCTGGAGCGCGATCTGGTTGACGCTCTCGACCCCGGCCGCTTCCTGATCCGCGGCGCCCGCCGTTAGGTCAGAAAATTACCCGCGCCAGCAGCAGGCCGGTGGCCACGGCCACCGAGGTCGCGACGAGGCCAGGAATCATGAACGAATGGTTCAGCACGTACTTGCCAATCGTCGTCGTCTTCGACAGATCGAAGTTGATCGCGGCGATCAGCGAGCCATAGGTCGGGATGAAGAAGTAGCCATTGACTGCCGGGAACATCGCGATCAGGAATTGCGGCGGAATGCCCAGCGCGATGCCGAGCGGCATCAGCGCCCGCGTCGTCGCCGCCTGGCTGTAGAGCAGCACCGACGCGAAGAACAGGCCTAAGGCGAAGGTCCACGGCGCCGCTTCGGCCCAGTGACCGATGGCCGGAACGATGACGTCCTTGTGCGCGGCAATGAAGCTGTCGCCGAGCCAGGCCAGCCCGAAAATGCCAATCACCGCGACGACGCCAGCGCGTAGCGTTGCTGTCTTCGGCACCTCATCGACATTCACCCTGGTTGCCATGAGCATGATCGCGGCGACCGCCATCATGACGATCTCGATGACGGTTGGCATCCCGAGCGGGCTCTTGGCCCCGGGCAGCTTGCGCAACTCGGGGAAGAAGCCAAGCAGTACGACCAGCGCGACGCCAGTCAGAAAGAGGTAGGCGGAAATTCTGGCCGCCGGCTTCAGCGGCGGGCGCTCACCCGCCGCCTTCGGCGCCGGTATCTGGCCGGCCGCCAGGCGCGCCTGATATTCCGGATCGTCCTTCAGATCCTTGCCGAGAAACATGGAAACGATGGCGCCGGCAACGACGCCGGTCAGCGTCGCCGGTACGCAAACCATCAGGATCTCGGGCAGTCCCCACTGGGTCAGTCCCTTCTCGGCAAAGAGGCCAATCATCGCCGCCGTGGCCGCGGCAACAGGACTCGCGGTGATCGCCTGCTGCGAGGCGATGGTCGCGATCGCCATCGGCCGCTCGGGGCGGATGCCGCTCTGGTGCGCGGTCTCGTAGATCACCGGCAGCAGCGGATAGACGATGTGCCCGGTACCGGCGACGAAGGTGAAACTCCACGTCGTCAGCGGCGCGACGATGGTGACGTACTTCGGGTTGGCGCGAATGATGCGTTCGGCCACCCGCACCAGGAAGTCGATGCCACCTGCGGCGTCCATCACCGAGGCAGCCATGATTACTGCCAGGATGATCAGCATGACGTCGATCGGCGGCGAGGTCGGCGTGACCCCAAAGCCAACGACCAGCACCAGCAGGCCGACTGCCCCCCAGAGGCCGAGCCCGACGCCGCTGTAGCGCGCACCCATCCAGATCGCCGCGAGGACTACAGCGAACTGCAGGAAGATGACCATGTTCATGAGTTTCAATCTCCAGGCGATTACTACTCGTGCTTCGGGCTGATCAGGTTCTCGAAAGAAAACACCTCGTCCCATTTCTGCTGCGTCATCAACTGGCGTTCCTTGACTACGATGTCGTGCAGCGACTTACCTGTCTCGTAGCCCTCGCGCGCGAGCTCGGCGCACTGCTTGTAACCCAGGGTCGGCTTGAGCACGGTGATGATGCCGAGCGAGTTGAGCACCATGTCACGCGAGTGTTCGGCATTGGCGGTGATGCCCTGGACGCAGTTCACGCGCAGGCTGTTGACTGCATTTTCCATCGTGAAAATGGAGGTAAACAGCGCGAAGGTGATCACCGGCTCCATCACGTTGAGCTGCAACTGTCCGGCCGAAGCGGCCAAGGTCACGGTCAGGTCGAGGCCGATCACCAGGAAGCTGGTCTGATTGACCACCTCGGGAATGACCGGATTGACCTTGCCCGGCATGATCGACGAGCCGGGCTGCATCTGCGGCAGGTTGATCTCGTTGAGGCCACAGCGCGGGCCCGAGGCAAGCAGCCGGATATCATTGCAGATCTTGGTCAGCTTGACCGAGGTGCGCTTGAGTACACCGGAAAGCAACACGTAAGCACCGGTGTCCGAGGTCGCCTCGATCAGGTCGCCGGCCAGGATGAAGCGGGTGTCGGTCAGTTCGGACAAATATCTGGTCGCGAGTTCCGGGTAACCCGGCGCGGCCGTCACCATGGTGCCTATCGCGGTGGCGCCGAGATTGATCTCGTGCAGGAGCTGGCGCACCTCGGCGATGCGCTGAACCTCCTCGCCGATTGTTGTCGCCCAGCCGTGGAACTCCTGCCCGAGCGACATCGGCACGGCATCCTGCAGGTGCGTGCGGCCCATCTTCAGTACCCGCTCGAACTCCTTGGCCTTGGCGGAGAAAGCGTCCTGCAGCCAGCGCAGCGCCTCCATGTAGCTGGCCAGACGCAGGATCAGCGTCAGGCGGAAGGCGGTCGGATAGATGTCGTTTGTCGATTGCCCGTAATTGACATGATCGTTGGGGTTGACGAACTGGTATTCGCCCTTCCGGTGGCCGAGGCTCTCCAGCGCCAGGTTGGCGATGACCTCGTTGGCGTTCATGTTGGTCGAGGTGCCGGCGCCGCCCTGGATGAAATCGGTGACGAACTGGTCGGCCATATCGCCGGCGATCAGCCGGTCACAGGCGCCGACGATGGCATCGGCAACCCGTGCATCGAGCACGCCGAGATCGCGGTTGGCCAGCGCCGCGGCCTTCTTGACATAGCCGAAGGCCTTGACGAAATACGGCTCGGCTGCCATCGGGATGCCGGTGATGTGGAAATTCTCCTTGCCGCGCAGCGTCTGTACGCCGTAATACGCCGTATCCGGCAGCTCCTTCTCGCCGAGGAAATCCTTTTCGATTCGCGCCATGTCCATTCCTTTCGAAAGATTGGGTACCGCCGCGGTCCCTCAGCCGACCCAAAGCACCCAGGGCGTCCCGATCAGCAGGAACACCAGCGTGCAGAAGGCTGTCGTCAGCAGCCCGAGACGGTACAACTCGCCCTGCGTCAGGTAGTCGCTGGCGACGAAGATGACATTCTGACTGCCACCCTGTGGCGTCAGTGTCGAAAAATAGCTGCTGGCAAAGAGCAGCGCAAAGCCCATCAGGCTGACCGGGACACCGGCCTTGACGCCAACGTCGAGAAAGACGCCGAGCAGCGCCAACACCTGCGCCGACTGGCTGACGAACATGTAGTGCATCACGACGTAGAGCAACAGCAGCACGACATAGGCAACCGGCCACGAGACATCGCCAAGCATCGAGGCCAGCCGCTCCCCGACATAGCCCATGAAACCCATCTCGTTGAGTTGCCCGCTCAGGGAGAAAAGCACCGCCAGCCAGAGGAAGGTCGCCAGCGTGCCGCCCTGCAGGTAAATGTCGTCGAGGGTCAGCACCCGGGTCGCCAACAGTGTGCCGAGACCGGCGATGGCCACCGCCGTGAGGTTCAGGTGCAGTGTTCCGCCAAGGATCCAGGCGCAGACCATGGTGGCAAAAACGACCGCCGTGATCCATTCGTCGCGTGACAGCGGCCCCATTTCGCGCAGCGCCTCGCGCGCGGCTTGCGGCGCACCGGGCGTGTCGGTCACCCCTGGCGGGAATAGCCGGTAAAGCAGGACTGGCAGCAAGCCGATCGCCACCAGCGCCGGCACCGAGGCAACCAGCAGCCAGGAGCCGAAACTGACTTTCAGGCCGTGTTCCGCCGCCAGCGAAACGCCGATCGGATTCGCCGAGGTGGCGGTCAGCCACAGCGCCGACGACACGCTGAGGCTGGCCATGCCGCAGAACATCAGGTACCCGCCGAGACGGCGCTTGGTCTCGTCCCCGGGAACCGACCCGCTGCTCTGGGCGAGCGCCAGAACGATCGGGTAAAGCACGCCGCCACGCGCGGTATTGCTCGGAAAGCCGGGAGCGATCAGGGCGTCGGTGATGAAAATGCTGTAAGCGAGCCCAAGTGTCGATTTGCCGAAAATGCTTACGACGCGCAGACTGAGCCTGCGGCCCAGTCCGCACTTGACGACCGACTGCGCAACGAGGAAGGCGACGACGACGAGCAGCACGCTCTGGTTGGCGAAACCGCCGAAGACCTTGACTGGGTCGAGCGTATCACTGAGCACTGCAGCAGCGCCGGCGAGCAGCGCCGCAGTCAACAGAGGAAAGGCATTGATGATGACGGCAAAGATTGCCGCGGCGAAAATGGCGAAGAGGTGCCAGGACTCGCGCGTCAACCCCTCGGGAATCGGCGCGAACCAGATGCCGAAGGCCAGTGCGAATGGCGCCAGTGCCTTCAAGATCTCGCGGATACGTGAATCGGGAGCAGTCATTGCTTGCCTCCTTGGGCAGGTGAAACCGGCGACGCCAGACGCGCCCATCCAGCAAGGTCGCTGACCCGTCCGCTGACGCCATCCTCACTTTCCGACAGCCGCTGCCAGGTAAAGGTATATTCGCCGGTGGCCCCGGCGTAACGGCCGGTTCCCCCGGTGAAGCGGCCCTTGAGCGAATGTCCGGGAAGCGCCGATTCGCCGCTCAGTTCGCTGAATGCCTTGTCACCGCGCTGGTCGATCCACACGCCGCGTCCCACCATGCCCGTTTGGCTGTCCGAGAAGCCGATGATCTCGGCCCGGAAGCCGAGCGCCGGCCGCTCCTGCCCGGCGAGCAGCAGTGAACCACTGACCCAGAAGATGCCCGCCTGATCGCCGGGGGCCAGTTGCATGATCTGGCGGTTGCCGGTGAATGACCAGGTACCGGTGAAAGTGCGGATATCCCCGGGTGTGGCGGGCACCGCTGGCGGGGTCGGCGGCTGGCCGCAAGCTCCGGCCAGCAGCACCGTGACTAGCGTCAAAACGCGCCAGCTCTGGCCAATAGATGGACTAACTGGACAATGCATCCTCGAATCTCCCCCTCAAGAAGACCTGCAAGCCGGCACCCCCCCGCCGACTGAAACCGGAACTGGCGGCGCGCCGATGAGCGCCAACAATAGCGCTTTCTCGGCCGCTGGAAAAGTGCCCGACGCTTCCCGCCGGCAAGCGGCAATGGGCGGCAAACCATGACGCGATGTCTTGCCTGCGCGCGACAGCAGGCGAACCGATTTGCCGTTCATCCGCCCGACGCTGACAACAGCCCTGAAAATCCACCTGAATTCGACGTTGACCGCGACAGGCTCGCCCGCGCCCATCCGCATTGAGCGAAGCTAACGGCACGCGCTCCATCGATCAGCAAGGCGGCAGTCATTGGCAGGCCGGCAGACGAAGTTCGCCGGAACGACTGAGCCGTGCTCCCGAACCGAACGCAAGCGGCTTCGCCAAAGTGGGCGCTATAAACGTCGGCCATGCACTCCGCATGAGCCACTACGGCGCCCGAGATGACCGACCGCGAAACCCGACTGCAAAACTTCGTTGACTGGTGTGCCGCCCATATCAAGGGCGACGAAGAGGGCGAAGCCGCCATCTTCCTCGATCACCTGTTCCGCGCCCTCGGCCACGGCGGGCTCAAGGAAGCCGGCGCCAACTGCGAGGAGCGCGTCAAGAAGGACGGCGGCGGCACCGCCTTCGCCGATCTCGTCTGGAAACCGGTCGTCCTCGTCGAAATGAAAAAGCGCGGCACCGACCTTGCAAAACACTATCGCCAGGCCTTCGACTACTGGACGCGCCTCGTCCCCAACCGGCCGCGCTACGTCGTCCTCTGCAATTTCGACGAATTCTGGGTCTTCGATTTCGAAACCCAGATGGATGCCCCGGTCGACCAGTTAAAACTGGCCGAATTGCCGCAGCGCTGGGGGCCGCTCGCCTTCCTCTTCGCCAAGCCGGAAACCCCGGTCTTCCAGTTCGACCACGAACAAGTCACGCGCGCCGCCGCCGACCTGCTCGCCACGCTTTACAACCACCTCGCCGGGCGCGGCATCGACGCCACCCTCGCCCAGCGCTTCGTGCTGCAAAGCCTGATGTGTCTGTTCGCCGAAGACATTGGCCTGCTCGACAGATATTTCTTCGCCCGTCTGCTCGACGAGTGCACCACGCCGGAGAAGAGTTACGACCTGATCGGCGCCCTTTTCGTCGAAATGAACACGCCGGGCAAGACCGCCGGCGGCCGCTACAAGGGCGTCGACTACTTCAACGGGGGCCTCTTCCGCGAACCTGCGCGCATCGAACTCGACGCCGACGAACTCGACCTGCTCAGGAACGCCGCCGCCTTCGACTGGCGCTACGTCCGCCCGGAAATCTTCGGCACCATCTTCGAGCACTCACTCGGCAGCACCCAACGCCACGCCTTTGGTGCCCATTTCACCAGCCCGGTCGACATCATGAAGATCGTCGGCCCGACCATCGTCGCTCCCTGGCGCGAACAGATCGAAAGCGCCAAAACCCTGAAGCGCCTCGAAGAACTGCTCGCCCGCCTGGAGAACTTCCGCGTCCTCGACCCCGCCTGCGGCTCCGGCAACTTTCTCTACATCGCCTACCGCGAACTCAAGCGGCTCGAAGCCCGCATCTACGAACGCATGGGCGAATTCGCCAGCCGCAACGCCGCCCAGCGCCCGTTCGGCTTCGTCACCAGCAAGAACTTCCACGGCATGGACATCCAGCCCTTCGCCGTCGAACTCGCCAAAGTGACAATGATGCTTGCCCACAAACTCGCCATCGACGAACTGCACGTCAACGAAAACCCGCTGCCGCTCGACAACCTCGACGCCAATTTCAGCGTCGGCGACGCGCTGATTCAGCCCGACGGCACGTGCACGACGTGGCCCAAGGTCGACGTCATCATCGGCAACCCGCCCTTCATCGGCGCCAAATTATTGAAACCGCTGCTCGGCGCCGATTACGTCAATGCCGTGCGCCGCGCCTACCCGGAAGTGCCGGGCATGGCCGACTACTGCGTGCACTGGTTCCGCCGCGCCCACGACCACCTGCCGCCTTGCTCCGCGCAAGACCCGGTCGCCGGCCGCGCGGGTTTGGTCGGCACCCAGAACATCCGCAACAACGCCTCGCGCATCGGCGGCCTCGACGTCATCTGCGCCGACGGCACGGTAATCGACGCCGTCGACAACCAGCCGTGGAGCGGCGAAGCCAACGTGCACGTTTCCATCGCCAACTGGATCAGGACACAGGAATCCGCCCTGCTGCCGAAGACCCGGCGGCTGTGGTTCAAGACCGCGCAGCGCGGGGCCAAGGAATACGATCTGGATTGCCGGGAGGTGGAACATATCAATTCGGCGCTGTCCGATACGGTCGACCTCGGAAAAGCGGCAATTTTGGAATGCAACACCAAGCCGCAGCGCTGCTTCAACGGACAAATGCTCGGCCATCAGGGCTTTCTCCTGACGCAAGAACAGCGCGTGGCAATCGTTGCCCGGGGCGCTCGTTCCTCAGAAATCATTCACCCTTACCTGAACGGTGTCGACGCCCTGACCGGCATGGCGCTTGATCGCTACGTCCTTGATTTCGAGCAGCGCGACATCCTGCAGGCTGCAACCTATCCCGCCGCCTACGAATGGGTAAAGACCCATGTGCTGCCCGACCGTGAGCGCAAAGCGGAAGAAGGCAAGGACAACGACGGAAAAATGCGCTCCCACCACAAAGCCTTTCTGGCCCGCTGGTGGCAACTGTCGTTTGGCCGACCGGAAATGCTATCGGTCATCAAGCCGCTGCCGCGTTACCTCTGCTGCGCCTACGTTACCAAGCGCCCGATCTTCATCTTTGCCTCGTCCGCCATCCGGCCGAGCAATCTCATTCAGGTTTTCGGTTTTGCCGACGACTACAGCTTCGGCATCCTGCAATCCAACGCCCATTGGCAATGGTTCGTCGCCAAGTGCGGCAAGCTGGCCGAGCGCTACCGCTACAGCGCCGAATCCGTCTTCGACACCTTCCCCTGGCCGCAAGCCCCCAGCGAAAAACAGATCGACGCCATCGCCGCCGCCGGCCGCGAAATCCGCCGTATCCGCGACGAGGCATTGGCCACGCTCGATGGCGGCCTGCGCGCCCTCTACCGTACCCTCGACCTGCCCGGCAAGAACCCATTGCGCGGCGCCCACGCCACGCTCGACAAAGCCGTTCTCGCCGCCTACGGTTTCAGCGCCAAAAAAGCCCTGCTCGAACAACTGCTCGCCCTCAACGCGACCGTCGCCGAACGCCTGAGCCAGCAACAACCCGTCACCGCCCCCGGCATCCCCGCCACCCACCGCCAGCCGGAAACCCTGCTTTCCGGCGATTGCTTTGGAAAGCAACACTGATAACAGCTATAATGTACGTAACAGATGTTTCATTCAGGAGACCTCCCATGCTGACGATGACCTCTCTCGAAGCACAGAACCGTTTTGGCGAACTGATCGACACCTCGCAGCGCGAGCCAGTCCTGATCACCCGCCGTGGGCGCCCCGTATCTGTCGTTATTTCCCCGCGCGGTGATGCGAAACTCGCCCTGTTGCAATTTATGAAAACTATCAGCGAACTTTCACCACTCAGCGGCAAGGAAGCTGCCAAGGCGCTTGATACGGTTCTTGCTGGCGTGGGCCAAGCCGCCGTGGCTGAAGGCCTGACCGAGGAAGCAGTTACCCGCATGATTGATGAGCACAACTGATCTGCCTGGTATCGTTTTCGATACCAACGCGCTGGTGAGCGCAGCGATTCTGCCAAGCTCACTCAGCCGTCGCGCTTTGTTGTTTGCCGCTGAAAACTTCCGGATCGCCCACTCCTCCGCAACATGGTTCGAACTGAGTGAAGTCATTGCCCGGGAAAAATTTGACCGCTATTTTCCTGGGGAAAGCCGTATTGATTTCCTTCTCGTCCTGGCGCGCATCAGCCAGTTCATCGAGCCTTCGGTATCGATTACCGATTGCATTGATCCTTCGGACAACCGATTCCTGGAGCTTGCACTCTGTGCCGAATCCGAAATCATCATCAGCGGTGACGATCATTTGCGCTCGATGAATCCGTGGCGAGGCATCGCGATCGCTTCGCCCAGTGAATTTCTTCAGCGTTACGCCTGATAAACTTTAGTTTCCACCCACCACAACACCAAGAGAGACACGCACATGAAAATCGAAACCATCGCCGTCCACGGCGGCTACAGCCCGGACCCGACTACCAAGGCGGTCGCCGTCCCCATTTACCAGACCACTTCCTACGCTTTCGACAGCACCCAGCATGGCGCCGACCTGTTTGACCTCAAGGTCGCCGGCAACATCTACACCCGGATCATGAACCCGACGCAGGACGTGCTGGAAAAGCGCGTCGCCGAGATGGAAGGCGGCATTGCCGGCCTGGCCATGGCTTCCGGCATGGCGGCGATCACCGCGGCGATCCAGACGATTACCGAGGCCGGCGACAACATCGTCACTTCGTCGACGCTCTACGGCGGCACCTACAACCTGTTCGCCCACACGCTGCCACAGTACGGCATCGAGGTGCGCTTCGCCGACTACCGCGACCCGGCTGCCTTCGAGAAGCTGATTGACGGCAAGACCAAGGCGGTCTTCTGCGAATCGGTCGGCAATCCCCTCGGCAACATCACAGACTTCGAAGAACTCGCCGAAATCGCCCACAAGCATGGCGTGCCGGTCATCGTCGACAACACCGTCCCCTCGCCCTACCTGTGCCGCCCGTTCGAACACGGTGCCGACATCGTCGTCCATGCGCTGACCAAGTACCTAGGCGGCCACGGCAATTCCATCGGCGGCATCATCGTCGATAGCGGCAAGTTCCCGTGGGCCGAGCACAAGGCCAAGTTCAAGCGCCTCAACGAGCCGGACGTTTCCTATCACGGCGTCGTCTACACCGAAGCCCTCGGCCCTGCTGCCTACATCGGCCGCGCCCGCGTCGTGCCGCTACGCAACATGGGCGCCGCGATCAGCCCGTTCAACGCCTTCCTGATTCTGCAGGGCGTCGAAACGCTGGCTCTGCGCATGGACCGCATCTGCGAAAACTCATTGCAGATCGCCAAATTCCTGAAGGGTCACGCCAAGGTAAGCTGGGTCAATTACGCCGGCCTGCCCGACCACAAGGACCACGCGCTGGTCCAGAAATACATGGGTGGTCGCGCTTCCGGCATTCTCAATTTCGGGGTCAAGGGCGGTAGCGTAGGCGGCGGCAAGTTCCAGGATGCGCTGCAACTGGTCACCCGCCTGGTCAATATCGGCGACTGCAAGACATTGGCCTGCCATCCGGCGTCGACCACGCACCGCCAACTTGGGCCGGAGGAGATGGCCAAGGCCGGCGTTTCCGAAGACATGATCCGCCTCTCCATTGGCATCGAGCACGTCGACGACCTGATCGCCGATCTCGACCAGGCGCTCAACGCCGCCTGATCGCGGCATCCGCCGACCAACGAACCCGGCCGCGTGCCGGGTTTTTCATGGCGGCACCGCGCTGCCGGGACCCGCTCCCCGGCGCCCTCAAGCGCTACGCAATTTGAGCATCCGCGTGACCCAGATTGCCGCGAAGGGAACAATCAAACCGAGCGCGATCGAAACCATGAACAACGCCCCCAACTGGCTGTAATCGGCCGTCTCCTTGATGGCCTGGGTGACCGGGTCACGGATTTCGCGGGTGACTTCGAAGATCTGGTTCAGATACTTTGTGCCGAGCTGCGACGCTGACAACGCGAGGTTGGTGAAGGAGGCCATCACCGCGAAGTAGGTCGCCTTGAGATTCGCCGGCGCGGAGTTGGCGATCCAGGCCAGCATCGGCACCATGGCGATCTGCCCGAGTGGCGACTCCAGCGCGGTGTCGATCAAGGCAATGAAGCGGGCATCGACGATCCCGCCGGTGTGTGCCGCGCTCCATTCATGCAGGCCGTGGTACATGCCGAGCGTCGGCAGACTCAACAGCGTGCCGGTGAGGGTCAGGAAGCCAACGATGTAAGCTATCGAACGCTCGCCCATGAAGCGACGGAAGCCGAACAGGCCGAACAGGGTCAGCACGCTGGCGATCAGCGACAGCCTGGCGAGAAAGGACTGGTCGAAGCCCAGCACATCGATCATCCACCAGGTGGAGCCGGCACCGGGACCGGGCATGGCGCGGAAGACGAAGATGACGATTGCCGTGCCGAGCAGGGTCCGCCTGGAATTCTCATCCAGCTCGCGCAGCAGCCTGGCCATCAGGAAGGTGATGACGGAAAGGGAACCGAGAAAGATGATTTCCTGACCGAACTCGAGCTGCGAGACGCCCACGGAAACGCTTATGGCGACGAACACCAGACTGCCGCCAAGGATCCACCAATCGGGCTGGACCGTATCCGCTGGCGACTCCAGCATCGCGCGCAGGCTGGTCTCGTCAAAGCCCCGGGCGCGCAGCCGCGCTGCGTCGCGCCGCTCGATCAGACTCGCCAGCAGCACGCCGGCAACCGAGATTGCCGGGACGACCAGCGCCATGCCGTAGACTTGGGCGTAGATCGCTATCCGTGCCGCATTCGGCAAGCTTTCGACACCCCGGAACATTAGCACGTTCACCAGCGACACGAGCACGCCACCGCCGATGATGGCGACGCGACCCAGGGTCTGCAGCGTGGTGTTCATCAGCCGTCGCGCTTCCGGCGGCAGCGTCTCGCCCCGGTCGTTTACCCGCGGTACCGCTTCCACCGTCATGGCGTCCGCGACCACGTCCTGCAGGACGTAGCCCACCGGAGAAAGTATGGCGGAGAGAACGAACCAGGCCTCCAGCGACATTATTTCGCCCATGCGCTGCGGTTCGGCCACCAGGCCAAGCATGATCAACAGGCTGGCCGCGATCAGCGCGGCGCCCAGCCACACCAGACCGGCCTTGTGACGCCATGCCAGGTCGACCAGGTGGCCGAGCGGCATCTTCAGCGCCCACGGAATTCCAGCCCAGAAACCCAGTGCCGCAAGGAAGGCCGCGGAAAGACCGAGGTACTCCTTGACGAAGAAGGTTCCGACGATCCCGGTCAGTCCGGACACCCCCGCCGCGACATAGACCATCAGCGGTGGCAGGTAAGAAAGCCGCATCTCGCGGCCGAGTTCGAGGATATTGTCGTCAAACCAGCGACGGGTGGCAGCGAGCACGGCAGGACTCCGGCAAATCTGTAATTGGGGGACGGTTCCGGCAAGGCAAGGCCAGCAACGTTGACCGGACCATGCCGGTGGCCGTGGTGGCACATGCGCAAGCATGGAAACCGCGCTATCGCGCTATTGTGCACCAGGACTTCACGGGGTGCCGACCCGCAGCCGCCAACGCAAGTCCTGAAGACCCAGCCTGGATTTTCAGGATACTTCGGGACGACACAACCCATTGACTCCGACTGACAGCCCTAGGATACTCAAGCAAGTTGGGTTGAAGCTCCCATCCATCTCCACCTCACACATGAATAGCGGCGCCCAAGCGCTGATGCAACAAGCCAATCCGGAACGAGACCATGCCAAGAACCATCGGAAGAATCCTCAAGTGGGTGCTGGTAGCGCTCCTTGTAATCGGCGTCGCTCTGCTCGTCTTGCGGTCGTTTCGGGTACTCGGCGGCCCCCCCTTGCAGCCGTGGCATACCTTTGTTCCCCAGGAACTTAGAGCCGATCAGCTCGACGCGGCGGACTGGAGCCATTACCTTGCCCGGGAGGACGAGATTATGGCCAGCGTGCGCGCCGAGGTCAGCCAGAAACTGGCACCCGACCAGCGCGTGCCGATCAATCGCTACTTCGAGGCGAGCCCAGTCTACCCCGCGCGCTTCGCGCATGACTGGAATCGCTCCTACGTCATGGAACCGGATGGAAAACCGGTCGGCGTGGTCGTTCTGCTACACGGACTGACTGATTCGCCTTACAGCCTGCGCCATATCGCGAGACACTATCGCGATCAGGGTTACCTCGCGATCGGAATCCGCTTGCCGGCCCACGGCACAGTGCCTGCCGGCCTGACCGACGTTCGCTGGGAAGACTGGATGGCAGCGACGCGACTGGCCGTGCGCGAAGCGCGTCGGCGCGTCCCGGCTCCGGCACCGCTGCATCTGGCCGGGTTCTCGAACGGCGGAGCGCTGGCGATGAAGTACTCGCTCGACGCGCTGGAAAGCCCGCAACTTCCCAGAGCCGACCGCGTGGTGCTGTTCACGCCGATGATCGGCATCACACGATTTGCGCGCTTTGCCGGTCTGGCCAGCCTGCCGGCGCTGCTGCCGCCATTCGCGAATGCCGCCTGGCTCAGCGTCATTCCGGAGTTCAACCCGTTCAAGTACAACTCGTTTCCGGTCAACGGCGCACGCCAGTCCTTCCGCCTGACCGACGCGCTGCAGGCGCAGATCCAGCGCATGGCGCGCGCGGGCAGCCTGGGCGCCCTGCCGCCGGTGCTGACCTTCCAGTCGGTGATCGATTTCACCGTCAGCACGCCGGCGATCCTGACGGCGCTCTACGCGAACCTGCCCGACAACGGCAGCGAAATCGTACTTTTCGACGTCAATCGGACGCTCAAGTTCACTCCGCTGCTGCGTCCGGCCTCCTTCGTCGCGATCGACCGCCTCGCACCCACCGAACCCGTGACCTACCGTTTCACCGCTATCGCCAATGCCAATTCCAATGCCAACGACAATAGCGAGGCCACGGTCGAGCGCAGCATCGCGCCCGGCCAGTTGCAGGCCGCGGTTCGCCCACTGAACCTGCCCTATCCGGTGGGAATCTTCTCGCTGTCGCACCTCGCGATCCCGATTCCGATGGACGATCCGCTATACGGCATGGATCCCGACCCGAAGACGAAGGATGACTACGGCTACAACCTGGGCGCGATGGATGCCCGTGGCGAGCGCGGCGCGCTGATCGTCGACCAGGATTTTCTGACGCGGCTGTCATCCAATCCGTTTTTTCCGTACCTGCTCGAACGAATCGACGGTGAGATAAGCCGGCCGTCGAGCCCGTCGGGGCGCAATATCGCGACAACCGTTGCGCCGGGCCTGCCGGTGCGCATCGAAGCCGTGCTGTCGACGCTCCTTCCGGGCGACGAAGGGTTGCAGCCGTTTGCCGGCCCCTGACCGGGGCTGACAGTGCGCGGGGTTGGCAAGGTGGTGGCGAAGCCAGCGGCGATGCCTCGCTCGTTCTCAGCAACGGTGTGGTCAGTCTGATTTGCTTGCTCGGCGACAACCCGTCGCTGCCAGTGGCCGTCGGCTTCATCGCGGCGGTGGGAGCCGGCAGATACCAATGTGTCGATACCGGCCTTCTTCGCTTTCTGCCTGTTTTCCAAGGTCGACCGCAACAATCAACCCCTTTGTGGGTAACCAGACGCATCCCGGTGTCAGCCACCCTATCTGGACAAGGCCGGACAACCTACCGATGTCGCGGCGCGCGGCTGGCGATTACACCGGTTGACCAACGACCCATGGTCAACCTGCGTCAACGGCAACTGGCGCATGATTTCTTGCTCCGAGGACAACGCTGCCGTTCTCATCAATTATCAGGATTGCCGCCAGAAGTGCGCGATAAGTCGTATGCATAACCCCGCCCAACCGGACGAAGTTCTCCGGGAATGGATCCCGGAAAGATGACCGTCACGCGGGCCGCCGAATAACTTGGCGTGTTGCGCGTCATGCTGTTGACGATTCTAAACGGCAAGTCTGGCTTCTCGGCGGCGATGGCCCTTGCACCGGAAGCCTGGCTTGACATGCAGGCTGCACCGGATTTGTGGCTGGCAGAAGGCCACCACAACCTGACGGTCAGCACCGTACAACTCAACTACGCAAAATGCCCAAATCTCTGATGCAATGAAGGTGCAATCGGTACAGGTGCCTTTAGGTCCCGGCCCCGCCTTGGCCTTTCATCGTTCTTCGACGTTATGCGTGCCTCCCGTGGCCGGCGATACAACGGCATCGTCCTGTCGTGCCTGCTTGTGCAGAAGGCGCTGGTTTTTCTCCGCACTGGCGAAAACATAGCGACCGGACAAAACGCAGCCTTTCATACCGGGGTCGCAAGTTAGCTGATTGACCTTGTGACATAAGCCGTCGATTTCGTGCGGGCAACCCCATGATCCTGCCATGTTTCCTCCTGAGAATCTTAATTAGGCCAAACCACCCGGGCGGATCGTCGCCATGGTCCAAGAGCAGGCAGCGGACTCTTTCCTGCCTTCGTTTGCCGAAACCCTCGCCTGTGGATCATCAATGCGGATGCTCGGGGTCTCGGAAAAAAATACTGGATGATCCATTAGCGCTCTCCTTCGGCAGAACCTCCCGCACTCTTTTCCGTGGAGATTTCCGAGTTCTCGCTGACATCAATGCCCCAGTCGCCCCAGCTATACCAATCGTCTCCCAGCATCTCGGCTGGGTGCTGGGTGCGACCGGAACCGTTTCCGCACTGTAGTGAATCCACCGAGCAATATTTGTCGCATCCCCAACAGGTTCGCTCGGGATGCTTAGGGTGCAACGGAAACTTCTTCGCCATTTCGGGCGACTTGAAGGATACGGGTTTGGTGCTCATATTCTGTGGCCTCCAATTTATCACTGCACTCGCTGCTCACTGGAGAGTACCGCATGATGCTGACTGGGCCGAGAGTGTCGACACCGTTAATGAAAGATCAAAAGCTTGGATGCTAGCTGCGCACCAGCAGTTCCTCCAGTTTGCGCGGTGCACACACCAGATCGGCTAGTGTGTATTCGTCCAGTGTGGCGAACAGGGCATCGAAGACGCTTACCAATATCGCAGCAAGCCGGCAGGCCGGCGCAATGCGGCAGGCCCCGGCATCATCCGCCAGGCATTCGACAATCGGCGCGCCACCTTCGCTGGCGCGAATAATCTGCCCCAGCCGGATGTCCTCGGGCTCGTGCGCCAGGCGGATGCCGCCGCCCTTGCCGCGTATTGATTCGATGACTCCGGCGCGCGCCAGTTGATGTACCACCTTCATCAGGTGATTCCCCGAGATGTCGTAGGCGGCCGCAATCTCTGGAATGGTCGCAAGCCGGTCACGGTTGAGAGCGAGGAACATCAACACGCGCAGAGTGTAGTCGGAGAAAGTGGTAAGTCTCATGGCAACAGGCCCATAAGTAAAAGGTATGCTTAATATATAGCTTTACGAAAAAGACGATGCTACGATGAAGATGTATAAATTATACAGCTTCTAATACGTCATGACCTAACTTCAGTAGCGGATGAATTGCGGCGAGCTTTCAAATACATCAGTCCATTCGCCGCGCCAACCGAAAGCAGAGGTTGCTCTCGCGTTAAGGCAGACTTAAGCGTTGGCATGCATGCTGCAAGCGCCCCACTAAAGGGCGGAACCCTACCTGGAGGACTTATGTCTACAGTAGTGCGCCTCACGAAGCTTCTGTCTCTTGCCGCTTTTTCTTTCTGCCTTTCCACTACCTCTGCGTTTGCCGCCGAAGCGAGCGGCCATAGCCACGACCACGCGGGAGCTCCGGTCAAACTATCGCTCGACGAAGGCAAGAAATGGGCGTCCGACGAGCCCTTGCGCAAGGCGATGACCAATATCCGCAACGCCATGGAAGGATCGCTGCACGCGATTCACGAAGGCAAGCTGTCCGTCACCAAGTACGGCGCCCTGGCCAAAAAGGTCAACGGCGAGGTCGGCTACATGGTGAGCAACTGCAAACTTGAGCCTAAGGCCGACGCGCAACTGCACCTGATCATAGCCGAGATACTCGAAGGCGTTGAGGCGATGGAGGGCAAGGTTAAGAAGCTGAAGCGCCAGGACGGCGCGGTGAGAGTGATAGGCGCGCTGGAAAACTACGGGACCTATTTTGATGACCCGAGTTGGAAGCCGATC